>CAZOTT010000004.1:0-61447 GCA_964582785.1 uncultured Acidobacteriota bacterium | reverse complement strand
GGCGGCACCGGGCTCGAACCAGTGACCCCCTGCGTGTAAGGCAGGTGCTCTGCCAGCTGAGCTAGCCGCCCGCAGTGCGGAAGGGTAGGGTGCGACCCCCCGCTCGTCAAGGAACTTTTTCCGGGTCGTCTCCCCCGCAGCCCGGCGCCTTTCCTTCCCCGAGCCACCGGACCAGGTCGGCGCACGCGAGGGCCCGGTGGGTTCCCCCCCAGTAGACCTTCCCGCAGCCGGGGCAGCGGCGGAACCGTTCGTGGGTGGCGTACGTGTACGCGGGCACCCGTCCTGCCACGGATTCCTTCGGGACCTCCTCCGTGGGTGTGTTGCACAGGCTGCACCGGGTCCACGCCCGGGCGGGGTCCGGGTCCAGGCCCAGGTCCCGGAGAACCTGGGCCAGCTGGCGGCCCACGCCGTCGTCCCGGACGAGCAGGCCCCGGCGAACGATGCGCCGGGCGAGGAGGCCCCGGTCCCGGGTCAGCAGGACCCGGTCCTCCCGGGCGGCGAGGCGGGCAAGCTCCCGGTCACCGAGGCCCGGGTCGTAGGCCACGTCCCACCCGAGCAGGCGCAGCCAGCGGGCGAGGCGGCCGAGCATCGCGTCGGCCACGAAACGGGGTTCCGCGGGGGGGTGGTCCGGGTGGCGGGCCATGCCCCCAGCATAATGGTCGGGGAGGAAAGGAGGGTTCCCTGTGCCCCGGGGCATCCGCGTCATCGGGTTCGACCTGATGGACACGGTCCTGGTCGACCCGTTCGTGCCCGCGATCGAGGAGGTGACCGGCCTCCCGGTGGAGACGGTCTACCGGGAGATGGACCGGGATGCCTGGCGCCTGCTCGAGCTGGGAGAGATCGACGACCGGGAGTGGGGGGCCCGGTTCTGGCGGCCGGGCAGCGGGCGGCCACCCCTGGACCCGGCCGCCTTCCGGGCCGCGGCGGAACGCCGGTACCGGTTCGTTCCCGGCATGGAGGAGCTGCTGGGGGAGCTGGCGGCCCGGGGCTCTCCGCCCCTCCACGTGATGTCCAACTACCCGCGGTGGTACCTCGATCTGGCCCGCCGCTTCCGCCTGGAACGGTTCTTCGCCGGGCACCACCTGTCCTGGGAAGTCGGGGCGCGGAAGCCCGACCCCGCCTACTACCGGCGGGTGCTCTCCCGGCTCGGCGTCGAGCCGGGGGAGCTCCTGTTCGTCGACGACCGGGAACGGAACCTCGCGGCGGCCCGCGAACTGGGGATCCGGACGGTTCCCTTCCGGGACGCCGCCTCACTGCGCGCCGCCCTTCCCGCCCGCGGGAGGTAGGCGCGGGCCTCCTCCCCTCGGCGCCGGGGCACGCCCCCTGGAAGCTTCGCTACACCACGGGCGGGGTCAGGGCACGCGCCCCCGGAGGATGCCGCGCACGGGCCCGGGGGTGAACGGGCGGCGGAGCTCCTCGATGTCGTCGAGCCCCTTCTTCAGCGCCCGCCGTTGCCATTCCGCGTCGGCGACCACCGGGGTGATCACGATCACCAGCTCGGTGCGCTCCCCGGACTGGGAAAGGTTGCGGAACGCCGCCCCGACCCCCGGCGCCCGTCCCAGCCCGGGAACCTCCTGGCGCTGCTCCTGGAAGCGGTTGCGGATCAGGCCGGCGAGGACCACGGACTGGCCGTGCACGGCGCGGACCGTGGTCGTCACCTCGCGCACGTCCAGGATCGGGTTCGGCGGCAGGTTCGGCAGGGCCGGGGTCCAGCCGGTCAGCTCCGTCACCTTCGGGTGGAGGAGCAGGGTGACCTCCCCCGTGGAGGCGACGATCGGCGTCACCTCGAGGACGACCCCCGCCTCCCGGAACTCGACCTGGATCGACTGGATCGGTTCCTGGCCGACGGCGCTGAAGTCGGAGGTGTAGTAGGGGATCTCCTCGGTGATCGCGATCCGGGCCGGGACCCGGTTGAGGGTGGTCAGCCGGGGGGCGGACAGCACCTCGAGCTGGCCCCGGTCCCGGAGCGCACGGAACAGCGCGGAAAGCTTGTGGGAGTCGATCGCGAACGTCACCACTCCCCGGTCCTGGACCAGGTTCGTCGCGATCCGTCCGGTCACCCGGCTGCCGGAGATCGTGGCCAGCAGGTCGGGGGCGGACCAGTCGATGCCGTAGGACAGGCCGTCGTCCAGGGCGACCTCGAGGATCGAGGCCTCGATCGTCACCTGCCGCCGGCGGGGGGCGACCGTTTCCTCGAGAACCTTCCGCACCCGCTCGATCCGGGCCGGCACGTCCCGGACGATGAGGAGGGACCCGGCGGGGTCCAGGTGGACCTCGCCCCGGGACGAGAGGACCAGCTTCACCGCGTCCCCGATCGTCTTCCAGGTGGCCGGGCTGGGACCGCCGGCCGCCGCCTTCTCGCTGCCGGCCGCCGCCATGTCCGGCAGCGACAGGTGGAAGGCGACCGTGGACAGGGGAGCGGGCTCGATACGCACCAGGTTCCCCTCGGCCCGCACGCCGAGCCCCCGGTCCCCCAGGAGCGCACGGAGGATCCGCGGGATCGGTGTCTCGTGGAACGACGCCGAGACCCGGGCTTCGACGCCGGGAGCCAGGAGAAGGCTCCGGCCGGACGCCTCGGAGAGGGCCCGGAGAACCTCCTCCAGCGGGGCATCCTCGACGTTGAGGGTCACCGGCGGGGCACCGGCGAAGATCTCGTCCAGGCGCTCCAGGCCGTCGTTTCCGGGTTCGAGGACGGTTTCCTCGAGGGAGGGCAGGGCGGGAGCCTCGACCCGCACCGCGGGGGCGGGGATCCCGGACGGCACCCGGGCGAGGGGCCGGGCCGGCCCCCGGGCGGTGCCCGAGGCGCAGGCGCCCAGGAGCAGGCCGAGGACCGCCGCCAGGAGGGAAAGCGTTCTCTTCCGGGAAGCCATCAGGGAACCTCCTCCGGGGCCGGCGCCGCCGGTGGTGCGGGGTCGGGGGAGGGCGCCGGGGCCGGCGCCGCCGCCCCGGCCCGGGAGGCGGCGGCGGGTTGCGGGCGCGGGGGCCCGCCGAGGGGGAGGACGAGGGGCTTTCCGCCTCCGTCCGCCCGGACGAGGCGGACGCGATCGGGGCGGATCTCCCGCACCAGCCAGGGCCCCACCCGGTCCCCTTCCCGGACCAGGCGGTTCCCGACCAGGGCGAGGGCTCCCCCGGGCCGCCAGAGAATCACGGGAACCCGCCGCGGAAGGGATGCCCGCGCGCCGTCCTCCCCCGCCGGTGCCGGGGGCCGGACCATCAGCCCGGGCCGGGGGTGTCCCCTCCGGGGCGGACGCCGTTCCGGCAGGGGCCACGTGGCCGGATCGTGCCAGGGCACCGCCGCCGGCCGGGGGGTGGGGGCGGGCTCCGCCCCGGGAAGAAGGTCCGCGAGGTGGAACTCCCCGCCGCGCGGGGAGCCCGGCTCCGTCCCGGCCTCGATCGGGGCGGCAGCCTCCCCGTTGCCGAGGAAGAACCACGCGTCGAACACGAGCACCGCGACCGCGAGCCCGACCAGGGTGAACACCTTGCCGCGGCTCATCTCGCCACCTCCGCGGGGGCCGGCGCCGCGCCGGCGGGAACGAGGCCGGCCAGGGCCGCCCCGAGGTCGCCCGGGGGTTCCGCCGCAGGCAGCCGGTCGAGGGTGACGACCCGGGGAGATTCCACCGGGAGGGCCGTTACCAGGTGGACGGTGGCCTCGAAGGTGGGGCCCTCCGGGCCGGCGCGGAGCACGATCCGGTCGAGCTGCAGGGGCGGGTCCACCGCCGCGAGGGCGCGCACGAACGAGACGATCTGCCCGTAGGTGCCGCCTCCCTCGACCCGGGCCCGCATGGCCCGGTAGGGGGCGGTGGCCGGGGCCCGGTCCCGGCGCTCTCCCCGGGCCCCCTCCTTCTCGCCGCCGGTGTCCCCGTCCCGGGAGGTCTCCCCGTGATCCCCCTTGTCCGCGGTAGGGAGGGGCGCACCGGGGTCGGTGACCGGCACCACCCCGAGGGTGACGTACCGGAACCGGTCCAGCCGGCTCGTCGCCGCCGCCTCGTGGAGGCCGGCGACCAGGTGGGCCCAGGTGGCGAACGGCGCGCGGACCACCACCCGGTCCCGGTGGCGCTCCGCCTGGCCGAGGCGCACGCGGATCTCCTCCCTCGTCCCGGCGAGATCCCGCTCCAGCCGTGCCCGTTCGGCCGCCTCCCGGGCGGCCACGATGCCGAGGGCGAGGGTCCCGGTGGCGGCGAGGGCCAGCCAGGCGGCCAGGAAGCGCGGGGGACTCATCGGCGCCCCCGCTCCCGGCCCGCCGCTTCTGCCTGCCGGGCGGGCCGATCGTCCACGGCTCCCTCGAGGGCGTAGCGGACCCGTTCCCCGCGGCGGGCCCCGGGGTCGGTCTCCGCGGCCATGCGGGGGATGCCGCGGGAGTATGCGCTGGCCAGGACCCCCTCGTGCAGGCCGGCCAGGAGCAGGCCCGTCGCCCGCGTGTCCTTCCCGCCGGCGGTTCCGACGAGGCCGACGACCGGGCCGTCCGCGGTGATCACGAGCTCGAGCTCCTCGTAGTCGATCCCGGGCCGGGCGAGGACCCCGATCTCCGACAGGAGCCCGGACCAGTCGGCAGCCCGGGGAGGGTGGACCTGCACCACGGGCCTGTCGGAACCGGTAGGGGGCGCGGGCAGGGAGGCCAGCCGGGCCCGCTCGAGGGCGAGCCGTTCCCGGAGGTGGGCCGTCGCGGACGCTTCCCACCAGGCGAGCCCCCCGGCCAGGGCCACTGCGGCGGCGGCCGCCCCCGCCAGGGCCCGGTGGCGCAGGGTCCGGCGCCGGGACGCCACGGTGGCGGGGGGCACGATGCCGAGGCCGGACCCGCCGTCCCAGGCCGCCGTGCGGGCGGCGAGGGCGAGCCGCGGCCCGGCCCCCGGCGACAGGGCATCCCGCCCGGCACCGACCGGTGCCCAGGCGTCCACCAGCCGGATCTCGACCTCCAGTTCCCGCAGGGGCGGAGCGATCTGGTCGTGGAGGGGCTGCACCTCCTCGAGATCACCGCAGAGGACCAGCGTCCTCACCCCCCCGCGGTCGTGGTGCTGGCGGTAGTAGAGGATCGACCGCTCGATCTCCTGGAAGTCGGCCAGGCGCCGTTCGATCCGGGCCAGCTGGCCGTCCTCCTCCGGTTCCTTCCGGGGGATCTCCCGCACCAGGACGATCTCGTCCCCCTTGAGAAACGTGAGGACGGTTCTCGTTCCGCCCGCGTCCACCCACAGGAGACCGCCCCGCCGCTCCCCGGGGGCGCGGGGATCGTCCGCCAGCGCGGCGGCCGCGGGGGTTCTGAGGCCGGTCACGGGGAAGCCCGAGGCGGCGAGCTGGGCACACCAGGTCTCCACCGGGTCCCGGGGCAGCGCCAGCACGTCGATCACCAGGGCGCCGTCGTCCTCGCGGCGCACCCGCCGGCCGATCAGCCGGCCCGCGGGCGGTTCCTCGAGGACCTGCGCCAGGTGCAGGTCCAGCGCCTCCGCGAGCTCGCCCCGGCGCATCGGGGGGAACCGCAGCCGGAGGTGGTTGCCGTGCAGGCCGAGGAGGACCAGCCGGGCGGGTCCCTTGGCCCCCAGCCTGCCGAGCACCTCGGCCAGGGCGGCCGGGACCTCGTCGAGGCCCCCGATCGCCAGGTCCTCCGCGCCGGCGAGCCGGAATGGAGGCTTCCTTCCGACCAGCGCCACGGCCCGGACCGCCTCGGGCCCGATCTCGATCCCGATGCTGGCTCGTTTCCGGGACACCCTTTTCCCTCCTCTTCCCTTATCGGCTCAGAGGCCCGGGGCATGAACGTCGTCGGCCGTCCCCGGTGTCCCGTCCGGTCCCGCGGAATAGAACGTTTCCCGCCCGGCATCGACCCGGTACGGGTGGCCCCACGGGTCGGTTCCGTAGTCCGCCCCGAGGATGCCGGGGACCAGGTCGTCCACGGACGCGGGATAGCTGCCGTGCACGTCCCGCCAGTCCTCGGCCGCATCGTTCAACCGGGCGATCTCCTCCCGGGCCCGGGCCACCCACTCGAGGACCACCGGCGCGGCGCTGCCGTCGACGGCCAGGTCGGGGAACCCGGGGGGGACGACCCGGCAGCTCGTCCGGCCCCCCGCGTAGACGAGGGGATGGCCCCGGCCATCCTCCAGCGGGTTTTCCCCCGTTCCTCCCGGGGGCAGGTACGGCCCGTGCCAGGAGCCGGTTCCCGGGTCGACGAGCAGCGCCTCGAGTCCCTCGTCGTCGGTCGGGAACCGGCCGTGGTCCCGGTAGAAGGCGAGCAGGCCCTCCTCGACCCGCTCGAGACGCGCCCGGGTCGTCCGTTCCTCGGAGATCTCGATCAGCCGCAGCACCGCCGGCACCGCCGCCGCGGCGAGGATCGCGGCGATCGCCAGGGAGGCGACCGCCTCCGCCAGGGTGAAACCGTCCCGGCGGCGGCTTCCCCGTTTCATCGGTCCCTCCGGATCCCGATCGCGCGGTACAGGTGGTAGAGCGCGAGACCGCGCAGCGTGGCGGACCGCTCGGCGCCCGCCGGTGTTCCGTCCCGGGCGGCCGCCGCTTCCCGCCGGTACCGCCGGAACAGGGCCCGTTGCTCCTCCTCGGCCCGGGCCCTGTCCCCCGGGCTCGTCGGCGTGAAGGCGGGCGGAGCCGGGATGCCGGACAAGCCCGTCGCCGCCCCCGTCACCCCGAGGGGGAGGACCACGTCGTCGGCGGTTCCCGCTGACCCGTCCGGCCCCGCCGAGCGGATCTCCCCCGCGTCCGGGTCGATGGCGTAGGGCCGGCCCCAGGGGTCGAGGGCGAAATCTCCGCCCAGGCGCGCGGGAACCAGGTCCGCCACGGAACCCGGCAGGCCGCCGTTCTCGGCCCGGTAGGCGAGGGCCGCCCTCTTCAGCGCCCGCAGCTCCCGGATCGCGATGCGGCGGAAGGCAAGGTCCACCGGCGCCGGGTTCACGGTCCGGGTCACGCCCGGAAACGCCGCGCTCCCCAGCACGCCGGCCCGGCCGGCGCGATGCCAAGTGATCGCCGATCCCCGGGGGCCCCGCAGGACCAGGTCCCGGTCGGCCAGCGGCAGGTAGGGACCGCGCCAGCGGCCGGTTCCCGGGTCCGCGAGGAGCGCCGCCAGTCCCTCGTCCTCCGTCGGCAGCCGCCCGTGGTCCCGGTAGAACGCCAGGAGCCCCTGCGCCAGGACCTCCATCCTCCGGTCCAGGGCGCGTTCCTCGCGCAGCTCCAGCACCCGCAGGGCGAGGGGCATCGCCGCCGCGGCCAGCATTGCCGCCGCGGCGACGAAGACCATCGCCTCGAGCAGGGAGAGTCCCCGCTGGTCCCGGGCGGCCACCGGTCAACCCTCCATCGCCCGGCGACGCCGCAGGCCCTGCCAGCGCAGGGCGTGGTAGACGGCGCGCCCCAGGTGGTCGTAGCGCTCCTCCCAGGTGGTTCCCGGGTCCGCCAGGGAGGAGAGGTACGCGCGGAGTTCCCGGCGCCAGGCGGACAGTTCGGCGGCGATCGCGGCGTCCAGCTCGTCCGCCGGCGTGACGCCGCCGCCCTCCGTTCCCCCGTCCGGGGGGGGCTCGGCGGCGGGAACCGCGTCCGGATCCCACCCGACCGGGTAGACGTCGTCGGCCGTCCCCGGGCGGCCGTCCGGCCCCACCGACCAGGGAACCAGGTGGGACGTGTCGAGCCGGTAGGGACGTCCCCAGGGATCCCGCAGGAGGTCGGCGCCGAGGAGGGACGCCAGGTCGTCGATCCTTCCCGGCCAGCTGCCCCGGGTCTCTCGCCACCGCTCGGCGGCGGCGGCGACGAGCGCGAGTTCCGCCCCGGCGCGCGCCACGAGCCCGGACGCCGCGCCCCCGGGGAGCACGGTCCGGGCGAGGGCGGGGAACCCGGGAGGGACCACCCGGGCGCCGTCCCCCGACGGCGAGTAGGAGAAACGATGGCCACGGGGATCGGCCAGGGGGTCGAGGCCCGGCGCGGGCGCCCGCAGGTAGGGCCCGCGCCAGCGGCCGGTTCCCGGGTCCGCGAGGAGGGCGCCGAGCCCTTCCGTCGCCGTGGGGAACCTCCCGTGATCCCGCCAGAAGGACCGCAGGCCGTCCGCGATGGCGTCCAGGCGGGCCCGGCACGCCTCCTCCTCGCGCTGCTCGAGCAGCCGGAGGACGCCCGGAACGGCCGCCGTCGCGAGCACCACCAGGATCGCCACGGAGGCCATCGTCTCGAGGAGACTCGCACCCCGCTCCCGGCCGGTCACCGCAGCCTCCAGCCGACGTCGTCGCTCCCGGCCGGGATCGCGTCGTCCCCGTCGTCCGTCTGCAGGACTCCGTCGGGCCCCGCGGAAAGGATCCATCCGCGGACCCCCGCGTCCCCCCGCATCCCCGCGACCGAGACCACGTAGGCGTGACCCCAGGGGTCCACCGGGTCGTTCGGCAGGTAGGGGCCCCGCCAGGCGGTCGAGCCGCTCTCGGGGTAGTCCGCGCCGGGAGGATCGTTGTCCACCAGGTGCCGGGCGGTCCGGCCCGCCGGGCCCTGCCACGATCCGAGCCCCCCGGGTGCCGCGCCGGCGGTCAGCAGGTAGCCGAGCACGCCGGGCGATCCGCCGCTCCTGTCGGGAAACGACCGGACGTCCTGCCGGAACGCCTGGATCGCCTGGGCGATCGCCGCGATGTCCCGCAGGGCCCGGGCGCGCCGGGCCTTCGCCACCTGGTGGGTCACGAGGGGAGCGAGGGTGCCGGCGAGGATCGTCACGATCGCCAGCGTGACGACGATCTCGCTGAGCGTGTATCCCCGGGTTCCTCCCGCGCTTCCCATCGGTCTCACCTCCCGATCGCGTCGATCGACTGGTAGATCGGCAGGAAGACGGAAAGGGCGAGGCCGAGGACGATCGCCGCCATCAGCACCAGCAGGATCGGTTCGAGCAGGGTGACGGCCGCCTGGATCGCCCGCCGTGCCTGCCGCTCGTGGAGGCGGGCCAGGTTGCCGAGGGCCCGGACCAGGGTTCCCGAGCGCTCTCCCACCGAGACCATGCGGACGTCCAGGGGGCCGAAGAACGACGTCCGTTCCAGCGCGTCGGCCAGGCTGCTGCCGGCGACGACGTCTTCCCGGGCCCGCTCGATCGCCCGGGTGAACGGGATGTTGTCCACGCCGGCTCCCCCCACGTGCAGGGCACGGGGCATCGAGGTCCCCGCGTCGAGCAGGGTCGCCGCGGTGCGGGCGAAGCGGGCCGCCAGCAGGTGGCGGGTCACCCGCCGGATCCCCGGCAGGGCCAGCAGGAGGCGGTGCCAGGCGAGACGCCCGGGCCCGGTCCGCAGGGCGAGGGACGTGCCCGGCACGAGAAGCGCGGGGACCAGGGGCAGCAGGGTCCACCAGCGGACGGCCAGGTCGGAGATCCCGAGGAGGATCCGGGTGACGAGGGGCAGCTCGATTCCCGTCGCCTCGAACAGGGGCCGGAGCTTGGGGAAGAGGACGGTCACGAAGAGGGTGGCCACCCCGGCCACCGCCACCAGCAGGATCGCCGGGTAGAGCAGGGCGGACGTCACCCGGGACGCCATCTCGTCCTGCCACTCCAGGTCCTCGGCCAGCTCGGCGAACACCCGGTCGAGCCGGCCCGAGTCCTCCGCGGCCCGCACCGCCTCCACCCAGGCCGGGGGGAACGCCCGTGGCCAGCGGGCGAGGGCTGCCGCGAATCCGCCGCCCGCTTCGACCTCTCCCCGCACCCGGTCGAGCACTTCCCGGACGCGGGGGTGCGGCCAGGTCCGCGCGAACTCGGCGAGGGTTTCGACCAGCGGAATCCCCGCGCCCAGGGCATCCGCCAGCTGGTGGGTCAGCAGGATCAGTTCCTTGCGGCGAAGACGGGTGCGGCGGGAGGGTCCCCGGCGGGCCCGCCGGTGCGTCGACCGCGCCCGGGTCAGGACGAGGCCCCGTTCCCGGAGAGACCGGGCGAGGGCCACCGGGTCGGGCGCCTCCCCGGTCCCCCGGACGACGTCCCCCGCGGGGGACCGCGCCTGCCAGGCGAACTCAGGCATGGGCCGTCTCCCGGGCGGCCGGCGCCCCGGCCCGGACCGGGGCGTCGGCCGTGGCGCGGAGAACCTCCTCGAGGGTCGTGATCCCGGCCCCGGCCTTGGCGAGGCCGTCGTCCCGGAGGAAGCGGGTGCCGGCCGCCGCCGCGAGGCGGGCCAGCTCACCGGGGGGGGCGCCGGCCGCGAAGGCGTCCGCCAGGTCGGGGGTCATCACGACCAGCTCGTAGAGGCCGGTCCGGCCCCGGAAACCGGTTCCGCGGCAGCGGGCGCAGCCGGCGCCCCGGCGCAGGGACGCGCCCTCCAGGTCGCCCGGCCCGAGGCCCAGGCGCCGCAGGACCAGCGGGTCGGGGTCGTCCGGCTCCGCGCACGCCTGGCAGACGACCCGCACCAGGCGCTGGGCGAGGATCCCGCGGACCGACGTGATCACGAGGTCCTGGGGAATGCCCATCTGGTCGAGGCGGGCCAGGGTGGCGAGGGCGGACGTGGTGTGGAGGGTGCTGAACACCAGGTGGCCGGTGAGAGCCGCCCGGACCGCGATGGAGGCGGTTTCCGCGTCGCGCATCTCCCCGACGAAGATGATGTCCGGGTCCTGGCGCAGCAGGGCCCGCAGGCCGGCGGCGAAGGTGAATCCCGCCTTCTCGTGGACCTGGGACTGGCGCACCAGGGGCAGCTCGTACTCGACCGGGTCCTCGAGGGTGGCGATCTTGAACCGCTCGGCGTCCAGCGAGGCGATGGTGGAGTAGAGGGTCGTCGTCTTGCCGGAACCGGTGGGGCCGGTCACGAGGATCATCCCCGCCTGGGTGGCCAGCAGGGCACGGAACCGTTCGAGGTCCCCCGGCGACATGCCCAGGCGGTCGAGTCCCTTGACGACGTTCGTCTTGTCGAGGAGGCGCAGGACGACGTTCTCCCCGTGAACGCAGGGGATCGTCGAGACCCGCAGGTCGATCGTGCGGCCCTCGAGCTCGGTGCGGATCCGCCCGTCCTGGGGCAGGCGGGACTCGGAGATGTCCAGGTTCGCGAGGATCTTCAGCCGGGCGGTCACCGTGGCCCGGAGGTCCGGGGGCAGGGTGACGGCGGGGACGAGCATCCCGTCGACCCGGTACCGGACCCGGACCGCCCGTTCCTCGGGCTCGACGTGGACGTCGGTCGCCCGCCTCCGGACCGCTTCCCGGAGGATTTCGTCCACCAGCTCCCGGACCGGTCCCAGCTCCCGTCCGCCCCGCTCGTCCCGGTCGAGCAGGGCCCGGCGGGCCGCCTCGACCAGCCCCTCGAACCTGTCGGTCCCGTCCGGCCGGCCGTAGAGCTCGTCCTGGAAGGCCCGGATCTCCCGGTCGGAAGAGACGACCGCCTCCACGTCGAGGGAGGTGCGTTCCCGGACGGCGTCGATGGAGACCACGTCGAGGGGATTGGCGAGGGCGATCGTGAGGCGGCCGCCTTCCCGGGCGATCGGGACGAGCTGGCGCTCCCGGGCGAACTCCTCGTCCACCAGGCCGGCCAGCTCCGGGTCCGGGCGGCGCCGGGCGAGGGACTCGTAGCGCAGCCCGGTCATCTCGGCGAGCACCTCGGCGATCTGCTCGGGGGTGGCGAACCCGAGCCGGACGGCGAGCTGCCCGATCGAGAGGTCGGTCCCCTTCTGCTCGGCGAGGAGCGTCTCGAGCTGTTCCGGGGTGATCACCCCGGCGCGGACCAGCCGCTCCCCGAAGCGAAGGATCGCCATCGGCCGCTTCCCCGGCGCGTCCGCCCGCGGCGTCAGTCCGCGGCGCGGCGGGTGACGAGGACGACGACGTCGTCGCCGGAGGCGTTCCCCTGGAGGAGGTCGGCGTCGGCGGTATCGGCGCGGCCGTTCTTGCCGACGGAGTAGAGGACGACGGCGCCGTACTCCGCGCCGGAGGTGGAGGTGTTGGCCTCGTAGACCATGTAGGGGCGTCCCCAGGGGTCGACGACGCCGGTCCACTGTCCGTCCTGGTAGACGGCGGCGCGGTAGTGGCCGTTGACCTGGCCGCCGGACCTGTCGAGGTAGGGGCCGTCCCAGCCGTGGCGGTGGTCGTCCTCGTAGAGGCAGTAGTAGCCGGTGAACCAGCCCTTGACGTTGTTGCTGGTGGAGGCGTCCCAGCTGCAGGGCCAGTACTGGGTGTCGGCCCGGTACTGGAGGAAGGCGGCCTTGACGGCGTCCAGGTCCTGGCGGGCGCGGGCGGCCCGGGACCGTTCGATCTGCTTGAAGATGAGGGGGGTCATCGCGCCGGCGAGGATGGCGATCACCGCCACCGCCACGATGATCTCGGTCAGCGTGTAGCCTCGACTGTCTCGCATCTCGCGTTCTCCTCCGGGTCCGTCCCGGGCGTTCCGCCGGTCACCGGGAGACACGGGTCCCGCCCGGGCTCTTCCACCCGCCTCATCGGACGCCCGTACCGGTTCTTGAGAAGGGGTCAGGACGAGAACGCGCGGGCCATTTCCCGGCCGTGCTCCACCGCCTTTTCGAGGAGGCTCCCGATCGTCAGCTGGTCGAGCCCGAGGATGTCGTTGCCCCGGTGGTCGAGCAGTTCTCCCACCAGCTCGTGGGGCTGCTTCCCCGCCAGGAACCCCGCGCCACCGGTGGCCGCCAGGGCGACCATCGCCGCCCGGTGGCGGTCCACCTCGTCGGCCCCCGCCGGGTCGCGCTGGTGGGCGATCGCGGCGACCACCGGGCCGGGGATGTCCCACGCCTCCAGCAGGCGGACTCCCGCTTCCGGCGCGAGCTCGGCGAGCAGGTCCCTGAGGTCCGCGGGATCCGGTCGCTCGATGTCTCCCCGCTCGACCAGGTCCTCGACGAGCTGGAGGAGGATCGGTTCGCCGGCGGCGTGGAGCAGCCCGGCGATCAGTCCCTCCTCCCGCGGAATGTAGAAACGGTCCGAGAGAAGGGAGGCGATCGCCGCCGCGTAGATGGAGCGGGTCCAGGCGTCGTGGAGGATCGCCGCCGCTTCCGGCGCCTGGGACCGGAAGACCTCCTGGCCCGCGGCGCCGACGACCAGGGACACGACCGTGGAGGACCCCAGGCGGACGATCGCGTGGGTCAGGTCCTTGATCTCGGTCCGTCCCGCGTAGAGCGCCGAGTTCGCGAGGCGCAGCACCCGGGCGGCCAGGGCCGGGTCCGCCTCGAGGATCCGGGCCATGTCCCGGCCGGTGGTGGCCGGATCGTCCGCCGCCTCCCGCACCCGGATCGCCGTCTCCGGCATCACCGGGATCGTCAGTTCCCCCGCCTCGATCGCCGCCCGCAGGCGCGGGAGCAGCTCGCCGACGTGCGCGATTCCGCTGGGCATCCGGGTCCCTCCGTGCTCCGGGTCCGCGGCGTCAGTCCGCGGCGCGGCGGGTGACGAGGACGACGACGTCGTCGCCGGAGGCGTTCCCCTGGAGGAGGTCGGCGTCGGCGGTATCGGCGCGGCCGTTCTTGCCGACGGAGTAGAGGACGACGGCGCCGTACTCCGCGCCGGAGGTGGAGGTGTTGGCCTCGTAGACCATGTAGGGGCGTCCCCAGGGGTCGACGACGCCGGTCCACTGTCCGTCCTGGTAGACGGCGGCGCGGTAGTGGCCGTTGACCTGGCCGCCGGACCTGTCGAGGTAGGGGCCGTCCCAGCCGTGGCGGTGGTCGTCCTCGTAGAGGCAGTAGTAGCCGGTGAACCAGCCCTTGACGTTGTTGCTGGTGGAGGCGTCCCAGCTGCAGGGCCAGTACTGGGTGTCGGCCCGGTACTGGAGGAAGGCGGCCTTGACGGCGTCCAGGTCCTGGCGGGCGCGGGCGGCCCGGGACCGTTCGATCTGCTTGAAGATGAGGGGGGTCATCGCGCCGGCGAGGATGGCGATCACCGCCACCGCCACGATGATCTCGGTCAGCGTGTAGCCTCGACTGTCTCGCATCCTGGTCTCCTGCCCGGGGCCCGGCGCCTTCCGTTCCCCCCGGTATCCTTCATCGGCCGGAACCTTCTCGCATTGAGGGCCGTCGGCCCGAAAGTTGAACGCCCGTCCAACGTCCATCAGGTGAACGCCCGGGCGATCTCGCGGCCCTCTTCCCGCGCCCGCTCGAGGAGATCCAGCGCCACCTCCTCGTCGAGAAGGAGCAGCCCGGCCGCCGGGTGAGAGCCGAGGGTGTGCGCGAGCTCGTCCGCCGGCTCCCCGGCGACCGACCCGTGCCCGGTCAGGGCGGCCAGGGTCACGAGGGCGGCCGCCTTGCGGAACGGTTCCGGGGCCGCCCCCGGCGCCTGCTGGTACTCGATCGCCCGGACGATCGCTTCGGGCAGGCCCCACTTGGAAAGCAGCCGGACCGCGGCCCGGGGGGCGAGCAGCCGGAGCAGCTCCCGGACGGTCTCGACGGGGGGGCGGCCGATCCGTCCCTGGGCCGCCAGGTCCTCGATGAGCTGGACGAGGATCGGGTCCCCGGAGGCGTGCAGGAGCCCGGCGAGGAGTCCTTCCTCCCGGGGCAGGCCGGCCCGGTCCGCGAGCAGGCGGGCGACCGCGGCGGCGTGGACCGAGGCTTCCCAGGATTCCCGCAGGAGCGCCCGGAACGAGGGTTCTTTCGTGCGGAACACCTCCTTGCCCGCGGCGCCGACGACCACGGCGACCACCATCGCGGCCCCGAGGCGCACGATCGCGTGGGAGAGGTCGCGGATTTCCGAGAGCCCGGCGTACATCGCCGAGTTCGCCATCTTCAGGATGCGGGCGGCGAGGGCGGGGTCGGCCTCGAGAACCTGGGCCAGGTCCTTCGCGCTGGTCGTCGCGCTGGCGGCGGCCTCCCGGGCCCGCAGGGCCACGTCGGGCATCACCGGCAGCGTAAGTCGCCCGGCCTCGATCTCCTCCTCGAGCAGCAGGCGCAGCTCGTGGAGGGTCGCGTCCGTCGTCGCTTCGCTCACGCGTCTCCTCCATGGCCGGGGCCACGTTCCTCGGGGCGAATCTAGGGATCCGCCCGGGGCGCGTCCAGTTTCGCCCGGCGCGGCCCGCGGGGTACCATGGTTCCGGCCGGCCGCGGACCCGTCCGGGCCCGTCCGGAACGGAGGAGATCCCGATGCGCCACGCGACCATCCCGACCCTGGTCCCGGTTGTTCTCGCCTGCCTGGTCGCCGCGGCGGCGCCCGCCCCGGCGGCGGGCCTGGTGGCCACGAAGACGGTGCCGTTCGCCCTCGACCGGGCGGTGAACCTCGATCTCCAGGTCGGGGACCTGCGGGTCACCTCGATCCAGGTGGTCCGGGACCGGAAGCCGCTCCTCCGGGAGCTGCTGCCCCCGCCGGGGGGAGAGACCCGGTTCTCCTGGGTCCGGTACACCGTCTTCGCCGAGAACCCGGGCGACCAGGCCTGGACCCTGAACGTCCAGGTCACCCTCCTCGACCGGAACGACGCGGTCATCGACGAGTTCGTCTTCCGGAAGCGGATCTGGCGGGGACGGGCGGGGCAGGCCCGGATCCAGCGGATCACCCTGAACTACGCGATCCCGCTGGTGAAGAAGATGAAGGTCACGGTGAGCGCCCAGCACTAGCTTCTCCCCGGGACCCGGCCCGGGCGGGCCGGAAAAAGGGAGGCCGACCATGGACGAGCACCGCGAGATCCCCGACCTGCTCGCGACGGTGCGGGAACTCGCCGTCCCCCGGGCGGCGGGGAGCCCCGGGGACGAGCGGGTCCGGGCCCGCCTGCGGGAGCTGCTCCGGGAGGCGGGTCTCCAGGTGGACGAGGACGAGGTCCGCTACCGCCGCGGGGGGCCGATCCTCGTCTACCGGCTGGCGATGGCCGCACTGGCGGGGGCCTGCGCCCTGGGGTGGCGCGGCCGGAAGCGGCCGCCGGAGATCGTCGCCTCCGGGACCGCGGCCGCCGCGGGGTTCTCCCTGCTGCGCTCCCTCCTGCGGGCCGATTCCCTGTTCGAGCACGGGCGGCAGGAAACCGGGACCGCGAACCTGGTCGCCCGCCTCCCCGTCGAGGAACCGGACCGGCGGGTGGTCCTGGTCGCCCACCACGACACGAAGTCCCAGAACCTGCCCCTCCTGGCGCGGGGTGCCCTCGCCGCCGCCGGGGGGGCGGGGCTGGCGGGCACGCTCCTTTCCTGGCTCTCGCCGGACGAGGGGGCCGGCGACGGCGCAGGCCGGTTCCTGGCCGGGGCGGGGGCGCTGGCGTTTCTCGGCCTGGCCGCGCTCTCCTTCGGCAACGACTCGCCGGGGGCCCTGGACAACGCCGGCTCCCTTGCCGTCGCCCTGGAGGCCGCCCGTCGCTTCGTGGCGGACCCGCCCCCCTGGACCGAGCTCGTCGTCGTCTTCACCGGGGGCGAGGAGGACATGCTCGCCGGGGTCCGGAACCTCGCCCGGAGGGACGCCCTCCTGTGGGATCTCGAGCAGACCCTGGTGATCAACCTGGAGTCGGTGGGGGGGCCGGGCCCGGTCGGGGTCGTCGGCCACCGCCCGGCGGTCGCCTGGACGCTGAAACGGGCGGCGGAGGCGGGCATCCCCGCCCGGCGGGTGTGCCTGCCGCCGGGCGCGGCAACGGACGCCACGGTGCTCGAGCGGGTGTGCCGGGGGGTCGTCACGCTGACCTGCGGGGGCGTTTCGCCGGCGGTCCTGGCGATCCACACCCGGCGGGACGTACCGGAAAACCTCGACCCGGGCGTCCTGGTCGCCGCGGCCGACCTCGTGGAGTTCCTCGCCCGGGCCTGGGCCGGGAGCCGCGCCTGACCACGGTGGGGGGTTCGCCGGGGCCGGATTCCTGGGACGATCCCCGCGCGGCGGAGGCCTACGGGGAAATCGCGGCGGAAGGGGTGCTCTACCGCTTCCTGGCCGGGATGCTCGTCGACCTCGTGGACCCCCGGCCCGGCGAGCGGATCCTCGACCTCGCGGCGGGGACCGGGATCGTCTCCGAGCGGCTGCTGGCCCGGGCAGGTCCGGACCTGCTCCTGGCCCTCGCGGACGGCTCGCGGGAGATGCTGCGGGTGGCGCTCTGCCGCCTTCCCCCGGGCGCGGCCGGGGCGGTGGTCACCCGGCCGGGAGCGCTTCCCTTCCGGGACCGGGTCTTCGACGGGGGAACCTGCTCCGCCGCCCTCTGGCACTTCGTCCCCCTCGGGGAGTGCTTCCGGGAGATCGCCCGTGTCCTGCGGCCCGGGGGCCGCTTCGCCTGGAACGTTCCCGCCGCCCAGCTGGGTGACGTGCCGGACCTCCCGCCGACCCCCCTCCAGGTGGCGCTGGCCCGGGAGGGAGAGCGCCGGTTTCACCGGGAACCGGCCCCCGCCGGGCCCGTCCGGCGCCGGGAGGACCTCCTGGCGCTCGCCCGGGAGGCAGGGCTCGAACCGTGCGGGGAACGCCTGGACGACGTGGAGGTGCCCGCCCGGGAACTCGCGGACCTGGTGCGGCTGCCGGCGTTCGGCGGGCGGCTCTACCCGGTCGCGCCCCTGGCCGAGCGGGACGCGTGGATCGACGCGGCGCTGGCCCGGGTGGCCCCGGGAGAGACCCACCCCGTCCGCTGGTGGAGCTGCGCCGTCCGGAAGCGGGAGAACGCCTAGGACCGCAGGCCGAGGCGGGCGATCCGGCTGCGGAGGGTGCCCGGCGGCAGCCCGAGCAGGCTCGCCGCGCCTCCCTTTCCCGCGATCCTGCCGCCGGCCTCCCCGAGAGCCCGCAGGATCTCCTCCGCCTGGACCCGGTCCAGGCGGGACAGGTTCCGGGGGAGCCGGTAGCCGGGTGGCACCACGAGCGTTTCAGCCGGGGAGGACCCGGCCCCCCGGGTTTCCGGCGCACCCGGGGGCGAGAGGTCCAGGTGCCGCGGCTCGATCCGCCGCCCCCCGGCGAGGATCGCCGCCCGCTCGAGGACGTTCGCCAGCTCCCGGACGTTTCCCGGCCAGTCGTGGGCCTCGAGGGCCCGGAGGGCGTCGCCGGCGAGGGCGAGTTCCGGCATGCC
Organism: uncultured Acidobacteriota bacterium; assembly: GCA_964582785.1. Lineage (GTDB taxonomy): Bacteria > Acidobacteriota > Polarisedimenticolia > J045 > J045 > JAMOQA01. The sequence continues at coordinate 43,613 of CAZOTT010000004.1, read as the reverse complement.
GAGCCTTTCCCGCAGGCGGGAAAGGAAGTGGGCGGCCAGGAGCGCCACGTCTCCCGGCCGCTCCCGGAGGGGAGGCAGGTGCACCGGGAAGACCCCGATCCGGAACAGCAGGTCCTCCCGGAACCTGCCCCGCCGCACTTCCTCCGCGAGATCCCGGTGGGTGGCGGCGACGATCCGCACGTCGGACCGCAGGGTGATCGACCCGCCGACACGCTCGAAGGTTCCTTCCTGGAGGACCCGCAGGAGCTGCGCCTGGGCGCCGGGGGGCAGCTCGGCGATCTCGTCCAGGAAGAGGGTGCCCCCGTCCGCCAGCTCGAAGCGTCCGGCGCGGCGCCGGTGGGCGCCGGTGAACGCCCCCTTCTCGTGGCCGAACAGCTCCGACAGGGCGAGTTCCGGCTGGAGGGCGGAGCAGTTCAGGGCGATGAACGGTCCCCGGGCCCGGGGGGACCACTGGTGGACCGCCCGGGCCGCCTGTTCCTTCCCGGTGCCGGTCTCCCCGGTGACGAGGACCGCGGCCGGGGTCGGGGCGACGAGCCGCAGGCGCTCCACCGCCGCCCGAAAGGAGGGACTCCTCCCCACCAGGGTCGCGCCCGCGGGCCCTTCCGGGTCGAGGCTGGCCCGCTCGGCGGCGAGCCGTTCCACCCGGAGGGCGAGGCGGTCCGCGGCCTCCTCGGCCGCCACGACGCGGGCGGCCAGGAGGGCGAAGGCGCCGACGGCCCGGACCTGGTCGCCGGAAAAGACGCCGCAGGCGGCGGCGTCCAGCGTCATCGCCCCGAGGAGCCTTCCCCCGTCCCGGAGCGGAGCGACGAGGCAGGAGTGATCGCCGGGGAGGGGGACGGCCCCCTCGAACGTGTCGGGCTCCCGGCCGTGGTGGTGCTCCGAGAGCAGGGTGGGCTCGTCCCGTCCCAGGGCTGCCCGGAGGGTCGGCCGGGATTCCAGGCCGACCCGGAGACCCTCGAGGCGGGGGGTGGCGAGGCGCCCGCGGGCGGCGACCGTCACCAGCCGGTCCGGGGCATCGAGGAGCAGGATCGCGAAGAGATCGGCCTCGACGACCCGCCCGACCGCCTCGAGGATGGCCTGGAGCGTTTCGTGGTGCATCGGCTCCTCCGGTGGCGCGAGTTCTCGCGACCCGCGAATTATCGCACATGCCGGCGCGACATTTCGCGTCCGGGATCTCTCGGTCTTCTCGAACGATATCCAGATCAGATTGCGGATCAACAACTTGGGAGCTCCGGGGGGCGTTGGCACGCCCCGTGCTCTTCCAGGAGTCGACAGGCGCCGCCTTTCCCGGCGCAAGGAGGAACGACGATGACGAAGCATGGACTTGCCGACGCCCTCAACCGGCACGCTGCCGACCTGGCCGTCCTCACCCAGCGCCTGCGGGCGTTCCACTGGATGGTGACCGGACCCCAGTTCTTCCAGCTCCACGCCCTGTTCGAGAAGGAGTACGACCGCTGGGCCGACGCCGCGGACGAGTTCGCCGAGCGGTCCCTCGCCCTCGGCGGCACGCCGCCCCTGACCCTGGCGGACGTGCTCCGCCTGGCGACCCTCGAGGAACTTCCCGGGACCCTGTCCGCCCGCGGGATGGTCGAACGATACCGCGACGACCTCGTGACCCTGCGGGACTCGTTCGCGAGGACCCTGGAGGCGGCCGAGGAGGCGGGCGACCGTCCGACGGCCAACCTGCTGGACGGCCACCTGGACGGCATCGCCGGGACCCTCTGGATGCTGGGGGCCTGGCTCGAGGGGCGTTGAACCGCGCCCGGAACCCACGGTCCACCGGGCGGCAACCCCGCGGACCATCGCCCGGGAAGCCGGGACGGGGAGGTACGATGCGAGGAAAGGAAAACGGGGAACGATCGGCGAGGATCGGCGCCTGGCGCCACACCACCCTGGGTGGAGACCCGGTACGGAAGTGGTGGCCCGACCAGCTGAACCTGCGGATCCTCTGCCAGGACCCCCCGGCCCTCGTTCCCCTGCCGGAGGACTTCGACTACGCGGAGGCGTTCCGGCGGCTCGATTACGACGCCCTGAAACGGGATCTCCGCGCACTGATGACCGAGTCCCGTGACTGGTGGCCGGCGGACTGGGGGCACTACGGCCCTCTTTTCATCCGGATGGCCTGGCACAGCGCCGGCACCTACAGGATCGCGGACGGCCGGGGCGGGGGCGCCTCCGGCAACCAGCGGTTCGCCCCGGTGAACAGCTGGCCGGACAACGTCAACCTGGACAAGGCACGGCGCCTTCTCTGGCCGATCAAGAAGAAGTACGGGGACGCGATCTCCTGGGCGGACCTGATCATGCTCGCGGCCAACGTGGCCCTGGAGTCGATGGGCTTCCGGACCCTCGGGTTCGCGGCCGGCCGGGTGGATACCTGGGGCCCGGAGGAGGACGTCTACTGGGGCCCGGAGTCCGGCTGGCTCGAGGACGGGCGCCATGCCGGCGGCAGGCTCGAGGGACCGCTGGCAGCCGACCACATGGGCCTGATCTACGTGAACCCGGAGGGCCCCGGGGGAGAGCCGAACGTCCTGGCCGCGGCGGAACAGGTCCGCGAGAGCTTCCGCCGGATGGGAATGAACGACGAGGAAACGGTCGCCCTGATCGCCGGTGGGCACACCTTCGGCAAGTGCCACGGTGCGGCGGGCGTCGAGCACCTGGGCCCGGAGCCGGAGGCTGCTCCCCTCGAGGAACAGGGACTCGGCTGGAAGAACCATTACCGGAGCGGCCGGGGGGCCGACACGATCACCAGCGGCCTCGAGGGGGCCTGGACGTCCGCCCCCACCCGCTGGGACAACGGTTTCCTCGAGCTCCTGTTTCGCTACGACTGGAACCTGGAGAAGAGCCCCGGGGGAGCCTGGCAGTGGGTGGCCGTCGACCCGGCGGAGGGTGACCTCGTCCCGGACGCCCACGAGCCCGGGGTCCGGCACCGGCCGATCATGCTGACCACCGACCTGGCACTGCGCATGGACCCGGTCTACGGCCCGATCGCCCGGCGCTTCCTGGAGCACCCCGACGAGTTCGCCGACGCCTTCGCCCGGGCCTGGTTCAAGCTGATTCACCGGGACCTCGGTCCCCGTTCCCGCTACCTGGGGCCGGAGGTTCCCGCCGAAGAGATGGCCTGGCAGGACCCCCTGCCCCCTCCGGACCACGACCCGGTGAACGAGGAGGACGTGGCGGAACTCAAGCGCCGGATCCTCGCCTCGGGACTGACCATCCGGGAACTCGCCTGCACCGCCTGGTCGTCCGCCGCCACGTTCCGGGGCACGGACCGGCGGGGCGGAGCCAACGGGGCCCGGATCCGCCTGGCGCCCCAGAAGGACTGGGAGGTCCACCAGCCCCGGCAACTCGCGCGGGTCCTGGCGGCGCTCGAGGAGATCCGGTCCACCTTCAACGGGGAACGGCGCGGGAACCGGCGCGTTTCCCTCGCGGACCTCGTCGTCCTGGGTGGCGTCGCCGCCGTGGAGGAGGCCGCGCGGCGCGGTGGGTTCCCCTGCACCGTTCCCTTCACTCCGGGGAGGACCGACGCCACGCAGGAACAGACGGACGTGGACTCGTTCCGCTGGCTCGAGCCGGTGGCGGACGGGTTCCAGAACTACCAGCGCCGGGACTGCGAGGTGCCGGCGGAGTACCTGCTCCTCGACCGGGCGCACCTGCTGGGTCTCACCGTCCCGGAGATGACCGTGCTGGTCGGCGGCATGAGGGCCCTGGGGGCCACCCACGGCGGAACCACGCACGGGGTGCTGACCGAAAGGCCGGGGGTTCTCGGAAACGACTTCTTCGTGAACCTGCTGGACATGGGCATCGAGTGGCGTCCCCTCGGGGAGGACGGCCGTCTCTACGAGGGACTGGACCGCTCGACGGGCGAACGCCGGTGGACCGCGACCCGCGCGGACCTGGTCTTCGGGGCGAACTCCCAGCTCCGCGCCCAGGCGGAGTACTACGCCCAGGACGACCACCGGGAGACGTTCGTCCGGGACTTCATCGCCGCGTGGACGAAGGTGATGGACCTGGACCGTTTCGATGTCCGGTGGCGGTAGGCGTTTCCCACCTCCCGTTCGCCCGGGCAACGGGCGCCGGGCGGGGGGACCGCGGCATCCCCGCCGTCCTCCCGCCCGCCGCGCCCTGCCGGGGCCGGGTCAGGGGCAGGAAATCACCGTGCGCTGGGTGCCGTCCGAGCGCCGGCCCCAGCCGGACAGCCCGCACGCGTCCCGCACGGCGACCAGGTAGTAGAACCGCGCCCCCGTGGCCGGGGTTTCGTCGTCCGTCCACGAGGGGGCGTCGACTTCCCCCCGGCACTCGGCGTCGTCGAAGGTACCGGAGGCGGCGCCGGCGCCGAAGTCGCCCCGGGCCACCTGCCAGGAGACCGCGTCTTCCCCCGCGTCCCAGGTCAGCCGGTCCTTCTCGCCGGCGGGGAACCGGAGGGATGCCCCGAGGGGACGTCCGACCGCGAAGTCGGCCCCGGCGTCCGCCCCCGTGCCGTCGGACCAGGCGTCACCCCCGAGTCCCCGGCGCGCAAAAGCCCGGCGGAGCAGGCACTCGTCCGCGCCGCCATAGCGTTCCCGGTCCGCCTGGAGGATGGCGTCGCGCTCCTCGACCATGTTCGGGTTGCAGGGCGAGAGCTTCATCCCGTCGATGGCGAGCAGTTCCGCCCGCTGGCGGCCCTCGTCGTAGCCGTACTGCTGGATCAGCTCGTATCTCACGTCCCACAGCACCGTCGCCCAGATCTCTCCCTCGTCGTGGACCTCGCAGGTCCCGTTGTCGCAGAGATCCGCGTAGGTCAGGGGGTCGATCGACTTGTCGTGGTGATAGGGGTAGCGGCGGATGCCACGGTCATGGTTCCCGGTCACGTACGCGCCGACGATCGCCGGCCCCGCGGGGTCCTCGTCGGGACCGGAGAAGTACGACACGGCGAAGAAGTCCGACCAGCCCTCCCCCATGCCCCCGGGCTGGGGCCCCGAAAGGCAGATCGTCGCCGGCCCACCGACCAGCCGGGTGGACAGGCCGTGGGTGAACTCGTGCCAGATGACGGTGGCGTCGAAGGCCCCGTCCCGGTCGGGATTCGTCCAGAGAAAGTAGTTGGTGCGGGGCGGCGTTCCGTCCTCGCTGGGAGACCAGTTGGCGTTGTTCCGCATGAAGAACAGGGAATAGGAGTCCTGGACGTCCACGTTCACGTGGTCCCCGCCGATCCCGCCCCGGCCGAAGTTGTCGTCCTGGTAGTTGCCGGAGGGCTCGTCGAAACCGAGCGGGTAGTAGACGTCGTGGTACAGGTTTCCCAGCCAGAAGGCGTTGGTGATCGCCGCGTCGGTGTCACCGATCCGGCCCTCCGTCGCCCAGGTATCGAGGAACGGGAAGTCGAACTGCAGCGCGTTGCCGCCATCGGCCATCGGGTTCGTCTCGTCCCGGTTGTTGCCGCCCCAGTCACGGCGCGCCGCCACGTTGTTGCCCCGGGAGAACGTCTGGCCGGCGGCCACCCAGTGGGCGGGGGACGCGACCGGGTCTCCCGCGAAGGACTTCTCCACCCGGGGACCGTCCTCCGGCGTCTTCTCGAAGACGAGGCCGGTGGCGTCGGCCGGGTCGGCCACGTACAGGGTCGTCCGCTCCCGGAGCAACTCCGTTCCGTCCACGGCGTCCACCAGCACCCGCCACAGGTCGTCCCGGCCGGAGACCGCTTCCATCAGCCGGACTTCCCAGGCGAGGCGGGAGGCGCCGGCTCCCTCCGGCAGCACCACCAGCCGGACGACCGGGGCCTCGGCGTACTCTCCGCCGGCGGGAAAGATGGTCCGCCGGTCCCCGCCCGGCTCTTCCCGGACCGGGTCCGGCACGTCGCCCGACAGGCCCAGGCCGCGGGAGGCGATCGCCAGGGCCTCGGCGGCCCCCAGGGCGGCCGGCCGGGGAGCGCGGAGGCCGGGATGCCACGGGCCCCCGATGGCGATCACCCCGTCTTCCCGGTCCACGGTGACCCGCACCTGGCCGCGGAAGACCGGGATCTTCCCCACCCGCTGCCGGAACGTGAGGCGGCGCGCGGTTCCGTTCGCGGTCACCTGGACGGCGGAAAGTTCCAGGGCGTCCACCTCGGGGGCGGTCAACCCCAGGGCCTCCCGGTAGCGCAGCAGGAATTCCCGGACCCGGGTCTCCAGGGTCTTCCCCGGGTCGGGCAGGCGGGCCAGGAGACCCGCGGGGCGCCACACGAAGTGGGGGCGCTCGCCCTCCGGGCTCCAGTGGATCACGGCATCCCGCCCGAAGGCGGAGCGGACCCGTGACTCGATGGACGGGCGCCGATCGGGATCCGCGAGCCGGCCGGCGGCGAACGCGGTGTGGTCGAACCGCGGCGGGGAGCCGTCCGGACCCGGGTCGCGGAACGCCATGGCGGGAGCGAGGAGCAGGGAAAGGACAAGGGCGACGACAGGGGGGCGAACGAACGACAAGGGCACACCTCCGGGGGGACGAGCGTTCCTCTCGGTCTTCGGAAAGTACCGGGCCGGGCTTCCCGGGGCCACGAAAAACGGAAGAGGTGGCCCGCCCCCCGCCTCCTCCTCGCTCAGCTTCCGCGGCCGGCGCCGCGGGTGCCTGCCGCGCCCCGGGATCCGTCCCGCGGGCGGGGCCGGCCGGTCCCGGAAGGGAGGGGAAACGCCAGCAGGCGGGTCGTCCTGCCGTCGGGCAGGAGGTGGCGGAAGACCAGCCGCCGCCCGCTGCCCGCGTTGAGCAGGAGCGGGGGCCCCGGGAGGGAGCCCCGGCCCGGAACCGTCCACCGGGCCGTGGGCCGCCGGGGCCAGGGGAGGGTTCCCGGCTGGGGGGCTTCGCCCTTCCACCAGAGGACGGAACCGCGGGCGACGGCCAGCAGGTCGGGCCGCCCGTCCCCGTCCAGGTCCCGCAGGGAGAGGAGCGCGGCGGACTTCCCGGCACGGGCCCGGAAGACGAGCGGGTCCGCGGCGAACCGCCCGGCCCCGAGACCGCGGAAGACGAGGACCGCGATGGCGCGGGAGGAGCCCCGGGACACGCCTCCCGCGAGGAGGTCCCGGGTTCCGTCGCCGTCCGCGTCCGCGACGGCGAGGAGCGGGTCCCCGCGCCGGGGATCGAGGGGCAGCGCCGACGCCAGTTCCGGCGCTGCGGGAACGCCCGCGTCCCGGGGGGCGAGGGGGCAGGCGAGCAGGCGGGGCCGGCCCCGGGGACCGAGCCAGCCGGAAGCGACGTCCACCAGCACGACCCGGTCCGGCGTTCCCGGAACCAGGATCGAGGCCACGGGGGACCGCGGCCCCCCGGGGAGGCGGACCCGGGCGACCAGGGGCGGTTTTCCACCGCCGGGGCGCGGGCGCGCGGCCTCGACCGGTGCCCCGCGGAAGACGACGATCTCCCCCTCGGAGTGGTCCCTCGCCCACAGGGTGCGGGGGGGCGGGCCGGGCGCCGGCGGCGCGGGGGGCCGGGCTCGCACGTGGACCGCTCCACCGGCCAGGTACGCCGCGCGGGGAAGGGGCAGCCAGCCCCGGGGATCCCACCGCCGGGGACCGGTCCGGCGGAGCAGCAGCACCCCCGCCCACGTTTCCACCAGCAGGTCGCCGGTGCCGTCCCCGTCCAGGTCGGGGTGGAGCAGGCGGTCCGCCGCGAGGCGCGGATCCTCCAGGAGGGAGACGAGGTCTTCCGGGTGGAACGTGCCCCCCGCCCCCGCCGGCAGGAGGCCGACCTTCCCCGGCAGGGAGACGAGGCAGGCGGGGGGAGAGCCGGCCGCCGCCGGCAGGAGCTCGACGGCGAGGGTCCGGGGGGGCAGGTGACCGGCCTCCTCGACGGTGATTCTTCCCCCCCGGATCCCCGCGCGGAAGAGGGGCGCCGGTTTCCCGGGCGCCCCGGGCTCCCCCCGGAAGAGGACGAAGGGCGTTCCCCCGGGGGGGCCCGGGACCGGCTCGAGTTTCCCGGGTACGTCCGCCCGCAGGACGCTCCCGGCCAGGCCCGGGCAGGTCACGGCGAGAAACAGGCAGGCCGCCACCGGCAGCCCTCGCCGCCACCGGGCCATCAGCGGGTCTCCCCCGGCAGCGGAGGCCGGACGATCTCGAGGAGGACCGGTTCCGCCAGCTCCTCCCCCTCCGGGGTCCGTTTCCCGCGCACCGGCACGGTTTCCACCAGCAGCAGTTCCCGGGGAGGGACCCCGTCCAGGTCCACCGCCTGCATCCCGAGCCAGTGGCGGAGGGGGCCCGCGAGCCGGACCCGGGCATCGGGCCGGGCCGGCCACCGCGGGCCGGGCCGGCCGTACCGGATCCGCAGCTGGTCTTCCGCGACCTCGACCAGTTCCCGGATCCCGTCCCCGTCCAGGTCGGCGGGCCAGCGGGCGAACCGGCGCAGCTCCCCCTCGCGGAGGTTCATCCGGCCGACGAGTTGCGGCACCGCCCCCGCCACCTCCCGGAACCGGCCGCCCGCGAAGCGGAACAGGTGGGGCCGGACGAACGCCCTGCCGGTCCCGGTGACCAGGGCCCGGCCGACCCCGAACCACCCGATCCCCAGGTCGACCGTCACCAGTTCCGGCACCCCGTCCCCGTCCAGGTCGGCGAAGGGAGAGCGGGGTCCTCCCTCGACGAACGGGTAGTCGAGACCGGTCGCCTCCAGGGTCCATTCCGGGCGTTCCTCGACCCTTCCTCCCGGAAGCAGCCGGTGAAAGGTGTACCGCACCGGCGCCCGGCGGAACGTCCGGAGCGCTTCCCGGGCGGAAGAGACGGCGAGGGTGCGCCGCTCGAGGGCGACCTCCGGCGTTCCGTCCCGGTCCCAGTCGGCCACGCCGGCGACCACCAGTCCCTGCCAGGAACCCGGGTCCCGCTCCGGGGCGGGGGGGAGAAGAACCTCGAGGAGCGGGTCCAGGTCGAAGACCCGCGGCGGGGCCCAGGCGAGCCGTCCCCGCCCCCGGAAGAGGGCCACCCGGCCGAGGGAGGCGTGACCGTCCGGTCCCGCGGCCCGGTCGAGCCAGGCGACGAGATCCCCGGTTCCGTCCCCGTCCAGGTCCGCCGGGACCGGGATCGCCAGGTCGGCCGCGGTGCCCTCGACGCGGGCGACGGGAGCCGGCAGCCGGGAGCGGACGCCGCCGGGTTGCACGAGGAGGAAGCCGTCCTGTACGGGCACGGTCACTTCCGCCGGCGGGCGCCCGTCCAGGTCCCGGACGAAGGGGAAGCGGGAGACGACACGCCCGGTCCCGGAGAGGAGGTGGCCGGGGATCGAGGCCACCTGTTCCAGCCGGAGGCGGGGCGGTTCACCTGCCGCGGCGGAGGGGACGGGGGCGAGGCGGAAGATGCCACCGTCCGCCAGGACCAGCACCGGTTGCCGGGGGCCTCCCGCGCCCAGGGCCAGCACCTCCTGCCCGACCCGCAGCGGGGTGGCGGCGGGAGCCAGGCGGCCGTCCGCCAACCGCAGGACCCGGATCTCCCGCCGCTCCTCGACGGCCGGAACCACGTCGACCTCCATCATGCCCGGCGCGGTCGCCCCGTTCCGCAGGGCCGAGCCCCAGCGGGGCCACGCGAGCAGGAGGACGATTTCCGGCGACCCGTCCCCGTCCACGTCACCGACGGCGATCGCCCGGGGGGCGGCCGGCAGCAGGATGGATGCGGCGATCAGCGCGAGCAGAACCGGGCCCACGGCCGGTCCTCCGGGGTCCGGGGAGGCGACCACCTCCCCGGACCCGGTCTGCGCCCGGGGAAAGGATCCCGCACCCGGCCGCGGCCGGGGCGGGGCGGGGGACCGGACGGCGCCCGGATCAGCGGGCTTCCTGCCGGGCCGGCGGGGAAGGGACCGCGGGCTTGCCGAAGAGGCCGGCCGGGATCTCCGGGTCGACCTCCAGGGACTCGATGGTCATCGACCGGCCGGCGGGCATCCCGGAAATGCTGGTCCGCATCTCGAAGGGGAAGACCAGCCCGTCGACGTTCCGGTAGTCCCCGTAGTCGACCCGCAGTTCCAGGTCCTGGCCCCCCCGCTGGATGTGCCGCACCTCCCGCCGCTCGAGGAACGTCCCGCCGTCCAGGTAGACCTCGGTCCGCTGCCCGTCCCGGCCGACCGCGTCGATGCGCCAGGCGGGGGAGCCGTCCACCTCGGCGGGTCCCTTCCACTCGAGGGTGATCCCCTTGTCCTTCGCGTGGACGAGGAGGCCCATCCAGTCGGACTGGGTCTTCGCCTCCTCCACCTGCTCCTTCGGCATCGGCTGGGGTTCCTGCTTCCCCGTGAACGGCATCAGCGACCATCCTTCCTTTCCGTCGAACGTCTGGATGGCGGTCATCCCCTGGAAGGAGAACTCCACGCGGAAATGGTTCGGCGCCTCCCACCAGGTCTCGAGGGGAGCCTCCATCCCCTGGGGGAGGGTCATCTTTCCCTTCATGTGCAGGGCGTGGACGGCCTCCATCTTCTCGAGGCCGCCCCGGGCCGCGTAGTGCTTCCGGAGGGCCTGGTCGAGGGTCATCTCCCCGGCCGCGGCGGAGGGGAGGGCGGCGAGGAGGAAGAGGGCGAGGGCGGGAACGATGGCGAGGGTCCGTTTCATCGGCAGGTCTCCATGGCGGGGAACGGGTCCCCGGCAGGTAGGGGCACGGGAGAAAGCATGCCCCGGGATCGGGCCGGGGGAAACCGGGGGGCGACCGGTTCCCGGCGGACCGGCATCAGGAGCCCGCCAGGCGGTCGCGGAGCCAGGCGAGGGCCCCCTCCCGGTCGGTGAAGGCGCCGTCCAGCTGGGCCTCCCAGGCTTCCCGGAGAATCCGCCCCACGGGGGGGCCCGGCGGGACCCCGAGGGAGAGGACGTCCCGCCCCCGGAGCAGGGGGCGGGGCGCCGCGGCCTCGGCCGCCAGCTCCCGGGCGACCTCCAGCAGTTCCTCCAGGTGGGGCGGGTCGTCCCGGAGCGGAGGGCGGGCGGCCTGGTCCGCCCGAATCAGCAGGGCGAGCCGGGCGATCGTTTCCCCCGCTTCCCCGAGGGCGGCGGCCAGCCGGCGAACGTGGCGTCGGCTCCCCCGGAAATGCAGGTGCGAGAGGTGATGCCGGCAGAGGACCACGACCCGCCGGGCGACGTGGGCGGGGCAGCCGATCCGGCCGAGGAACCGTTCCATCGTCCCGGTCCGGGTCTCGTGCCCGGGGGAACGGATCCGGCCCCCCTCCCGGCGGGTGGTCTCCGGTTTCCCCAGGTCGTGGACCAGGGCGGCCAGCTGGAGAACCACCCGGTCCTCGCCCCCGGTCCCTTCCCGGGAGAGCAGGGCCGCCATCGCGTCGCAGGCGAGGAGGGTGTGGGTCCAGGCATCCCCTTCCGGGTGCCAGTCCGGTTCCTGGGGGCAGCCGACGAGGGCGGCCAGCTCGGGGTACGGGGCCAGCCAGCCGGTGGCGCGGAGCAGCTCCAGCCCCCGGGAGGGGGCGACCGATCGCTCGGCCCACTTTCGCCACTCCCACCAGACCCGCTCGATCGCCAGGTCGGCGTAGTCCGGGAGCATCTGCCGGGCGAGGGAAGGCAGTTCCGGGGCCGGCGCGAGGCGAAAGCGCCCCGCGAACTGGAAGCCCCGCAGGACGCGCAGGGCGTCCTCGCGGAAGGCGGAGGACACCGGGCGGAGGAGGCGGGCGCGCACGTCGTCCATCCCGCCGAAGAAATCGAGCAGCTCGCCGGTCAGCGGGTCCCAGGCCATCGCGTTGATCGTGTAGTCCCGCCGGCGCGCGGCCTCCCGGGGGGAAAGGGAAGGGTCGGCCTCGACCAGGAAACCGCGGTGACCGCGGCCGACCCGGTTGTCCCGGCGGGGAACCGCGACGTCCACCTCGCCCACCCCCTCGACCCGGACCTTCAGCACACCGAACGACCGGCCCACCCGGTACACCGGGCCCAGGGAAGCGAGGAGCGACTCCAGCCGGTCGGGGGCCAGGCCGTACACCTCGAGATCGAATCCTCCCGGGGGAAGTCCGAACGCGGCATCCCGCACTGCCCCGCCCACGACCAGGACGCGCCCCCCCGCGGCGCGGGCGCGGCGGCTGAGATCGAGAATCGGTTCCGGGACCGGGATCCGCATGGCCGGGCCATCATAGCGGGCGGCGGCGTGGCCGGGAGGGGAGCCGGCGGAACCCCGGCGGGGGACATGCGCCGGGGGGATGTGTCCCCGGTGGTGACAGGCGCGGGGGGGATGTGGGGCAAAGTGGAGGGCACCTTCCCGGCCTCGGGATCGCACCCCCTCCTGATGCAATCAAGTTGCAAAGTGGTCCGAGCGTGTTAGCCTAGGTGTCCACCGGAAGCGACCGACCGATCCCCGGCCTTTCGGCCGGCTGGAAGAGGAGAACGAACCGATGCTGAAGATCAACATGCCCCAGGAAATCACGGCCGACATGAAGGAGGCCAAGAAGGATTACATCGACCGGCACACCCCCCACGTCGTCGCCCCGGCGAAGGTGAAGAAGGGGGAGGCGTTCGACGTGACCGTGAAGCTGGGCAACGAGTACGTTCACCCGGACGTGATCGACCACCACATCCAGTGGGTCCAGCTCTACGACGGGAACACCATGCTCGCCATGGCGATGTACCAGCCCGGCGTGACCGTTGCGGGCAAGGAGGAGGCGTCCGGGTTCACCCAGGTCACGTTCCACGTCTCCCTCGCGAAGACCGGCCGGCTGACCGCCATGTCCTACTGCACGAAGCACGGGGTCTGGATGAGCGAGGAGACGGTCGTCGAGGTCGAGTGACCCGGAAACGGGTTCCGGCGCGGAGCGGGCGGGCGCGGGCCCGCCCGTTTCCGTGGATCGGTGGATAGAATGGCCTCCCGGAATCGTCCGGGAGGCCCGGGCGCGGAACGGAAGGAGAGGACGAACGATGGGACGGACCGGCGTTGTGCTGGCGGGAATGGCGGGGGCCCTCCTGCTGCTGGCGGGGTGCGGGCGGGAAGCGGCGCCACCCCCCGCGGCGGAGAACGCGGGGGCGGGGCATGGACCCGCCACCGCCGCGGATCCCCACGGTGGGATGGAGATGCCCCCGGGACACGCGATGCCGGCAAGGATGCTCGACCTGGGGAACCTGGTCTGCCGGATTCCGGAATCGTGGACGCCCCAGGTGCCGGAGTCCCGGATGCGGGCGGCCCAGGCGAAGATCCCCGGCCCCGCCGGGGATGCCCTGCTCGTCGTCTTCTGGTTCGGGCCGGGGCAGGGCGGCGGGGTCGAGGCCAACATCCGGCGCTGGATCGCCCAGGTCGAACCGGACCCGGGAGCCCGTCCCCGGCGGGAAGATTTCCCCGTGGGCCCGTTCCGGGTCCACGTGGTGGAAGTGGCCGGGGCCTACCGGGCCGCCCGGGAGGAAGGGGGCCCGGGCAGGCCCCTCGCGCGGACCGCCCTGCTCGGGGCCGTCGTCGAGGGCGAGGGAGGACCCTGGTTCTTCAAGGTGACCGGTCCCCGGCCGACCGTGGAGGCGAACCGGGAGACCTTCCTCGAGATGATGCGGAAGTTGCGGCAGGCCGCGGACGGGCCGGGGAACGACGCGGGAGAAGACCCGGCAGGGCAGGCGTGAAGGCCGCCGTCCCGGCGCGTGGAGCCCGGCGCACGAAAAAGGAGGACAAGCCGATGGCAGGATCGTTCCGTCGCCTCGCGGTGGCGGGTCTCCTGGTCGCGTTCCTGGCGGGGATCCCGGCGGGGGCCCGCAACCCGGACCGGCCGGGCGGGAAACTGAAGGAGCAGGCGCGGAAGCTCTACTACGCGACCGTCAAGTGCACGAAGCGCGTGCTCGGGGGATACGACCTTCGCACGGACTCCGAGAGTTCCCTCCGGGTTCCCGTCATTCACCGCGAGGGTTCGTTCTCGGCGAAGGATGCCCTGGCCTGCCGGGACATGGAAAGCGCCGCTCTCGTGTTCTGGCAGCTTGCCCGGCGGGCGGAGTCCCGGGCCGCGCTCCGCGACTTCCTGCCCGTGCTCGATCAGCGGTTCCGGCGGCTGCCGAAGGTCCGGGAACGGGAAAAGGTCCGGGCGCGCCTGGAAAAGCTGCGGATGAACCTTGCTCCCCCGGCGCCGCGGAAAGACCGCCGTCCCCGGCCCCGGACGAAGAAGCGGCCCTTCGGACATTCCTGAGGGGGGCGGGCCTTTCGCCCGCCGCGGCCCGCCGGGAACCGCGTCGCGGCCCCGGACGAAGAGGCGGCCCTTCGCGCACCCGCCGGGATGGACGGCCGTGCTCCCGCGGCTCTCCGCCCCGGGGCGCGCCGCGACCGCTCCCCGGCGCTGCCGCGGACACCTCCCCGGCCGGCGGCAGGATGACCCGGTTCTCGAGGCGCTGCCCCGTCGGGCGCGCCGCGGAAGGCTCCCTCGCTAGCGGGAGGAAGGCCGGGTGCCGCCCGCGTCCCCGGCAGGACGGGGCAGGGGCTCCGGGTCCTCGGCGATCAGCCACGCCAGGGCGGCGAAGGCTCCCAGCGATTCCCGGAGGTCCCTGTCCGGCACCGCCTCCGGCATGTCGGCGGGGGAGTGGTGGAAGTCGAAGTAGTGGGTGCTGTCGGTGCGGAGCCCGAGGGCCGGGACGCCGGCGGCGCCGAGGGGGGAAACGTCGGGTCCCCCGCCTCCCTCGCGAAGGTCGAGCGTTCCCTTCCCCGCCACCAGGCGCACGAAGCGGGCGAGCCGCTCCCGGGCCTCCGGCCCGGCGCGGACCGTGAAGCCGGTGGGGTGGAAGGTCCCGGCATCCGACTCCAGGGCCGCCACGTGCCGGTCCAGCTCGTCCCGGTGGGCGTCCACGTAGGCGTGGCCGCCCGGCAGCCCCCCGATCTCCTCCCCGGCGAACAGCACGACCCGGACGGTCCGCCGGGGGACGAGGCCCAGTTCCCGCAGGAGGCGCGCGGTTTCGAGGGCCAGGATGACCCCGCCCCCGTCATCCATCGCTCCGTTGCCCAGGTCCCAGGAGTCCAGGTGGGCGCCGACGACCACGAACTCGTCCGGGAGTTCCCGGCCCGGCAGCTCGGCGACGACGTTGGGGCACGGCCGACGCCCGACGGCCCGCGCCCCGAGACGCAGCAGGACCCGGAGCGGAACGCCCCGCGCCGCGAGGCGGGCGAGCATCGCGCTGTCCTCGGTGCTGATCGCCGCCGCGGGGATCCGGGGCACTCCCTTCTCGTAGCCCATCTGGCCGGTGTGAACCGTCCGGAGGCTCCGCGTGGTGACGGAACGAACCAGGACCGCCAGCGCCCCGTGGCGCGCCGCCCGGGAGGCGCCGGACCAGCGGTACTTCACCGCGTCCCCGTAGGCGCGGAACATGTCCTCCCGGGTTTCCATCGGGTGGTCGAGGAGGACGATGCGGCCCCGCGCTTCCTCCCCCCTCCGATCCAGCTCGTCGAAGTCGTGAACCACCAGGAGTTCCGCCTCGATCCCGCCGGGAGGCGTCCCGACGCTTCCCCCGAGGGCGGTCACCGGGAGGGGACGGGGGCCGTGGGGCTCCAGGAGAACGAGGGATTCCGCGCCGCGCTCCCACGCGTCCACCTCCACCGGTTCGAGGCGGATCCGGTCCAGGCCGTCGTCTCGCATCCGGTCCGCCGCCCAGCGGGCCGCCGCCAGGTAGGCGGTGGAGCCGGCCGGCCGGGGCCCGAACGTGTCGCACAGCTCGGCGAGGCGGTTCCAGGCGCGATCGTCCTTCCGGGCGGCGGCCAGGATCCGCTCGACGCCGCCCCGGGCGCCGGGGAACGGCTCCGCGATGCCGGGAACGACGGGGCTCTCCGGGGAGCCGGTGCAGGAAGGGCCGAGAACGAGGGCGAGGGCCGGGATCAGGGCCGGCAGGGGGACCGGGGACCGGGCCAGGGACATCGGGTTCCACCTCCGTGCCGGCCGGGCACCCCCCGGTGCCGGCCGGGGCTACATCTCGTCCCGCGGGCGTCCCTCGTGCAGGCGGAACCGCTCGAGGACACTCTCGTGGTGGGAATTCTCCTCCTCCGCGAGCTTCTCGAACAGGGTCTTCAGCTCCGGGTGGCGGGCGGCGGCCGCCATCCGCTGGAAGAGGGTCCGGGCCCGGTGCTCCCGTCGCAGGGCCAGCTCCACGATCCCCTCGAGGTCCGTCCCCGGGGGGATCTCCTCGGGGAGGCCGGCACCGTCGCCGGCCACCGCCATCGTCTCGTCCTCGAGGGGGATCGAGGGGTCGAAGATCTCCCACTCCCGGAGCTCCTCGAGGGTGTGCTGGTGGCGTTCCTCCTCGGCGACCAGCTCCTCGAGAAAGGCGCGGGCCCGTGGGTCTTCGACGAGCTCCAGGGCTCGCCGGTACAGCTCCTGGGAACGGATCTCGTAGCCGATCGCCGTCTCCAGCAGGTCTCCGATCGTGCGGTCCATCGGTCTCGCTCCTTCCGGTGATGGCGCCATTGTCACCCGGATCGGCCGTCCCCGCGAACCGCCGGCAGGAGCGAACGGGGCAGTTCGAGGAGCAGGCGCCCTTCCCGGACGAACCCCGCCCCGATCACCCGGCCGTCGATCGCCACGGCGACCAGGCCCGGGGGGGTTCCCGGTGGAGCGGGACCCTCCCGGCGGTCCAGCAGCTCGTCTCCCCGCTCCCGGTCGAGCCGCGCGACGCGCTGCCGCAGGGCGTGGCCCACCAGCCGGAGGAAACCGGTGGTGGGTCGCCAGCCGGTCCCGGTCCGCCGCAGGGCCCGGAGGCCCGGGGCCACCACGCGGAGCGGGGCCGGGTCCAGGTCCGGGCCCTCCACCCGGCGGAGCACCCACAGGTCCCTCCCGCGGGCGGCCACGAGGAACGGGTCGAGCGCTTCCGGGTTCATGCCGAAGCGGGTTTCCATGGTTTCCCGCAGGGCCTTCCGGGCGTCCGGGTCGTCGGCGGGGGGGCCGGGGGATGCCGGCCGCCGCCGGGCCCGTGCCACGCGGGAAGAATCGGGGGATTTCTCCAGCAGGGCCACGTAGAACCCCCACGACCCGGTGTGGTGGGGAAAGATCCGGCGCGTGAGAACGAGCTCCCCCGGCCAGCGCTCTCCCCGCCACGCGGTGACGCCCGGCAGGCCCGGGATCCCGTCCGGGAGCGGGAGGACCCGGATGTCGTCCCGCTCGTGCAGGACCTCCGCGACGACCGACTCGTCCTCCTCGGGGGCGAGGGAACAGGTGGAGTAGACCAGCCGGCCGCCCGGGGCGAGCAGGTCGAGGGCGCGGGCGAGGATGCGGCGCTGGTGGACGCGGGCCAGCCGGAGCCCCTCCTCCCCGGTGGGGGCGTAGCGGGGGGACGGGACGCGAAACGTCCCCTCCCCCGTGCACGGCGCGTCCACCAGGACGCGGTCGAAGAGGGCGACCCGGGGCAGGGCGCCGGCGTCCCCGAGGGCCACCACCGCGGACGGGACGCCGTGCCGGGAGAGGGCCTGCACGATCAGCCCGGAGCGTCCCTTCGAGGGGTCCACCGCCAGGATCCGTGTTGCCCCGCCGGAAAGGGTGTCGAGGAGCAGGGTCTTCCCGCCGGGGGCCGCGCAGGCGTCGAGGACGAGCTGACCGGCCCGGGGAGCGAGGGGAAGGGCCGCCGCCGCGCTCGACAGGCCCTGGGGCCAGGCGCGGCCGAGGATGACCTCGGGAAGCAGGCCCGGGCGGGGGACGGCCCCGCCCGGGAGCCGGGCGAGGCGCAGGTGACGGGGCGCCCACGGGAACCGCTCGACCCGGAACCCGCGGCGGCGAAGCTCCTCCGCCACCCGGTCCGGTTCTTCCCGGGGGACCAGCAGGTCCACCGGTGGAGGTTCCGCGAGGGCCGCCCGGAAGGCCGCCGGATCGTCGACGATCTCCCGGTAACGCTCGAACCAGGCCAGGGCGGCCCGTACCCGTTCCTCGCGGGAGGAGGACCCGGTGTCCCGGCGTCCGGCCACCCTACCAGTCCCTTTCCGGGACCCCCATCCCGCTCCGGTCGGGCCAGGGGGGCCGCCGGGGAGGGACGAAGGGATGGTCGGCCAGCTCCCGCAGCATCTCCTCGATCGCCGCGTCGAGCTGGGGATCGCCACCGTCCATCATCTTCGCCGGGTCGTCGATCACCTCGATGTCCGGGTCCACCCCGTGGCCCTCGATGCCCCAGGTCCCGTCCAGGTCGTAGTAGGCGAAGCGGGGCACCGCCAGGCGGCTCCCGTCGATCAGGCCGGGGTTCCCGGAGATGCCGACGAGGCCGCCCCAGGTGCGGGTCCCGATCAGCTTTCCCAGGTGGCGGCGGCGGAAGTAGGCGGGGAAGGCGTCTCCCCCGGACCCGGCAAGCCCGTTGATCAGCATGCACTTCGGCCCGGCATGCCCGTCCGGCGGCCAGGGCCAGTCCCGGCCGTCCCGCCGGGCCCAGTAGTTCATCACCGGGCGATCGAGGATCTCGATGAACCGCGTCGGGATCTGGCCGCCCGCGTTCCAGCGCTCGTCGATGATCAGCGCCGCCCTGTGCACCTGGGGGAAGAACTGGCGCACCAGCTCGTTCTGGCCGTTGATCCCGGTGTCGGGAACGTACACGTAGCCCACCTTTCCCCCGGTCCTTTCCGCGACGTAGCGCCGGTTGTGCTCCACCCAGGCCCGGAACCGGAGTTCCCGTTCCGAGTCGAGGAGTTTGACGGTCACCTCCCGGGCATCCTCGTCGAGGACGGGTTTCCGCGAGACGGTCAGCGTGACGGTCCTGCCCGCCAGGCCGGCGAACGCCGCCCAGGGCGCCTTCGACGGGTCGACGGGGGCGCCGTTCACGGCGAGCAGCCAGTCCCCCTCGTGGACGTCGACGCCGGGCCGGGCGAGGGGCCCGCGGGCATCGACGTCCCAGGGAGCCCCCCGGTAGATCCGGGTGATGCGGTACGCCCCGTCGACCAGCTCGAAGTCGCAGCCCGGCATGCCGACCGGCAGGTGATCCCCGCCGCCGCGCTCCTCCGGGGAGGGGAAGTAGTAGGCATGCCCGACGTTCAGCTCGGCGATCATCTCGCGGATCACGTAGCCCACGTCCCGGCGGGTGACGCAGTCCCGGAGCATCGCCTCGTAGTGGGATCGCACGGCCGCCCAGTCGACCCCGTGCATGTGGGGGTCGTAGAAGAAGTCCCGCATGATCCGCCAGGCGTCGACGAACACCTGGTGCCATTCCGCGCGCGGGTCGATCCGAACGATCATCCCCTCGGTGACCACCGGCTTCGCCCTGTCGCCCGGCGCCGCCTTCCGGATGCGCGCCGGCCCGCCGCCGAGGACCAGCATCTTCTTCCCGTGGGCGTCGAGCACGAAGGCGGAGGCCTTCTTCTCGAGGACCTTTTCCTCGTGCTTCTCGTCCCCCGGGTCGAGCAGGACGATCCGGGCGGGCTCGTCCTGGCCCCGGACCGGGCGGCGGACGTAGACCAGGTGGCCCCTGTCGTTGACGCCGAGCGTCCCGAAGTCACCCGGCGGAACCGGCACGATCACCGCGCGCCCGGCGATCCCGTCGAAGTCGATGCGGACATCCTTCTTCCCGTCCTTCCCGCCACCCGTGCCGGGCTTGCCGTTCTCCCCGCCGCCCTTGTCCTGCTTCTTTTCCTTCTCCCCCTTCTTCTTCCGCTTCTTTTTCTTCTTTCCGCCCTTCTCCTGCTCGCCGTTCTTCGCCGGCTTCTCCTCGTCGCTCTTCGGCGCGAACGGGTTCGCCACGTCCCGGCGGAGCGGCAGCGCGATCAGCCGCTCGCTGCGGGGGTAGATGAAGCTCGTGTCCAGGCTGGAGTACCAGGGCGAGAAGTGGAGCGTCTGGCGGTAGAAGAGGTACTTCCCCTCCCGGTCGAAGACGGGCGCCACCGCGTCGAGGAAGCCGGGGGTCACCCGGTGGTCCTTCCCCTCGCGGACGTCGTAGACGTGGACCACGTGGACACCGTCCTCCTCCTGCAGGGCGTAGGCGAACCACCGGGAATCGGGCGACCAGGAGAGCCCCCGGTCCGTCGGCCCGGTGAGGTTCCACGGGTCCCGGGCGATGGTGCGGAGCTCTTCCTTGCGCATGTCCCACAGGAGGATCGCCCCGGTCTTGTCGAGGAACGCGATGTACCGGGAATCGGGGGACCAGGTGGCGTGCGAGCGGAAGCCCGGGCCGAGCCGGGTCAGCTGGCGGGGTTTCCCCCGGCCGTCGGCGGGGGCGATCCAGAGTTCCACCTCGCCGCTCGCGTCGGAGAACCAGGCGATCCACCTCCCGTCCGGGCTCCAGGAGGGATCCCGTTCCGCCACGCCGCTGGTGCGGGTCAGGTTCCGGGGGGTCCCGTGCTCCGCCGGCAGGGTCCAGGCGTCCCCCCGGGCCGAGACGATCGCGCGGACCCCGCTGGGGGAGATGTCCCAGGACTGGATGAACTTCGCCGCGTTCACCGGCCGGGCCATCAGGGTGGGCCGGTCCCCGGGGATCGTCACCGCGAGTTTCCGGACGCGGCCGCTGCCGAGGTCGAGCACGTGGAGACCGCTGCCGAGCTGGAAGACGATGCGCCCGCGCCCGTCCGGGCCGGGCCCGATGCCCGGGAACCGGACGTCGTCGTCCGTGAAGCGGGTGACCTGTCGGCGCTCCCCGGTGGCCGGGTTCCAGGACCACACGTTGAGCCGGTGGGCGGGGCCGGCGTCGGAGAGGTAGTAGACCGTGTCGCCGAACCACATCGGCTGGGTGTCGGTACCGGGCCAGTCGGTGACCCGGCGGGAGGTCTTCCGCCGCAGGTCGACCAGCCAGAGGTCCGTGGCCATCCCCCCCATGTAGCGCTTCCAGGTGCGGAAGTCCCGGGTGTGGGGGGTGTAGAGCAGCTGCCTGCCGTCCGGGCTCAGGGTGGCGAACGCGCCGTAGGGGACCGGGAGCGGGCGGGGCAGGCCGCCCTCCCGGTCGACGGTGAAGAGCCGTGTCTGGCGGGAGAGGCCGGAGAGCCCGTTCTGGAAGAAGAGGATCTTCCCGTCCGGCGTCCAGTCGCAGAGGATCTCCGTGGCCGGGTGCCACGTGACCCGCCGGGGAACCCCCCCGGTGGCGGGGATCACGTAGATCTCCGAGTTCCCCTCGTAGTCCGCCATGTAGGCGATCCACCTGCCGTCCGGGCTGAACCGGGGCAGGGCCTCGAGGCCGGGAGGGCTGGAGAGGGGGGTCGCGAGACCTCCCGCCAGGGGCACCGTCCACAGGTCATCGGCGAAGGAGA
Organism: uncultured Acidobacteriota bacterium; assembly: GCA_964582785.1. Classification (GTDB taxonomy): domain Bacteria; phylum Acidobacteriota; class Polarisedimenticolia; order J045; family J045; genus JAMOQA01. The sequence goes on along the minus strand of CAZOTT010000004.1, from coordinate 22,593 downwards.
AGACCACCCGGTCGGTGCCCACGTCGGGATAGCGGAGCATCCCCCCGTCGGGGGTGATTTCCGCCCGGGCGGGAGGCAGCGGGGCCAGCAGGACGAGCAGGGCGACGATCGCGGGAACGGCGGCAGACCGGGAGCGCATGGGACCTCCTTCGTGATGAACCTCCAGCATAGACCGGCGCGGCTCCCCGCGGCGGTCCGCTCGTCGCGCGGCGACCGCCGCCCGGCGCGGAACGGATCGTTGCCCCCGGCCCCGTCCGGGTTGTACCGTTTTCTCCGTGCCCGCCGCCGGCCGGGGCGGGCCGAAAGGAGGACGGCGGATGCGTGGAACCCGGTGGATCGTGCTGGTCGTATCGCTGCTGGTCGCGGCCTGGTGGCCGGCCGCCGCCGCCGACGGCGGGTTCACCTGGGCGCGGGTGCGCTGCGAAGTCGTCCCCTCCCCGGGGGTGCCCGCGGTGGCCTACACCCTGGTGGAAAACGTTTCCCGCGGGCCGAAGCACCGGGTGCGGGTCCTGTTCACCGCCCCGGACGGCACGCCGCTGGTCGCGGAGATCCTGGTCAAGGAGCGGAAGGGGGGCGGCAGCCGGTGGTTCAGCTTCGCGCCGGTCCCGGGCAGGCCGGTCATCGACTTCGCCGTGACCGGCAACGTGGTCGAGGTTCACGGCAACGGCGGGAAGCTGGTCGCCACCTTCGAAATGGGCCCGGCGGAGGCGCGGATGACGGGCCGGGCGCGGGAGGCCCTCGACGCCCTGGCGGGCAGCCTGCCGGAGAAGCTCACCACCGCCCTCGAGGCGTTCGCCCGGGTCGGCCTCGGGCGGGAACCGACGTTCTACGAGGAGGCGCGGATCCTGCGGGCGGCGCTCTTCCCCTGGCTCACGCCGCCCCCCCTCGACGAGACGAAGCGGCGCGAGGTGCTGCACGTCGTCGACTGGGACCCGGCGAAGTACCCCCCGCTGCCCGGGGAGAAGAAGTTCGGCCGGCTGTACGACTGGCCCCTGCGCGAGCGTTCGGCCCCGCGACCGGCCTCCGCGACCCGCCCGGCGGCCCCTCCCGAAGGAGGGCGGTGAGGGGGGGACGCCGGCGTCCCCGGGAAACGCCGGCGGGGCCTCCCGGCCCGCCCCGGGTGGAGGGGTTGCCGGCCCGAGGGCAGGGCCCCGGCGTCCCGGCCCGGTTCAGGGGCAGGCGCCCTCCCGGGGCAGGCCGCAGGTGTCCGAGGCGTGGGGGCGGCGGGTCCCGTCCGAGCCGGTGCCGAGGCCGCCCTCCCGGCCGTCCAGGTGGGCGGCCAGCAGGTAGTACTCGCTGCCCGGGCCGGGAGTGAAGGTGTCGGGGGAGGTCCGGTCGCAGCGGCCCTCGACCGGTGAGTGGGTCCAGCTCCCGGCATCGTGCAGCGCCGCCAGGTCACCGGCCTGGATCGAGCAGGTCTGCCCCGGCACCTGGGCGGCGTTGCAGGGGTCGTCCCAGGTCGCCCGGATCGTCCCGTCGCCGAGCTTCTCGAAGGTCGCCGTCTCCGGGACCGTCCCGGGCCAGGAGGTCTGCTGGCAGATCGACTGTCCCCGCTCGGTCCACTCCAGGGTGACGCGGTCGATCCACCAGCCCTCCATGCCGCTGTCCGCCGCGGTGTCGGAGCCGAAGACGAACGCCAGCCAGAAGGTCCTGCCCACGTAGTCGCCCAGGTCGAAGGTGGTCGTCACCCAGCCGCCGGAGTCGCCGGTGAAGGCCTCCTTGTCCTCGAGGCCGTTGCAGTGCCCGGTGGCGAGCTTCCCGTCGTATCCCCCGTCCGGCACGAGGGGCTCGTAGACGTCGTTGCCGTCGGGGCTCGCGTCGATCACCACCTGCCCGCCGTCCTGCTCGAAGGCCGTCCGGTAGCGGTGCACGACCGTCAGGCGGGCGCCGATCGCCTCCGCCGGGATCGTGAAGCCGGCGCCGCCGGTGGAATCCCGGCCCCCGAGGTAGAGCCAGGCGTAGTTGGTCTTCGCGTAGCCGGTGGCGTTGCCGCAGTGCCAGCTCTGCCCGTGGGCGGCGTCCTGCTGCTCGAGGTGCCACTCGTCGGCGTACTGCACGTGGCACCACCAGAAGCCGGGGTCGATCGCCTCGTGGGACCAGTCCAGTTCCGGGTCGGGGTCCATGTCATCCTCGGCGATGACGTGGTCCACCGGGTCGAGGTAGTGGTCGACGACGGTGACCGTGAAGGCTCCCGGCCAGTCCCGGTAGGAACCCGGGTCGTTCGTGGAGCGGATGTCGACCACGTCGAAGACGATCTGCTCGCCGCAGGGGAAGTCGGGGTCGACGACGAACCGGTAGCGGGTAGTGGCGCCGTTCTTCTGCCCCCCGGCGATGTCCCCGTAGGAACGGACGTCGTCGCCCTCGATCGTCACGTGGGGGGTGGCGGTGGCGAGCCGCGCCGTGACGCCGTTCGCCGTGGTGGAGCCGACGTTGCGCAGGATCGGCCGGACTTCCCACGTCTCCCCGGGCTCGACCGAGCCGTCCCCGTCCCCGTCCACTTCGACCAGGGGCTGCTCGATTGAATCGTACTGGACGATCGGTCCCAGGGGGTCCACCTGGATCTGCCAGGCGCCCCGGCCGTAGGTCCCGGCCGTCAGGAGGTCCAGGTCCTGGTTGTACTTCAGGTCGTCGATCACGGTGCCGGACGGGAGCCCGTTCATGAACGGTTCGAAGTTCTGCCCGCCGTCGACGCTGCGGAAGACGCCGGTATCGGTGCCGACGAAGACCCGCCGGTCGTCCAGCATCACGACGGTGTTCGCCGGGACGTTCGGCAGGCCGTCGCCGATCGCGGTCCAGGAGCCGCCCCGCCGCCACTCCCACAGGTGGGCGGTGTTGAAGCCGGAGACGACCGCCAGGGCGTGGTCGGGGTCGGTCGGATCCGAGGCGAGATCGTTGACCTCGCGGGCCGGCAGGCCGTCGGTGATCTCCTCCCAGGTCGTGCCGGAGTCGCGGCTGATCCAGGCGCGGCCGCTGGTCGTGCCCGCCAGGACGGTCTCCGGGAAGTTGCGGTTGACGTCCAGGGTCTTGATGTTCCCGCTGCCGCCGGTCAGGTCGTCCGAGACCGGGTCCCAGTGATCGCCGTGGTTGGTCGACCGGTAGACGCGGTGGGTCCCGAGGTAGAGGATGTTCGGGCTCGTCGGGTCGAGGACGTAGGGCGTGACCCAGTTGATCCGGTCTCCCTGGATGATGCCGCTCCCGGCCCCGGTGATCCCGTGGAAGGACCCCAGGATGCCGTTGTCGGAGCGGGACACGTGGGGATACCCGCCGGACGGGTAGGAAGAGATGTAGTTGATGTCCGGGTTCACCGGGTCGACGTGGCAGACGAACCCGTCACCGGTCACCGCCTGGAGGTCCCAGACGTTGCTCGTGGTCCGGGCGAGGGAGCTGTTGTCCTGGGCTCCCCCGCAGATCGTCCCCGCGTCGGTGGGGTGCACCCCGACGGCGTAGAACTGGGTCAGGTTCATGTTCCCGTTGCGGTTGAGGAACGTGTCGCCCCGGTCCGTGGTCTTCCAGACGCCCCCGTCGCAGCCGACCCAGAAGGTTCCCGGGTGGTTCGGGTCGACGAGGATGAAGTGGGTGTCCTGGTGGACCTTCTGGCTCGATCCCCAGGGGTTGGAGAGGTCCGTCCAGGTCGCCCCGCCGTCCGTGGAGCGGAAGACGTGGACGGTGCCGCGGTAGACCTCGTCGGGGTTCGACGGGTGGACGGCGATGGTCATGTTGTACCAGCACTGGCCGTCGCAGGCGTCGCCGCCGTCACTCATCAGCTGCCACGAGGCTCCCCCGTCCGTCGTCCGCCAGAACTCCGGGTCCCCGCTGGCGCCCGTGGCGAAGAGCGCGTAGACCACGTTGCCGTCCGACGGGGCGACGGCCAGCTCGGTCCGCCCCGTGCCGGAGGAGGGCAGGCCGGAGGCGGTCTGCTTCGTCCAGGTGACCGCGTTGTCGGTGGACTTCCAGATCCCCTCGCTGGTGGCCGCCCACCAGGTGTCCCGCACCTGGGGGTCCTGCTGGATCTCGTACACCGAGACGTTCGCCAGGCGCTTCGTCCAGTGGAGCCCGGCATCGTCGGTGGTGTAGATGCCGGAGGTCCAGGAATTCCCCGAGGAACAGCCCCGGTGCCGTCCCCCGGTGACCACGTGGTTCGAATCGCGCGGGTCGACGACGATCGAGGCGAAGGAAGCGATGTCCTCCAGGTCCTGGCCGTCCGTTCCGTTGCGGGTTTCCCAGGTCAGGCCCCCGTCCGTGCTCCGCAGCATCCCGATGCCGAAGTAGCCCTCGCAGCCCTGGGTGTTCTCCCCGGTGCCGACCCAGATGACGTCCGGGTCGTTCGGATCGACCGCCACCGCCCCCACCGTCTGGGTCCCGGTGTCGTGGATCATCTCCTCCCAGGTGGCCCCGTCGTTGGTCGTCTTCCACAGGCCGCCGCTCGCGGTCCCCGCCCAGATCGTCCCGGAGTTCCAGTCGGCGGCCAGGGCCGGAACCCGTCCCGCCACGTCGCCGAACGCCCAGCCCCCGAAGTGGGAGGGTGCGGGGCCCATCTCCGCCCACCAGTTGTCCGTCTCCCCGTAGCCCGCGGCCAGCCGGGCCCGCTGCGAGAGGATCCGTTCCCGGGTGAACTCGACGGCCACCCGGCGCAGGAGGGCCATGTCGGCGGGCCCGAGGGTCCCCTGCCGGCGGGGGGCGAAGAACCACTCGTGGCGGGCCCGGATTTCCTGCTCCTCCCCCCGGTCCCGGTCGACGATCCGCGGCTGGATCGAGGGATCGGGCGGGGTCCCGCCGCCGGCGAGGAGCGGCGGGGCGGCGAGGAGGGCGAAGGCGAGGCAGAGCAGGGAGAGGGGGGCATGGCGGCGCATGACGGCTCCTTCGGGCCCGGGGAACGGTCCCGGTCCGGCCCAAGAGGTACGGGGAAGGAGAGTTGCACGCAAGGACGGGCGGGGGTCCCGCCGCCGCGGCCCCGGTCAGGCCCGGCGGCCGACCAGCACCCGGGCCCCGATCACCTGGTGGTCGAGGCGCGCGGCCCGGTCCATCTCCCGGAGAAACCGCGGGCGGTGGATCGCGACCCGGATCGTCTCTTCCCGGACGCCCACCGGGGCGAGCCGCTCCGCCCACAGGTTCCACCAGGCGACCCCGGCCTTCCGGGATACCGGCTCGAGCACCAGGACCCCTCCCCCCTTCTTCGCGTGGGCGACCGCCCGGGCGAGGAGCCGTTCCCGGGGACCCGGGTCCAGCCGGCTCGCCGTCCACCCGAGGACGAGCAGCCGCCCGCGGGCGGGGAAGGGCAGGCCCCCGGGGAGTTCCTCCCGCAGGGCCCGCCCCGCGATCCCGAAGGCGGCCCAGGTCCGGCGGGCCTCCTCGAGGGCCCAGCCCGAGCGATCGATCCCGAGGATCCGGGCGGAGGGGGCGATCGTCCGGGCGACGGCGGCTCCCACCGCCCCCGTGCCGCAGCCCGCGTCCACGATCTCCCGCGGGGTTCCCAGCTCCTCGCCGACCATCCGCAGGGCGTGGTGGGTGGTGAGAAAGCGGAGGGCCGCGAACCAGGTGGCGAGGGCCGCCCGCTTTCCCCGCCCGTCCGTCGCCCGGCGATCGAGGGCGGCGCCGGAACCGGCCCGGTTCCACAGGGCGGTCAGCGCCTGCACCCCCTTGCGGAGCTCGGTGAAGGTGAGCGGCGGCAGGTACCGGGCCAGGGTGTCCTCAAGCCAGGCGTCGAAGGCATCCCGCAGGTCGCCGGAGAGGTAGGGAAGCTGCATCGGCCGTCCGTGGCGGGACGGGGCGTGCCGCGCCGTCCCGGGAAGAGCAGAGGATACCCGGGAACCGGGCGGCTGGGATAGAATCGCCGCTCCCGAACCCGGAGGAGGACGGCAGATGAAGACCGGACACGTGCTGGTGGCCCTCGACGGTTCCCCGGAGTCCCGCGCGGCCCTGGCGGGGGCGATCTTCCTCGCCCGGCTCGGGGGGGGCGTCCTGCACCTGCTCCACGTGGTCGACGCCGGCCGGCTGATCGGCGGGACCCTGGCGCGGCTGCCGACCTTCTTCGAGATCGGGACGATCGACGAGATCGGGGACCGGCTGGCGGCCGCCTTCAAGAGCGAGGGGAAGGAGATCCTCGACGAGGCGGAGCGGGTGGCCCGGGAGGCGGGGCTGCCGGTCGACCGGCTGATCGAGGTCGGCCGGCCCTCCGGGTGGGTCCTCTCCCACGGGCGCGACGCGGACCTGCTGGCCATGGGCAAGCGGGGCGCCCAGGAAGCGCCGCGGGGGGAACTCGGACACGTGGCCGAGAAGGTCCTGCGCCGGCTGCCTGCTCCCGTGCTGCTGGCGGGGGACTCGTTCCCCGAGCGGATCGAGAAGCCGGTCCTCGCCTACGACGGCCGGGCGGCCTCCCACGGCGCCCTCGACCCGGCGCTCGACCTCGCCCACCTGCTCGGCGTGCCCCTGACGATCGTCAAGGTCCCCGGCTACCACCCGAAGGCCCAGTGGAACCACGTTCGCCGGCACGTGGAGGAACACCGGGCGGAGGTCCGGTGGGTGGAACTCGACGGGCTCCCCGAGGAAGGGCCCCACGACGGGGCGATCCTCGAGGCGGTCCACCGCCACGGCCACGACCTGCTGATTCTCGGCTCCTGGGGGTACCGGGCGGAGGAGTGCGCCGTCGGTCCCTCCCCGGTGGAGACGATGGCGGCGGGGACGGACCTGCCGGTGCTCGTCCTGTTCTGACGGTTCCCGGCGGTTTCAGTCGCGCGCCTTCCCGCGCCCGGCGGCCAGGAGGAGCCAGGCGAACTCCAGGAGGAGCAGGGGGAAGGCGACGGCGAAGCTCCAGGTGGCCAGCGCCGGGTTCTCGTTCGAGCGCAGGGAGCGGAGGAACTGCCAGAAGGGGGCGTTCGTCCACTCGTCCGGGGCCGCTTCCATGACGAAGACGTAGCCCAGCAGGGCGAGGGCCGTGGCCCCGCCCAGCAGCCAGAGGAAGGTCCGCCGCGGGCCGCCCGGCCGGGAGACGTCCCGGGTCAGCTTGAGAACGAGGGCCGCGCCCGTCAGGACCGTCGCGAACGGGACGAACGGCACCGCCAGCTTGATGTCCGCCATGATGTCCAGGTTGAGCAGCAGCAGGCCCGCGACGAAGGAGAGAAACAGGGAACCGTCCCGCACCGCCAGGAAGACGATGCCCCAGTTCTCGCCGCTGAGCTTCAGGCGGAAGGAGGCGAAGGTCCGCCGGTAGTAGTCGTCCGCCAGGTGCAGGAGGAAGCCGATCACCAGGAGCATGAGGGCGAGCTGGAAGAAGCTCATCAGGCTCCAGAGCTCGAGGGACTTGGCGACGGGAGGCATCGAGGCGAGGGGAAGGGGGTGCATGACGACCTCCGCGGACCCGGGGAGACATCCCCGTCCCCCCGGGGACGGGGGGTAGCCTGCCACGCTTCCGGGCCCGGCTCCACCGCCACGGTCCCGCCGCGCCGGCGGGAACCCCCGCCACGGCCCCGCGGCCGGTTCCCTTCCCGGCGTCCCTCTCAGCCCTCGTGGAACGTCTTCGCCGCGGGCAGCCGGGACCCCCGGCGCCGGAGGACCAGCCCGGTGCCCGCGAGCACGAGGGCCGCCCCGGCGGCGACCTGCCAGGTGAAGGGTTCCCCGAGGGCCAGGACCCCGACGAGCACCGCCACCACCGGGACCGTGTAGGCGATCATGGAGGCCCGGGTCGCCTCCACCCGGGCGAGCAGGCGGAACCAGAGGGTGAAGGTCAGGGCGGACCCGGCGAGGGCCAGGTAGAGGAGGGCCGCCACGGACCTGGTGTCGAGGAGCAGGGGGCGGTCGCGCTCCCACGCCAGGGCCATCGCCCCGACGATCGCCGCGGCGATCGCCATCGGGACGATGGTCAGGGAGAGGGGATCCACGTCCCCGCCCCACCGCTTCACCATCACGCTGCCGAGGGCGGAGAAGAAGGGGGAGAGCAGGAGGACCAGCCCGGCGGTCGCGGCGCGCGTCTCGCCCGGGACCGCCAGCTCCCCGGAGTACAGGAGGGCGACCCCGGCGAAGCCGACGAGCACCCCCGCGATCCCGGGCAGGGTGAGCCGTTCCCCGGGAACCAGCAGGTGGGCCTGGAGGGCGACGAAGAGGGGATAGGTGGAGAAGATCAGCGCGGCCAGACCCGAGGGAACCCACTGCTCCGCCCAGTAGACGACGACGTAGGAGACGACGAACGTCGAGAGCCCGTTGCCGACCCACAGCAGCCGCTCCCGGCGGGTCCTCCCGAAACGGACGCGGCGCAGGAGGGCGATCGGCAGGAGCGCCGCCGCCGCGATCCCGAACCGGAGGGCGACCCCGGTGAGCGGGGGGATGCCGGCGAGGCCGACGCGGATCGCCGCCCAGGTGGTTCCCCACACCAGGGTGAGCAGGGCGAAGATCGCGATGTCGAGGGGTGTCCAGCGGGTCATCGGCATCGGGTCCCGGCGGCCGCCCCGGCGGGCCGCGTCCCCGCAGCCTGCGCCCGGGGCCGGGGCCCCGCAACTCCCGGCCCGGCCGGCGGAGCATCCCCCGGCGGGGAGGCCCCGGGTGCGGGGACCCGGCGGGGCGGGCATGATCGGGGCGGCCCGGCCGGAACGGCCCGGAGGGGACGAGGTGAAGAGGTTCGTCGAGAGGCTGGTGCGGGACGACCGGATCGCGCCCCACGTGCGGTACCGGGGTCTCGCCCCGGCGGAACCCGCCCGCCACGCCGAGCCGGGGGCGTGGCCGGAGGGCGCGCGGGACACCCTGGCCGCCCTCGGCATTGCCCGTCCCTGGTCCCACCAGGCCGAGGCCCTGGACCGGGTGGCGGCCGGGGAGAACGTCCTCCTGGCGACCCCGACCGCGTCGGGGAAGACCCTCGCCTACCTCCTGGCGTTCCTCGCCCGCCGGGCGGAAAACCCGGAAGCGCGGGCGATCTTCCTCTACCCGCTGAAGGCCCTGGCCCGGGACCAGCTCACCGCGATCCGGAAGATGCTCGCTCCCCTGGGGCTCCCGCCGGGGGAGGCCGCCGAGGTGTACGACGGGGACACGCCCGACGCGGTGCGCCGGCGGGTCCGGCGGAATCCTCCCGCCGTCCTCGTCACCAACCCGGACATGCTGCACCTGGCGATCCTGCCGTGGCACGACTCGTGGCGGGGCTTCCTCGCCCGGCTCTCCCTCGTGGTCCTCGACGAGGCCCACGTCTACCGGGGCATCTTCGGGGCCCACGTCCACCACGTCCTCCGGCGCCTCCTGCGGCTCGCCCGGGGCGCCGGGGCCCGGCCGGCGCTGGTCGCCGGGTCGGCGACGATCGGCGGCCCGCGGGAGTTCATCGAGACCCTCACGGGGGAGCCGTTCACCGTCATCGACCGGTCCGGCGCTCCCCGGGCTCCCCGGCACGTGGTCTTCCTCGAACCCGACATGGTCAGCCCGTACACGGTGGCGGTGCGGACCCTCGCCCTGGCGGTCGAGGCGGGCCACCGGACGATCGCCTTCACGAAGGCCCGGAGGATCACCGAGCTGATGCACCAGTGGCTCGCCCGGGGCTGGCCCCGCCTCGCCCCGCGGGTGGCGAGCTACCGGGCGGGCTACCTGCCGGAGGAGCGGCGGGAGATCGAGCGCCGGCTGTTCGGCGGGGAACTCGCCGGGGTGATCAGCACCTCGGCCCTGGAGGCGGGAATCGACGTCGGCGGGCTGGATGCCTGCATCCTGGTCGGCTACCCCGGGTCCCTCGCCACGGCCTGGCAGCGGATCGGGCGGGCCGGCCGCCAGGACCGGGAATCCCTCGCCGTCCTCGTCGCCCTGCCGGACGCCCTCGACCGGTACGTGGTCCGTCACCCGGAGCAGTTCTTCTCCGGTTCCTTCGAGCGGGTGGTGCTCGATCCCGGCAACGACGCGATCGCCGACGCCCACCTGGTCTGCGCCGCGGCGGAGGCTCCCCTGTCGCCGGCGGACCTGGCGACCCTGGGCGGCGAGGATGCGGTGCGCCGGGCGGAACGCCTGGCCCGGAAGGGGCGCCTGTTGCGGCTCGACGAGCGGGAGGAGTACGCGACCCTCCGCCTCCGGCCCCAGCGGGACGTTTCCCTGCGGAGCACCGGCGCGACCTGGCAGCTGGTGGAGGCGGGGTCCGGCCGCACCCTGGGGACCCTGGACGATGCCCGGGCGTGGTTCGAGGGACACCCGGGCGCGGTCTACCTCCATGCCGGGCAGGCATACGTTTCGCGGGAACTGGACCCGGAGCGGCGCGTGATCGTCCTCGAGCGGCGGGAGGTGGACCACTTCACCCAGGTCTACGCGCGGAAGGAGACCGAGATCCTGGAGGTGCTCGGGGAGCGGCCGCTCGGGCCGGGGCGTCTCGCCCACGGCCGGCTGCGGGTGACGACCTTCATCGAGGCGTATGCCCGGAAGCGACTCTTCACCCAGGAGGAGATCTCCCGCCATCCCCTGGAGGCCCCGCCCCAGGTCCTCGAGACCACCGGTTTCTGGCTCGCCCTGCCCGAGGACCTGCTGGCCTGGCTGGTGGCGGAGGGGCATGACCCCGCCGGGAGCCTCCATGCCGTGGAGCACGCCGCGATCGGCCTGTTTCCCCTCCTCGCCATCTGCGACCGGTGGGACCTCGGGGGCATCTCCTACGCGCGGCATCCCCGGGTGGGAGGCCCGGCGATCTTCGTCTACGACGGGGTGCCGGGAGGAGTGGGGCTCGCCCGGACCGGGTTCGGGCGGGCGGAGGAACTCCTGCGGCGCACCCTGCGCCTGGTGACGGAGTGCCCCTGCGAGGACGGGTGCCCGGCCTGCATCCACTCCCCCAAGTGCGGCTCGGGGAACCGTCCCCTCGACAAGGAGGGGTCGGTGGCGGTGCTCCGGGCGACGCTCGGGCTCGTCGAGCTTTCCCGGCAGCCGCACGCGGGCTCCGCGGAGGTGGAGGCGGCCCTGTCCCGCCACCGGCGGGGCGTCCACCCGGGGGTCCGGGGCGGCGGGCCCCTGCCGGAGGGGGCCCCCGGGGCGGAAGGTCCGCACGGGGAGCGGGGACTCGACGGCCCCGCCGAGCCGTCCCCGCCGGCGCCGGGGGCGCAGCCGCCCGGGGCCACGCCGGCAGCGGCGCCGGGAAGGTCCGGGCCGGTCCTGCTGGAGCACGAGCCCTGGCCTGGGGGACTGGCGCGGCCGGCCGAGCTGCTCCACCCGGAGGAGGGGCGCTGGCTCTTTTTCGACCTCGAGACCCTGCGGGGCGCCCGGGACGTGGGCGGCTGGGGCAACATCCGCGAGATGGGTCTCGCCCTCGGCGTGGTGCTGGACGGCGAGACCGGGCTCTTCCGGACCTACTTCGAGGCGGACGCCGGCGACCTGGTGGAAGACCTGCTCGCCGCCGACCGGGTCGTCGGGTTCAACGTGGACCGGTTCGACCTGGTCGTCCTCGAGGCGTACGCCGGCGCCCGGGTGCACCGCGTCCGCACCCTCGACCTGCTGGCCGAGGTCCGGCGCCGCCTCGGTTTTCGCCTTTCGTTGGCCCACCTGGCGCGGGAGACCCTCGGCGCGGGGAAGTCCGCCGACGGGCTCCAGTCCCTCGCCTGGGTCGCGGAGGGCAGGTTCGACCTGGTGGAAAAGTATTGCAGGGACGACGTCCGGATCACGGCCGCCCTGTGGGCCCACGGCCGCCAGGAAGGGTACGTGGTCTTCCGCTCGAAGCGGACCGGCGAGCGGGTCCGGCTGCCGGTTTCCTGGTAGCCCGGTCTTCCCGGGAGGCGCGGCGGATGGGGTATCCTCTTCACTTTCCGGGGAGAGCCGTCCTCCCGGGAGGTGTTCGATGAGCGATCGCAAGCGGCCGGACGAGACCCCCTTCCACCGGGAGGTCCGGGAAGGGAACTACAACCTGCGCTCGTTCCTGGTCCACGGCCGTCACCGGACCGGCCAGTGGGACTACGACCACCACGTCGTCCCGCCCCTTTCCAGCTCCGTGACCTACCGGCTGGACAGCGCCGAGCGGGGCGCGATGGGGTTCCAGGAGTTCGCCGACCCGGAGGAGCGGGAGTATCGCCGGCACCCCGTGTACATCTACGACCGGCTGGACGAGCCGACCCGGGCCATGCTCGAGGACCACCTGGCGATGGCCGAGGGAGCGGAGATGGCCCTCTGCTTCTCCACCGGGATGGCGGCGATCTCCGCCGCCTTCGGGGTCCTGCTGAAGCAGGGGGAGCACTTCATCGCCCACCGGACCCTCTACGGCTGCACCTACAGCCTGCTGACCGGGTGGCTTCCCCGGTACGGGATCGAGGGCAGCTACGTCGACCTGACCGATCCCGCGGTGCTCGACGAGGCGATCCGGCCGGAGACCCGCGTCGTCTACTTCGAGACCCCGACGAACCCGATCCTCGAGGTGATCGACATCGAGGCGGTGGCGCGGGTGGTGGCGCGCCACAACGGGCCCCGGGCGGAGGAGGAGAAGATCCGGGTGGTCGTCGACAACACCTTCGCCACGCCGGCGGGGCAGCGCCCCCTGCGGCACGGGGCGGACCTGGTCGTCGCCTCCCTGACCAAGAACGTCGGTGGTTTCGGGACCGACATGGGGGGCGTCGTCGCCGGCCCCGCGGCCCTCGAGAGCGAGCTGATCCTCTACCGGAAGGATTTCGGGGGCGTCCTCGCGCCGAAGTCGGCCTGGCCCACCCTCGTCTACGGGCTGCCGACCCTGAACATGCGGATCCACCGGCAGGCGGAGGTCGCCCGGAAGGTCGCGGACTTCCTCGCGGAGCACCCGCTGGTGGGCAGGGTGCACTACCCGGGCCGGGACGACTTCCCGTGGCGGGAGGTCGCGCGGAGGCAGATGCTGGACTTCGACGGGGAGTTCATGCCCGGGTTCATGATCTACTTCGAACTGGCCGGGGAGCCCCGCGAACGGTTCGATCTCGCCAAGCGGTTCGTGGACGACGTGGCGGAGAACGCCTACACGATCACCCTCGCCGTCAGCCTCGGGCAGCTCCGGACCCTGATCGAGATGCCGGCCGCGATGACCCACGCGGTGGTCCCCGAGGAGGCCAAGCTGGGGGCCGGGATCGACCCGGGCGGCATCCGGCTCTCCATCGGGATCGAGCACCCGGACGACATCATCCGCGACCTGGCCGCCTCGTTCGAGCGCGCCGCCCGGAAGTGAGCGATGCGCTCCCGGTTCCCCTCCGGGTGGCTCTGCCTGCTGGCGCTGCTCCCGGCCGGGTGCGGGGGCCCGGCGCCGCCGGCGGAGACGCCGCCGCCCCCGGAGGCGATGCCGTTCCTCTCGGAGCAGGAGGTCGCCGCGAGGCGGGCGGCGAAGGACGAGGAGTTCCGGACCGACCCGGACTCGCCCCTGCGGGAAGACCTGCGGGCCTCGTTCCGGGGCCTGCAGTACTGGCCGTACGACCCCTCGTGGCGGTTCGCCGTCCGGCTCCACCGGTGGCCGGAGGAGGTTCCGTTCATCCTGGTGACGACCTCGGGGAAGGAGCGGCCGGCGGCCCGGGTCGGGTACGTGGAGTTCGACCACGGCGGGAAGCGGTGGCGGCTCCAGGTGTACCGCCTGCGGGACCTGCCGCCGGGCCACGAGGATGACCTGTTCCTGCCGTTCCGCGACGCCACGTCCGGGCGCGAAACCTACGCCGCCGGCCGGTACGTCGATCTGGCCCCGGGACCCGACGGCTGGTATGTTCTCGACTTCAACCTGGCCTACCATCCCCTCTGTGCCTACGGCAGGAAGATCTACGTCTGCCCGCGCACCCCGGAAGAGAACACGCTGCCCTTTCCCGTGCGCGCCGGGGAGAAGGGGTGGGTGCATGCCGGGGATCCCTCGATTCCCGGCGACGACGGGAGCAGCCGGCGGCAGCCGGCGAGCCCGGGAGGTGAGTGAAGCATGATTCCCGACCGACTGTTCGTCCTCGGGTACGAGGGTTCCCCGCGGGCCGAGGTCGGCCGCGTCCTCGCGGACCGCCTGGACCGGCCGTTCTTCGTCCTGGACGAGGTGATCGAGGCGTCGGCCCGGATGCCCCTCGTCGAGGTTCTTCGCCGGGAAGGGGACAGCGGGTTCCGGCAGCGGCAGCGCCGGGCCCTGGTGGCGGTGGCCACCGGCCCGCCCGCGGTCTGCGTCCTCGGCACGCGGACGTTCCTCGACCGGGGGAACCGCCGCACGATGGAACAGGCCGGCGTGAGCGTCTTCGTCGACGCTTCCCTCGAGGAGTGCATCGCGGGGGCGATCGAGAAGGGGTCGCTCCGGGCGGACCCGGAGGGCCACGAGACGTTCATCAACCGCTACGAGACCTTCCGGCGGGAATACGAGCAGGCGGATGTCGTCGTCGAGACGCTGGGCCGCACCCCGGACGAGATCGCCGACGAGGTGCTCCAGCGCCTCGAGGACCGCGTCTGGACCGAGAAACTCCGCTGACGGGGCCGGGAGGACCGCTGATGGCTCCCGCGGCGCGTCTGGGCTGGTTCGAGGCGGAAAGCTGGGGCCGCGTGCTCGGCCTGCTCACGGTCTTCGCCGGGGTCCTGGTCGGCGGCCTGTGGGTCCTGGCCCGCGTGGCGCCCGGGGCGATCCCGGTCGAGGCCGTGCCGTTCTTCGACTACCTCGTCCCGTGGTCCCGGCCCCCGGGGCCGGACTTCCGGCAGATCGTGCGCCTGTGGAAGGTCTTCACCTGGACCCACCTGGCGGTCGCGGTGCTCCTCCTGCTGGCGGGCGGGCTGCTGCTGGCGCGGCGCCGGATGGCGCGGCTGCTGTGGCCGCTCTTCGGCTGGGGAGGGCTGGCCCTGGCGATCGCCGCCGCCTGGCCGCGGGAGCACCTGCTGGGCCTCGCCAGCTTCGGCCTGGCCGCGCTGAAGAAGCAGGGAGCGGCGCCGCAGGACGCGGGCCTGTGGGACCTGGTGGCGGCGACCGTGCCCTGGTGGGCCTTTGCCGGCGCGGTGATCTTCCTCGTCCTGTGGGTCTTCCTGCTGGTCGCCGGGACGGTGCACCTGTTCCGCCGCGTCGACCTGTACGTTCGCTGAGCTGAAAGGAGGCGTCATGTACGGCAAGCTGCGCGATTTCCTGCGGCAGGAGCTCGACGGGATCCGCGAGTCCGGCCTGTGGAAGACCGAGCGGATCATCGCCAGCCCCCAGGGGGCGGAGATCACCCTCGCCGACGGGCGGCAGGTGATCAACTTCTGCGCGAACAACTACCTGGGCCTGTCCGGCGCACCGTGGCTGGTCGAGGCGGCCCACCGGGTCCTCGACCGGCGGGGTTACGGCATGTCCTCCGTCCGCTTCATCTGCGGCACCCTGGACATCCACCGCGAGCTCGAGGAGAAGATCGCGCGGTTCCTCGGCCTCGACGACTCGATCCTGTACGCGGCGGCCTTCGACGCCAACGGCGGCGTCTTCGAGCCCCTGCTCGGCGAGCAGGACGCGATCATCACCGACCGGCTGAACCACGCCTCGATCATCGACGGGATCCGCCTCTGCAAGGCCCGCCGGTACATCTTCCAGCACGGTGACATGAACGACCTCGAGGCGAAGCTCAAGGAAGCCCGGGGGGCGCGCTTCCGCATGATCGCCACGGACGGCGTCTTCTCGATGGACGGCGACGTGGCGCCGCTGCCCGAGATCTGCGAGCTGGCGGAGAGGTACGACGCCCTGGTCATGGTGGACGACTCCCACGCGACCGGGTTCGTCGGGAAGACCGGCCGCGGCACCCCCGAGTACTGGGGAGTCCAGGACCGGGTGGACATCGTCACCAGCACGCTGGGGAAGGCCCTCGGCGGAGCTTCCGGCGGGTTCATCGCCAGCCACCGGGAGATCGTCGACCTGATGCGGCAGCGGTCGCGGCCGTACCTGTTCTCCAACGCCCTGGCGCCCGTGGTCGTCGGCGCCTCGATCGCGGTGCTGGACCGGCTTTCCGAGACCACGGAACTCCGGGACCGGCTGGAGAGCAACACGAAGTACTTCCGGGAGCAGATGACCGCAGCCGGCTTCGACATCAGGCCGGGATGGCACCCGATCGTGCCGATCATGCTCTACGACGCGGTCCTCGCCCAGAAGATGGCGGACGACCTGCTGGCCGAGGGGATCTACGTGATCGGCTTCTTCTACCCGGTGGTGCCGAAGGGCGAGGCGCGGATCCGCGTGCAGGTTTCCGCCGCCCACGAGAAGAGCCACCTCGACCGGGCGATCGAGGCCTTCACGAAGGTCGGCCGGAAGCACGGCGTCATTTCCTGAGGGAAGCCCGGGGCGCGGGGGCGTTCCCGGGGAACCGGCGCCGGAGCCGGAGGCGCCGTCAGGCGTCGATCCCGAGCCGGGCGACGAGTTCCGGGAGGGCACGCCGGCTGACCCGGGCCTCCTGCCCGTCCTCCAGGGCCAGGACGCCCCCGTCTCCCTCCCGCCGCAGCCGCCGGATCGCGTCGAGGCGCACGAGCTCGGAGCGATGGACCCGGAGGAACCCGAGGGGGGCGAGCCGCCGCTCCAGCTCCGCCAGGGATTCCTCGAGGAGGAATTCCCGGCCGTCGAGATGCACCGCCACGTAGCCCCCCCGGGCGACGAGGCGGGTGATCCGGCGGGGGTCGAGGAGGTGGATCGCCCCCCCGTGGCGGGCGGCGAGCCGTGGGGGCGCGGCGGGAGCTGCCTCCTCCCGCAGCCGTTCGAGGAGCCCCGCGAGGACCCCGGGGTCCACGGCCCGGGCGAGCCGCCGGCGGACCCGTTCCACCGCCACGCGCAGGCGGGCCTCCTCCACCGGCTTCAGCAGGTAGTCCACCGCCGCGGCGTCGAACGCGGCGACCGCGTGCTCGCTCCAGGCGGTCGTGAAGACGATCGGGGGCAGGTTGTTCCCGGACCGGGCGACCGCCAGCCCGTCCAGGCCGGGCATCCGGACGTCGAGGAAGACCACGTCGGGACGCAGCTCCTCGATCCGCGCGAGGGCCTCCCGGCCGTCCCGGGCCTCCCCGACCACGTCGACGCCGCCGACCCGGCCGAGGAGTCGCCGGAGTCGCCGTCGCGCGACCGCCTCGTCGTCCACCACCAGGGCGCGCAGGTTCATCGGCCGTCCGTGTCCCGGCCGCCGGCGAGGGGCAACCGCACGGCGGCGAGGAAGCCGCCCCCCGGCCCCCGTCCCGCCCGGAGTTCACCGCCTAGCAGGGCGACCCGGGCCCGGAGGTCGGCGAGAGACGTCCCGGTGCCCCGGGCGGGGGAGCCGGACGGGCCCGGCCCGTCGTCCCGGACCTCGATCACGAGGTCCGGGCCTTCCCGGCGGGCCGCCACGCCGATCCTACCGCCTTCCGGGCGGGGAGCCACCCCGTGGCGCACGGCGTTTTCCACGAGGGGCAGCACGAGGAGCGGGGGCACGGCCAGCGTCGCGAGGCCGTCCTGGAGGTCGATCTCCGTCCGCAGGCGGTCACCGAGACGGGTACGTTCGAGGGCGAGGTAGCGGCGGACCACCGCGAACTCCTCGCCGAGGGGGATCCGCTCGGCCCGGGAGGCCTCGAGGGTATACCGCAGGAGCCCCGCCAGTTCCTCGACGGCGCGTTCCGCGGCCGCCGGATCCTCGGGGACCAGGCCGGCGATCGTGTTCAGGGTGTTGAAGAGGAAGTGCGGGTTGACCCGGGCGCGGAGGGCCGCGAGACGGGCCTCCACCTCCCGCCGCCGGGCCTCCTCCGCCTCGAGGCGGCGGAGGTGGACCTCTTCCAGCAGGCGGTGTGCCGCGACCAGGACCGCCGACACCGCGACCGAGACGACGAGCCCGATCCGGATGACCGTCCCCAGGTAGCCGGGTCCCGCGGGGATGCCGACCGCGCGGAGCAGGGTGCGGCTGGCCACGGCGCCCCCGAGAACGCCGGCCACGATCACGCCGCCTCCCGCGAGGGCCAGCGTGAGGGCGGTCGGCCGGCGGGCGACGATCCGGGGGACCAGGAAACGCCAGCCGAGCCAGACGGGCAGGCCGATGCAGAGGGAGACCATGGCGCTGTAGAGGAACGCGCGGGGAAGGGCGGCCGGTTCCCGGGCGAGGAACAGGGCCGGGCCGGCGGCGACGGCGAGCAGGGTGGCCAGGATGGTCAGCCACCCGGCCCGGGGGGGACGGGGGGCCTTCCCCCCGTCCCTCGCGGCGGCTCGCCCGCTCACCGGGACCCCTCCCCGGCCCGGGGCCGGTGGGGACGCGCTTCCATCGCCCGGAGCCGCTCGCGCAGTCCGGGCACCGCCTCCGCCGGCAGGCGGTGGAGCGTGCCGTGGACGTGGCGCGTCCCGCGCACCCAGGCCGTGATCTCCATCGAGTCCTCCGTCACCGCCAGGTCGAGGGCCACCAGGTCCGGGTCGATGGCGTCGGCGAAGCGGCGGGTGCCCCCGGCGGAGCCGGCGGGCACCAGGATCCTCTGCTGGTCGCCCGCCTCGGGCAAGCGGGCGTGCTCGACCAGCAGCCAGCGCCCGTCGGAGGAGCGGCGGAACGTCACGTCCACGAAGGTCTCGCGGTCCCGGGGGGTGTGGGCGTGGAGGCTGCCGTCCGGCAGCCGCTCGAACAGCAGGGCGAAGGGCATCGCGCCGCGGGGCGTTTCGACCTGCTCCGCCACCCAGGCGCCCTCCAGCGAGGCGACGAAGGCGTCCATCCCGCCCCTTCCGTCCGACGCGGCGGCCGGCGGACCGGCCGCGAGGAGGGCGGCGAGGAGAAGGGCGGGGGAGAGGTTCGACAGGTGGAAACGGGGCATCTCGTGGTCCTCCCGGCGATCCGGTCCGCGACCTGCGGACTTCGTCGCCGTTCGCCGGGGACGCTACGCTGCCGACGCGGCGGGATCCCGGCCCGGTCCACCGGTGACGGGATCCGGGGGACGAACGACGGTTCCGGGCAGCCGGACGGGGCGCCCTGCGGGCGCGGGGTGCCGGGGGCCGGGCTCCCGGTGGTACGCTTCGGCCATGGGCATGGAACCGAACGCGATCGTGCGGCAGAAGGTCCTGGTTTCCCCGGAACTGATGATCCTCCGGGTCGCTCCCGACGGGTGGGAACTGCCGGAGTTCGTGCCCGGGCAGTACACCGTGCTGGGCCTGCCCCCCGACGCCCCCCGGTACCGTCTCGCCGACCCCGAGGAGGATCCTCCCCCGGCGGGGAAGCCGATCCGCCGGGCCTACTCGGTCGCTTCCTCCTCGCGGGCCCGGGAGTACGTCGAGTTCTACATCACCCTCGTCCGGTCCGGGCGCCTGACACCCCGCCTGTTCGCCCTCGAGGCCGGGGATCGGCTCTTCCTGCGGCCGCGGATGACCGGGCACTTCACGCTGGACCGGGTCGCCCCGGGCCGGCACGTCGTCCTCGTGGCCACCGGTACGGGGCTCGCGCCCTACATGAGCATGCTGCGGTCGTTCCTCGACCGGCGGGAGGGGGCGCGGTGGGCCGTGCTCCACGGGGCCCGCCACTCCTGGGACCTGGGCTACCGGGGAGAACTGGAGACGATGGAGCGGCTCTCCCCGGCGTTCGCGTACGTTCCCGTGGTTTCCCGGCCCGGGGAGGAGCACGTCCCCTGGGGGGGAGCGACGGGCTACGTGCAGGACGCCTGGCGCAGCGGACTGCTGGCCGAGCGGGCCGGTTTCCGGCCTTCCCCCGCGAACACGGACGTCTTCCTCTGCGGCGCCCCGGGGATGATCGAGGCGATGGCGGCCGTCCTCGCGGAGGAGGGATTCGAGGAGAGCAGCCGGGGGAAGCCGGGCCAGGTGCACGTGGAGCGCTACTGGTAGGCGGGACAGGGTGAGAGGAGGCCGCCGCTTGACGGCGGGCCCCCTGCGATCCCATCAGGATTTCCTCGAGAGGAAACGCGGGCAGCGGTCCGCGCCCGCGCGCGGCGGCGGCCGAGAGACGTCCCGGCAGCCGCCGGAACCAGGCAGGAGAAGGAGAGAACGCGATGAAGATGATCGAGGGGATTCGTGTGCTCACCATCGTGATCCTCGCCGGCTGTCTCGCGGTGGGCGGCGGGTTCGCGGCCCCGTCGCCGGGCAAACCGGGCGCGAAGGCGGAAAAGAGCCGGGCGGTTGCCGGCGAGCGGGGTGATGCCGGCCGGCAGGAGGCGGGGGCCCGCGCCACGGAGGAGCGGAAGAAAATCCTGGAGGAGGCGGTGACCGCCCTCGCCCGGGTCAACCTCGCCCTGCGGGACCTGGACCGGAAGAAGCCGCAGGACGCCCTCGAGGACCTGGCCGTCGCCGTCGGCAAGCTGGAACTGATCGTTGCCCGCTACCCGCAGCTTTCCCTCGCGCCGGTGGACGTGCGGGTGATCACCCACGACCTGCGGGCGGACGTGGCGGAGATCCGGAGCTCGGTGGACCGGGCCCGCGAGGCGCTGGATGAGGGGCGGGTGCAGGAGGCGAGGCGTGTCCTCAGGGACCTCGGCAGCGAGATCGTGGTCCGCGTGATCAACATCCCTCTCTCCACCTGGCCGGA
This sequence comes from uncultured Acidobacteriota bacterium, assembly GCA_964582785.1. Classification (GTDB taxonomy): domain Bacteria; phylum Acidobacteriota; class Polarisedimenticolia; order J045; family J045; genus JAMOQA01. The sequence continues at coordinate 2,242 of CAZOTT010000004.1, read as the reverse complement.
CGCGATCAAGCAGGTCGTGCCCCTGATCGACGAGGGGAAGATCGATCGGGCGAAGGAGGCGTTGCAGCAGGCCCTGTCCACCCTGGTCGTCGTCGACAGCGTGATCCCGCTCCCGGTCGTCCGGGCGGAGGCGTGGCTGCGACGCGCGGCGGAGCTGGCGAAGAAGGAAAAGCGCACCCGGGAAGAGGAAGAGAAGCTGTCCGACGACCTGAAGATGGCCCGCCGCCAGCTCGAGCTGGCCGAGGCGCTCGGGTACGGGGCCCGGGAAGACTACGCGAAGTTCTACGACACGATCGCGGAGATCGAGAAGAAGACCCGCGGAGGCGGCACGGAAACCGGCCTGTTCGACCGCCTGCGCCGGTCCATCGAGGAGTTCAAGAAGAAGCTCTGAGCATCCCGCGGGGACCGGGACGCGGCGGGCCGTCCCCGGCGGCCCGCCGCTGTCCGTGAGCCCGACGGACAAAAGAGCGTGGGCCGCCGGGTGCGGCCGCGGGGGTGGTGTCGGCCCCGGGCGCTGGGGCACGGGCTGCCGGGGGCGGCCTCCGGCCGTCTCGCCGGCTCGACCGGCGGCGGTCGCGGGGTCCTTCGCGCCTGGCGGCTCGCAGGCCGCTGACCGGGCGCGCCACCCGGTAGCGCGGCGGCCGGCTCGCCGCGGGCGCTCTGCGCCCCCGCCGCTTCGCGGCTCCGGTTCGGCGCTCCGGACCCCGCGAGTGCCTGGTCTCGCACGGCTCGCCGGAGTCGGCCGCCCCCGGTGGCCGGCGCCCTCCCGGGTCCCGCCGCTCGGGGTGCCCCGGCGCGGTGTGCCGGTTGGCCCTGCGGCAGCGTCCCCCTGTCGGGGCAGGGAGCAGCTCGCGGGAATTGTCAGCGGGGTGGGGCGCGCGCCGGGCTACCCGCCCGGGTCACTGCCCGTCGAGGAACGCCCGGATCGCGGGGTCACGGCGCAGCTCGGCGAGGTCACCATCGGAGGGGAGCTCCGGCCGGTCCCGGTCCGCATCGACGATGCAGAGGAAGGAGAGGGGCGTGTCGGGGGCGGCCCGGAGCTGGTGCCACGTTTCCGGGGGGACGGCGACCAGGTCCCGGGGAGCGACGTCGAAGACAGTGCGGCCCACGAGCACCCTTCCCCGGCCCTCGAGGATGATGACGGCGTGGACGTGGCGGTGCCGCTCGAGGGTGGTGTAGCCGCCGGGACCGATCGTGAAGCAGCGCACCTGGGAGCGCAGCCCCCACGGGGCGTCGAACAGGACCCGCCGGGTCACGTCCCGGAAGTCGGCGCTGCCCGCGGGCTTGTAGGCGCGGGCGGGCACGGATTCCCACTGGCAGGGAGAGGTCTCCCGGCGGAGCGGGGGGGGGCCGGGAGACCGGCCGTCGCGGTTCATGGCGCCACCCCCGCGGACGCGGCCGCCACCGCGTCGACGAAGGTCCGCGCCCGCTCCTCGAGATGGCGCCCGGCCAGGTAGAGACTTCCCCCCAGGAGCAGCATCACGTCCCGCCCGTAGAACCGCACCAGCTCCGGGATCCGCTCGAGGGTCATCCCCCCCGCGGGGACCGGGAGGGCCGGCGCGAGTCCGTGCCAGGGCTCCCGCAGGCGGGCCGCCAGGGAGCGGCAGGTCTCGCGGCTCCAGGCAAAGCGACCGCCGGCATGGGGAAAGATCGAGGCGTCGGCGCCGAGCAGGCGGAAGATCCGGCCGAGGAGGATCTCGGGGGCCACGCGGCCGACACCGCCCCAGGAGGGGTGGGCGAGGATCGCGAGGCGCCCCTCCCGGGCCAGCTCGTGGAGCAGCCCGACGCCGGCCAGCATCGGGGAGACCCTGACGGCCCGGATCCCCAGGTCGCGGAGCAGGTCGCGCCGGCGCGGACCGCGATCGAGGCGAGCCTGACCGGACATCTCGTGTTCTCGACTCTGCACACGAACGACGCTCCGTCCGCGGTCACGCGGCTCCTCGACTTCGAGCTCGAGCCGTTTCTTCTGACGGCGACGCTCGAGTTCGTCGTGGCGCAGCGGCTCGTGCGGCGCATCTGCCCCTCGTGCCGGACGGAGTACGAGCCGGACGACAGGATCCTGCTCGAACTTGGACTCGAACGTTCCACTCTAGGGGCGAAGACCTTCGCCTACGGCAAGGGTTGCCGCGAGTGCAACTACAGCGGATTCCGCGGCCGGCTGGCGATCTTCGAGATCATGCGGATGAACGACGGCCTGCGAAACCTCGTGCTCGAAGGTGCGCCGACGGCCGCGCTCCGCGAC
>CAZOTT010000003.1:21524-66552 GCA_964582785.1 uncultured Acidobacteriota bacterium | reverse complement strand
GTGAGGTCGTTGGTGCCGAAGGAGAAGAAGTCCGCCACCTCGGCGATCCGGTCGGCCGTGAGGGCCGCCCGCGGCAGCTCGATCATCGTCCCGACCAGGTACTCCACCCGCCGCCCCTTCTCGGCGAACACCTGCTCGGCCACCTCCTCGACGATCCGCCGCTGCCGGGCCAGTTCCTCCCGGTGGGCGACCAGGGGAATCATCACCTCGGGTCGTACCGGGATCCCCTCCGCGGCCACGTCGCACGCCGCCTCGAAGATCGCCCGCGCCTGCATGGCCGTGATCTCGGGGTAGACCAGCCCGAGGCGGCAACCCCGGTGCCCGAGCATCGGGTTCGCCTCGGCGAGCTGTTCCACCTTGGCGGCCAGCTTCTCTTCCGCCACGCCCATCTCCGCCGCCAGGGCGGCGATCCCCTCCGCATCGTGGGGCAGGAACTCGTGGAGGGGCGGATCGAGGGTGCGGATCGTCACCGGCCGGCCGTTCATCGCCCGGAAGATCCCCGCGAAGTCCTCGCGCTGCATCGGGAGCAGCTCGTCGAGAGCCTGCTTCCGCCCCTCCTCGTCCTCCGCCAGGATCATCTTGCGCACCGAGGCGATGCGGTTCCCGCCGAAGAACATGTGCTCCGTGCGGGTGAGGCCGATCCCCTCCGCACCGAGCGCCACCGCCTCCGCCGACTGCGACGGGGTGTCGGCGTTGGTGCGCACCCCGAGCCGGCGAAAGCGGTCGGCCCACTCCAGCACCCGGATGTAGCGCCGGGCGATGTCCGATTCCTCCGCCCGCTTCGTCCCCCGCACGAGGACCTCGACGACCTCGGAGGGATAGGGCTCCATCCGACCCAGGTACACCTTCCCCGTCGTTCCGTCGAGGCTGATCCACTCGCCGGCCCGCACCACCCGGTCACCGACGCGGATCTCTCCCGCCTCGTAGTCGATCACCAGGGCGCCCGCGCCAACCACGCAGGGCTTCCCCCGCTGGCGGGCGACGAGGGCCGCGTGGGAGGTCATGCCGCCGCGGGCGGTGACGATCCCCCGCGCCGCCTCCATGCCCCCGACGTCCTCGGGGCTGGTTTCCACACGGACGAGGATGACGTCCTCCCCGGCGGCCGCGCGCCGCTTCGCGTCCACGGCGTGGAAGACGACCATTCCCGTCGCCGCGCCGGGCCCGGCCGGCAGGCCGGTCGCCAGCAGGTTCCCTTCCGCCTCCGCCCGCTGCAGCTCCGCGGGCGAGAAGATCGGGGCGAGGAGGTGCTCCATCGCGTCCGCCTCGATCCTCGTGATCGCCGTCTTCTCGTCGATCAGCCCCTCGTCGACCATGTCCGTGGCGATCCGGATCGCGGCGAGGCCCGTCCGCTTGCCGTTCCTCGTCTGGAGCAGGTAGAGCTTCTTCCGCTCGATGGTGAACTCCAGGTCCTGCATGTCCCGGTAGTGCTGCTCCAGCCGGCGGGCGACGTCGAGCAGCTCGCGGTACAGCCCCGGCATCACCTCCTCGAGGGCCTTCTGCTCCGGCTTTGCCGGGTCCTTCTGGGCGACGGAAATCGGCTGCGGCGTCCGGATGCCCGCCACCACGTCCTCTCCCTGGGCGTTCACCAGGTACTCCCCGAAGACGTGCGGCTCCCCGGTGGCCGGGTTGCGCGTGAAGGCGACCCCGGTGGCGCAGTCCTCGCCGAGGTTCCCGAAGACCATGCACTGGACGTTGACCGCCGTCCCCCACTCGGAGGGAATGTGGTACATGCGCCGGTACTCGATGGCCCGCGGGTTGTCCCACGAACGGAAGACCGCGGCGATCGCCCCCCACAGCTGCTCCTGGGGATCCTCCGGGAACGGCCTGCCCGTCCGCTCGAGTACGAGGTCCTTGAACTGCCGCACCAGGTCCGCGAGGTCCTCCGCGGAGAGCCCGGTGTCGTCCGCGACCCCCCGCTCCTCCTTCTTCTTCTCCAGGAGCACCTCGAAGGGATCGCGTTCCGTCTTCGAGAGCGGCTTCAGCCCCAGGACCACGTCCCCGTACATCGCGACGAAGCGCCGGTAGGCGTCGAACGCGAACCGGCGGTCGCCGGACACCTGCGCCAGTCCTTCGACCGTCCGGTCGTTCAGGCCGAGGTTCAGGACCGTGTCCATCATCCCGGGCATCGAGACCCGGGCCCCCGAGCGCACGGAAACCAGGAGCGGGTTGCCCGGGTCGCCGAACTTCTTCCCCATCAGTTCCTCGAGGTGCGCCATCCCCTTCGCGACCTGCTCGGCCAGCCCCTCCGGGTACTCCCCGCCGGTCCGGCTGAAGTAGGCGCAGACCTCCGTCGTGATCGTCATGCCCGGTGGAACCGGCAGCCCCAGCCGCGCCATCTCGGCCAGGTTCGCACCCTTTCCACCGAGCAGGTCCCGCATCTCCGCCGACCCCTCGGCGCTTCCGCCACCGAACAGGTAGACCCATTTCTCCGCCATGTTCCGTCTCCTTCGCGTGCGGCGCCCCACCCGTTCAGCGGGGGGACGCCTCCTCTCGGTCACCGTCCACCACGATCTCGGCGAGGTCGGCCACCTCGTGGGCCCGGGCGGCGAAGCGGGCGAGCAGCCCCAGGCGTGCCCGCCGCACCGCCTCGTCGGGATCGAACACCAGGATCTCGTCGAAGAACCGGTCGACCACCGGCCGCAGGCGCGCGATCGCCCGCAGGCGGGCCGCGTAGGCGGAAGCGTCCCCCGCGCCTCCCCGGTCGTCCTGCCGTTCCAGCAACTCCACCGCCGCCAGCAGCTCCCGCTCCGCGTCCGGGGTCCCGGGGGCGGAACCCGCCAGCGCGGGATCGACCGTCTCGCCCCGCTCCCGGGCCTGGGCGAGGATGTTCCGCACCCGCTTCGCGGCCGCCGCCAGCGCGAGAAAGTCGGCCCCGCCCCGGATCTCGGCGAGCGCGGCCAGCCGCGCGAACAGGTCCGCCACCCGCAGGCGGCCCGGGCCGGCCAGGGCCGTCACCGCGGCGATCTCATCGTACCGGGAGCCCCGGCGCTCGGCGAGGAAGGCCAGCCGGTCGAGGAGAAAGGACGCGAGGCGGGGGACCGTTTCGCCCGCCCGGCCCCGGAGGTCCGGCCCCAGTTCCCCGCCGGCGTAGCCCGCCACCGCCTCGGCCAGGACCGGGGCCAGGTCCAGCGCGGCCTCGGTCTCGGCCAGCCGGATCACCGCGAGCCCGGCCCGCCGCAACGCGAAGGGGTCCCTGCTGCCGGATGGCGCCAGCCCGGCGGCGAACCCGCCGGCCAGGGTGTCCAGGCGGTCGGCGAGCCCCAGCACCCGGGCGACCCGGGTGGGAGGCAGGTCACCCTCCGCCCCCGCGGGCCGGTAGAGGTGGTAGACGGCGGTGGCCACCTCCGCCGGCTCCCCGTCCTCCCGGGCCAGCAGTCCTCCCGCCACGCCCTGGAGCTCCGGGAACTCCCCGACCAGGCCCGTCACCAGGTCGCAGCGGGCGAGTCGCGCCGCCCGGTCGAGGGCGTCCCGTTCCGCCGCCGTCAGCTCCAGTCCGCCCCCGACGAGGTCCGCCAGGCGGGCGACCCGGCGGGCCTTTTCGGCGAAGGTGCCGAGTTCCCGGTGAAACACGACCCCCGCCAGCTCGGCGAACCGGTCGGCCAGCGGGCGCTTCCGGTCCTCCCGCCAGAAGAACAGGGCGTCTTCCAGCCGGCCGGACACGACCCACTCGTGGCCGCGCCGCACGTGCCCCTCCGGGTCCTCCGGGACGTTGACCGCCACCGCGAAGGCGGGAAGAGGTCCGCCCGCGCCCTCCACGAGGAACGCCTTCTGGTGATGCCGCAGGCAGGTCCGGAGGACCTCCGGGGGCAGCTCCCGCGGAAATCGCTCGTCGAAGGTGCCGGCGAGCGCCCCGGGGTATTCCACCATGTCGGCGACCTCCTCGAGCAGCTCCCGGTCCTCCACGAGGACACCCCCGGCCCCCGCGGCCGCCGTGGCCAGGGCCTCCGCCAGGCGCTCCCGGCGGCGGACCGGGTGGGCGACGACGCCGGCTCGCCCGAGCACGTCCTCCCAGTCGTCCGCGGCGGGGACCGCGTGGGGTCCCGGGCCCAGCGTGCGGTGTCCCCTCGTTTCCCGGCCGGACCGCACCCCGAACAGCTCGACGGGCAGGACGTCCTCCCCGTGGAGGGCGACGAGCCAGTGCACCGGCCGGACGAAGCGGTACCGCCCCTCTCCCCAGCGCATCGTCTTCGGGAACGACATCCGGGCGACCGCCCCCGGCAGGTCCCGCCCCAGGATCTCTCCCACCGGTTCCCCGCCCCGCCGGACCCGCAGTCCCGCGTACTCCCCCCGCGGCGTATCCACCCGGAGAAGGTCCCCCACCGCAACCCCGTGTTTCCGCGCGAACCCCTCGGCCGCCCGCGTCGGCGTTCCGTCCGGGCCCCACGCCGCCCGGGCGGGCGGACCGGTGACCGTCTCTTCCCGCACCGGGGACGCGGCGGCGGTTTCCCCGACCCGGACGGCGAGGCGCCGGGGACTCCAGAACGCCTCCACCCCGCCGTGTTCGACCCCGGCCCGGTCGAGGATCTCCGCGACGATCTCCGCCAGGTCCGCCGCGGCGCGCGGCAGCATCCGCGCGGGGATCTCCTCGGTTCCCAGCTCCAGGAGCAGCGTGGCGCGCGCGCTCACGATCCCGCCTCCTCGTCCCCGTCCCGTTCCGCCGCGGCCGCCAGCCAGGCCCCCGCGCAAGCGACGGACAGGCGCCGGATCCTGCCGATCAGCTCCTGGCGCTCGGTAACGGAGAACGCCCCCCGCGCATCGAGCACGTTGAACAGGTGGCTCGCCTCGAGGGCCCGCTCGTAGGCCGGCACCAGGTACGGTCCGCCCTCTTCCTCGAGGAGCCGCCGGGCCTCTCTCTCGGCGACCGCGAACTGCCGCCGGTGCTCCTCCACGTCGGCGAGCCGGAAGCACCACGCGGACTGTTCCCGCTCGGCGCGCAGGCGGAGCGCACCGTAGGGCACGATGCCCCCCCCGTGCCACGGGGCCCGGGCCCAGGGGATGTCGAAGATGTTCCGGATGTCGTTGATGAACATGCAGATCCGCTCCAGGCCGTAGGTGAGTTCCACCGGGATCACGCGCAGCTCGTGGCCCCCCATCACCTGGAAGTAGGTGAACTGGCTGATCTCCATCCCGTCCATGGTGACCTGCCACCCCACGCCGGACGCCCCCAGGGTCGGGGATTCCCAGTTGTCCTCCTCGAACCGGATGTCGTGGACCGCGGGATCGATCCCCACCGCCTCGAGGGACGCGAGGTACAGGTCCTGCACGTCGTCCGGGGAAGGCTTGAGCACGACCTGGTACTGGAAGTGCTTGTAGACCCGCATCGGGTTCTCCCCGTACCGGCCGTCCGCCGGGCGGCGGGACGGCTGGCAGTAGGCGACCCGCCACGGATCGTCTCCCAGGCTGCGGAAGAACGTCTCCGGGTGCATCGTGCCGGCCCCGACCTCCATGTCGTAGGGCTGGTGGACCACGCAGCCGCGGTCGCTCCAGAACGACGCGAGGGCGGAGATCATCTCCTGGAGGGTCATCTTCGGCTTCATTCCGTCTCCTCAGTCCGCCCCGCCGGCCCGCGGCCACGAGGCGAGGGCGCGCAGCGGCTGCCCGAGGAATGCCCGCACCAGCCGGGGCAGCACCTCCGCCAGGGGCGCGGCTGCATCCGGGGGCATGGCCGGGACCCGTGACGGCGACAGGTGCCGGGCCGCCACCAGCCAGCGGACGGCGCCCGCCGGGAGCCTGCCGGAGCCCGGGGGCGCGTGCCGGTCACAGAACGCCCCCTGCTCGGGGACCAGGTGCACGTCACCCGACCCCAGGGGCCTGCCACACGTGCCGCACGCGTCGAGGTCCGGGAAGAGACCGGCGAGGAGCAGCACCCACAGTTCCACGTAGCGACAGCAGGTTTCCGGGTCCGCCCCCTCCGCGACGGCGGCGAGGACCGCGCGGAGAAGCCGGTAGAGGCGGGGATCGTCCTCCCCCTCGCGGGCGAACCCCCGGGCCACCTCCAGCACGTGCGCCGTCGCCCAGTAGCGGTCGAGGGAGTCGGGCCGCGGGGGCGGCGCGAGGACGCGCGACTCCTCGAGCAGCGGCATCCCCTCTCCCCGCCGGGCGCGCCAGCGCACCGCGAGCACGGATCCCGGCTGGTGGCCGCCCGGAAACCGGCGCACCGAGCGGGCGGCGCGCGGGGCGAAGGCCGCCATGCGCCGGCCCCCGCTCGTCAGCAGGGTGACCACCCGGTTCGCCTCCCCCGTCGGGCGCTGGTCGAGCACGATCGCCTCCTCCTCTCCGTGCCTCATCGCACCAGCGGCAGCAGGAACCAGGTGGCCAGGAGGAAGAAGATCAGCGAGCCGACGGCATCGGTCGAGGTCGTCACGAAGGGCGTCGTGGAAACGGCGGGATCGAACCCGAGCCGGTGCAGGAGCAGGGGCATCGAGGCGCCCATCACCGTGGCGAACATCATCGAGAGGGCGAGGGCCACGCCGATCGTCGCCCCGGTGAGAACGGCCGTCCGCGGCTCGGGAGCGAAGCCCCGCCACCACAGCATCCCGACGCTCGCCGCGAAGAGCAGGATGCCGTAGAGGAAGCCGAGCAGCCCGGCCGTTCCGAGTTCCCGCAGCAGGGTCCGGACGTACTCTCCCTCCCGTACCCGGCCCGTGGCGAGGCCGCGGATGATCACGATCGCCGACTGGTTTCCCGTCGTGCCCCCCATCGCCAGCACGATCGGCACGAAGGCCGCGAGACCGACCATCTGCTCGAGGGTCCCCTTGAACGAACCGATGACCACGCCCGCCAGCAGGTCCCCGACGAACACCGCGAGCAACCAGGGGGACCGGATCCGGGCGGACTTGACCACCGACGGCTCGATCCGCTCCTCCTCGCTGGTCCCCGCCAGGCGGTAGAAGTCCTCCGTCGCCTCCTCCCGGAGGACGTCGATGACATCGTCGATCGTCACCACGCCGGCCAGCCGGCCCTGCTCGTCGACGACCGGGATCGCCAGCAGGTCGTACTTCGCCGCCACCCGGGCGACCTCTTCCTGGTCCGTGTCCGTGCGGACGGTCACCAGGTCGGTATTCATGATCTCGTGGAGCCGTACCGACGGCGGGTGCAGCAGCAGTTCCCGCAGCGACAGCACGCCGACCAGGTGCTGCCGCTGGTCCACGACGTAGAGGTAGAAGGCCATCTCCACCCGGCCCCGCTCCTGGATCGTGCGGATCGCCTCCTCCACGGTCATCGTCTCGGGAAGGGCCAGGACGTCGGGCGTCATGATCCGCCCGGCGGTCTCCTCCTCGTAGATCAGGAGCTGTTCGACCGCGGCCTTCTCCTCCGGCTTCATCCGCTCCAGGACTTCCGCCGAAAAGTCCTCCTCGAGGTCGGCCAGCAGGTCGGCGGCATCGTCGTCGGCACACTGTTCGAGGAGGCGGGCCGCCCGGTCGGGCCCCAGTCTCCGGAGCAGTACGGGCCCCTGGCCGGGGGGCAGTTCCACCAGCAGGGAAGCGCCCAGTTCCGCGTCCTTGTCGGCGAGAAACTGGAACAGCTGGAGCTGCTCCCTCTCGGTCAGCTCGTCGTAGAGGGGCGGGAAGTCCTGGGGCCTGACCTTGGTCAGCAGCTTGCGCAGGTTGACGAGGGCCGACCGCCGCAGGAAACGGCGCAGCGACTCCAGGATGATGGCCTGGCGGCGGTCGAGCGGCATGGAGACACCCTCCCCTGCGCCCGGTCGGACGCAAGCGGATCATTCTACAGGAAACCGGTTCGGTCGTCGGTGTCAGGGATCGAAGAGCATGCCCGGCGCGTCCCGCTCGTCCGTCCCCTCCCCCGGGGGAGGAGCCGACAGCGGTTCGGTCCCACCGCCCGGCCCGGGAAGTCCGACGAGGAGGGCATCGAGTTCCCCGTGCAGGCCGGCCAGTTCCTGCCGGGCGCCCGCCAGTTCCTCGCGGACCCGCTCCCGGAACGCCGCGGCCGCCGCCACGGCCCGGGAAGCGCGCTCCCGGGCGTCGGCAGCCTCCCTTTCCCGCCCGGCGACCACCTCGCGCAGCTGCCGGAGTTCCTCTTCCCGTTCCCGCTCCCGGGTGGACTCCTCCTCGCGAAGCCTCGCGAGCTCCCCCGCCAGCCGCTCCCGCTCCAGCGCGAGCTCGTCCCGCTCCGCCGCCAGGCGTTCCGCCGCCTCCCGGGCCTCGGCGAGACGGCGGGCCAACCGGTCCCGCTCGTCCCGGGCCCGTGCCAGCTCGGCCTCCAGCCCCGCCACCCGGCCCAGCAGTTCCGGGACCCGGGCCGCCTGGGCCAGGGCCTTTTCCCGGGCGGCCCGCTCCGCGGCGAGGATCTTCTCGAGGGAGGCGATCCGTTCCTCGTCGGACCGCTCCCGTTCCCGGGCGGCTTCCTCCGCGGCACGGGCCCGCTCCCCCAGGGCCGCCAGCTCCTCCCGCGCCTGCCCGAGGGCGGCGCGGGCCTCCGCCAGCTCCCGCTCCAGGCGCCGCACCCGGCGGTCCGCCTTCCCGCTCCCCCGGGAGCCCTCCTTCTCGACCGGGCGGCCGGGTTCCTCCGGGGAAGCCGCTTCTCCCCCGCCGTCCTCCCCGGGAAACCGCTCCCGCAGGGCCTCCCGCGCCTCCCGGAGCGTCATCCTCTTCTCGACCAGGAACTCCCGGATCGCCCGGGCGATTTCCAGCTCCCGCGGCCCGTAACGGCGCCGGCTTCCCACCCGGTCCCCCAGCAGGGGGATCTCCGCTTCCCAGAACTTCAGCACGTAGGGCTGGATCCCCAGGAGCGAGCAGACCTCGCTCGCCCGCAGCGGCCCGCCCCCGCCCGTGTCGATCGGTTCCCCGCTCATCGGCCGGTCCCCTCGGCGTCCCGCATCTCCCGTTCCTCCCGCCCCTCCATTCTACCCGCGGACGCCCGAGATCCTCAGGAGTCGTCCCGGTGATGGAGGGCCTGCCCCAGCACCCGGTCCAGCAGCTCCCGGAAGGCGGCCTCGAGGCGGCGCCGGATCTCCCCGCCGGTCGGCAGGTCGAGGGCCTTCCCGACGATCTCCCGGGCTTCCCGGGCGTTCGCCGCGCGCAGCAGGGTCCGGATCTCCGGGATCACCACCGGGTTGCACGAGAACTCCTCCAGTCCCAGCCCCAGCAGGGTCAGGGCACCCAGGGGATCCGAGGCCAGTTCGCCGCAGAGGCTGACCGAGATACCCCGCGCGTGTCCCGCCTCGATGGTCCGCCGGACGAGCTCGAGCACCGCCGGGTGCCACGGGTCGTACAGGTGGGCGACGGAGCGGTTGCCCCGGTCCACCGCCAGGGTGTACTGGATCAGGTCGTTGGTGCCGATCGACAGGAAGTCCGACTCCGCCGCCAGGGCGCCGGCGACCATCGCCGCCGCGGGCACCTCCACCATCGCTCCCAGGGGAGGAAGGGCGGCATCGATTCCTTCCCGCGCCAGCTCCTCCCGGCACCCGGCGACGATCGCGCGGACCTGCCGCCACTCGTCGAGGGTCGTGATCATCGGCACCAGGATCCGCACGTTCCCCGACTCGGCGGCAACCCGCAGCAGGGCGCGCAGCTGGGTGCGGAGGATTTCCGGGCGCCGCAGGCAGAAGCGAACCGCCCGCAGCCCGAGGACGGGGTTCGGTTCCCGTTCCTCCAGCACCTCGTGGAAGTACTTCTCCCCGCCCAGGTCGAAGGTGCGGATCGTCACCGGGTAGCCGGCCGCGTGTTCCGCGATCGCCCGGTAGGCCGCGAGGTGGTCCTCCTCCGCGGGCAGGCGCGGCGCCGTGGTCAGGAAGAGGAATTCCGACCGGTAGAGACCCACCCCCTGGGCCCCGACGCGACGCACCGTCTCCATCTCCTCGGGGAACTCGATGTTCGCCGCGATCGTCAGCTCGACGCCGTCCCGGGTCGTCACCGGGCCCCGCTCGGACTCGAGCGAAAGGTCGATCTCCGCCAGTTCCTCCTGTTCCTCCCGGTAGGCGGCGAGCGTGGCCTCGTCGGGCCGCAGCGCCACGTGGCCGTGGGAGCCGTCCACGACCACCACGTCCCCGTCCCGTGCCTCCTCGCTGATGCCCTCGACGCCGAGCACCGCCGGGATCTCCAGGGCGTTCGCCAGGATCGCCGTGTGGGACGTCCTTCCCCCCTCCTCCGTGACGAAGCCGACAATCAGCGGCTGGTGGAGCCACAGGGCATCGGAAGGAGACAGCGTCCGGGCGACGATGATCGTTTCCTCCTGGAGGTCCAGCACCCGGTCGTGGCGGTTCTCCTCGCCGGCCAGGATCCGCTGCAGGCGGTCGTGTACGTCGGCGATGTCCCCGCTGCGCTCCCGCAGGTGGGGATCCTCCACCCCGCGGAACGCCGCCATCAGCCGCTCCACCACCGACGCCAGGGCCCACTCGGCGTTCATCCGCCGGTCCCGGATCCGCCGCATCGTCTCCCGGCCCAGCTTGCGGTCGTCCAGGATCATCAGGTGGGCGTCGAAGATCGCCGAGTACTTGTCCCCCAGGGTGGAAGCCGCCTTCTCGCGCAGGGCCTGGATCTCCTCCCGCGCCCGGTTTCGCGCCGACCAGAAGCGCCGCAGCTCGCCCCGGATCTCCCCCTCGGCCAGCCGGTACCGGGGCACCTTGAGTTCCCACCGGCCGAGCACCAGTGCCCGGCCGATGGCGATCCCGTGGGAAACCCCGATCCCGCGAAATTCCGGCACGTCAGGCCTCCTCTCCGAAGCGTTCCTCGACCAGGCCGACGAGTGCCGCGAGCGCCTCCTCCTCGTCCGGCCCGCGGGTCACGATCGTGAGCTCGCTGCCACAGGGTGCGGCGAGGGTCAGGATCCCGAGGATCGACTTCCCGTCCACCGTCTCGCCGTTCCGGAGGATCTCCACGTCGGAGCGGAACCGGCCGGCGAGATCGACGAAGCGGGCCGCCGCCCGGGCATGGAGTCCCAGGCGATTCTTCAGCACCACCTTCCGCTCGGCCATCGGTCACTCCTCCCGCGGCCGGGCGATGATCTCGCCCGCCACCGTGATCGCCCCGCGTCCCCGGTCCGCCATCGCCCGGGCCGCCTCGTGGACGGTCAGTGGCCGATGGAGGTTCGTGAACTTGACGACCATCGGGAGGTTGACGCCGGTGACCACCTCGACCTTCCCCTCCTCGAGGAACGAGAGGGCGATGTTCGTCGGCGTGCCGCCGAACATGTCGGTCGCCAGGATCACCCCGTCCCCCCGGTCCGCCAGCTCGATCGCGCGCGCGATCCGCGCCCGGCACACCTCCGGGTCGTCTTCCCAGTCGATGGTGACGGCCTCCAGGGGACCGGCGCCGGGCACGATCTTCCGCGCCGCGTTCACCAGCTCCCGGGCCAGGTTCCCGTGGGTGATGATCAGGAGGGCAATCATGAGCCGATCCGTTCTCCTTCGCGTTCGAGATCCCGGTGCTGGACCACGACGGGAAATCCCTCGTTCTCCAGTACCCTGCCCAGGTGCTCGGCGATCGCCACCGAGCGGTGCCGTCCGCCGGTGCATCCGATCGCCACGTTGAGGTAGCTCTTCCCCTCGTCGACGAACCGCGGCAGGAGGAACCCGAGCAGCTCGCCCAGGCGCCGCAGGTAGGCATGCCAGTCGCCGGACTGCTCGAGGAAGGCGACGACGCGGGGGTCCCGCCCGTCACGGGCCCGGAGGGCCGGGTCGAAGTAGGGGTTCGGCAGGAAGCGCGCGTCGAACACCAGGTCGGCGTCCCGCGGCAGGCCGTACTTGAACCCGAACGAGACCACCCGGCAGCGCAGACGGGTCCCCGGGCTCTCGCCGCCGCGGATGATCTCCCGGACCAGCCGCCGCAGCTCGTGGGGGCTCAGCCCGTCCGTGGCGACGACCCGGTCGGCGATCGCCCGCAGGTCGCACAGCAGGTCCGTTTCCTGCCGCACCGCCTCCACCAGCGGCAACCCGGTGCCGTGGGACAGGGGATGGGGACGCCGGCTCTCCGAGAAACGCCGGACCAGCGTCTCCTCGGCCGCCTCGAGGAACAGCACCGCCAGGCGCACGTCCCTCCGCCGCCGCAGCCGGTCCAGGATGTGGGGCAGGTCCACGAGGTACTCGCGCTCCCGCGCGTCCACCACGAACGCGCCCCGCGGCTCCTCGTCGCTTCCCCGGTCCAGCAGGTCGACGAACGGTTCGATCAGGGGGACCGGCAGGTTGTCGACGGAAAAGTACCCCAGGTCCTCCAGGCTGCGCAGCGCGAGGGTCTTCCCCGAACCGGACAGCCCGCTCACCACGACGACCCGGCTCATCGTTCCCTCCCTCCCCCGTCCGCCAGGCGCCGCCGGCCCTTCTCGATCTGCCGGAGCACGCTGGCCTGCATCTCCAGGGACGCGTCCCTGCCCCGCTCGAGCAGGAGCTGCCGCCGCGCGGCAACCTCCAGCAGCACCGCCACGTTGCGCCCGGGGGCCACCGGCATCTCCACGAGGGGCAGGCTCTTCCCCAGCAGGGTGCGGGTCCGCCGGTCCTCGCCGAGGCGGTCGATCCGGTCGCCCGGGCGCGGGTGGTACAGGTGCACCACCTGCTCGACCACCTTCAGCTCACGCACCGCCGTCACCCCGAAGAGATCCCGCACGTTCAGGATCCCGAGTCCCCGGACCTCGATGTAGTTGCGACCCAGCTCCGGCGCGTGGCCGATCAGGTCGCCGTCCACCAGCCGCACGATCACCGAGTCGTCCGCCACGAGGCGGTGTCCGCGGGCGAGCAGCTCGAGGGCGCATTCCGACTTGCCGATCCCCGACTCGCCCGTGATCAGGACACCCAGGCCGAACAGGTCGAGCAGGACCCCGTGGAGGCGGACCGTCGGGGCGAGCCGCACCGACAGGTAGTGCAGCAGCACGTCGATCACTTCCGCCGTCGGCAGCGGGGACACGAGCAGGACCAGTCCCCGTTCCCGGCAGCAGTCCCGGAACCAGCCCGGGGGTTCGAGGCCCCGCGTCACCAGGAAGGCCGGGACCCGGGTGGCGCAGAGCCGCGCCACCGCCCCGCGCGCGGCCGGCGGGCTGTCGGCGAGCCAGCGAATCTCGCTCCGGCCGAGGACCTGGATCCGTTCCGGGTGGAAGTACTCCTCGAACCCGGACAGGACGAGCCCCGGCTTCTGGATGGTGGAGGAGGCGATTTCCCGGTCCAGGCGGTCCCCCCCCTCGAGGACGACGAGCCCCAGCCGCTCGCGCAGGGCGGAGAGCAGCTCGGAAACGGTCAGCGAACCGGCCTCGACTTCGCGGGCAGCCACCGTTCTCCTTCCTCCGGGGCCAGAATCCATCCCGTTATCGATCAACAACTTGCCTCGGGCATGCACCGCCCGCCCGCGGGCAGCGGGCCCCTTTCGTCGTTTCCCCGCCGCCCGCCTTTCGGACATAATAGCCGACCGGCGCGGGCGGGAAGGGTCACCCGCCGGTCCGTGCCGTCCAGGGCCGCCCTCCGGCCACCCGCGGAGCGGCGCGAGGAAGCGAGGGAAAGCATGGAGAAGAAGATCGTTCACGTGGTCGGGACCGGGACCATCGGCGAGCCGCTGATCGGGCTCCTGTGTGACTTCCGGGAAGCCCTCGGGATCGACGAGATCACGTTCCACAAGCGCACCCCCCTCAGGACCGACCGGTCGAAGGTCGTCCACCTGATCCGTCGCGGCGCCCGCTTCGCCACCGACTCGAAGGCGTTCGACGGGTTCCGCGAGCTGGGACTGGAGCCGGAATTCGAGACCCACGAGGCGATCGACCGGGCCTCGGTCGTGATCGACTGCACCCCGTCCGGGGTCGGCCAGCAGAACAAGTCCGAGTACTACGAGAAGTTCCTCCACAACACCCTCGGCTTCATCGCCCAGGGCAGCGAGTTCGGTTTCGGGAAACCGTACGCCCGCGGGGTCAACGACGCCGCGCTCGTCCACGGCGAGGACCGGTTCATCCAGGTGGTCTCCTGCAACACCCACAACCTCTCGGTCCTCGTGAACACGGTCGCCCTCGTCGACGGGGGGCCGGAGAACCTCGTGGAGGGGCGTTTCGTCTGCATCCGGCGCGCCAACGACATCAGCCAGGCCGGGTCCTTCGTCCCCTCGCCGGAAGTCGGCCGGCACAAGGATCCCCGCTTCGGTACCCACCACGCGCGGGACGCGTGGCACCTCTTCCGGACCCTGGGGTACGACCTGAACCTCTACAGCTCCGCGCTCAAGATCAACACCCAGTACATGCACACGATCTGGTTCACGATCGTCGTGCGCAACCGGGTCACCGTGGACGACATCGTCGACCGCTTCCGGGCCAACGACCGGGTGGCCCTGACGTGGAAGAAGACCGCCAACCTCGTCTTCTCCTTCGGCCGGGACCACGGCCACTACGGCCGCCTGCTCAACCAGACGGTCGTCCCCCACGAGACCCTCGCTGTGCGGGAGACGGAACGCGGCTACGAGGTGGTCGGGTTCTGCTTCACGCCCCAGGACGGCAACGCCCTCCTCTCGTCGGTGGCCGCCGCCTCCTGGTTCCTGGATCCCGAGAACTACGAGCAGAAGATCCAGTGCCTCTCGCCCTGGTTCTTCGAGGAGGTCTGAAGCACCTGCGCGGTGCACGACGCCCCGGGGCGCCCCGCGGGGGCGCCCCGTTTCCGTGCCCCCCGCGTCCTCCGCGCCCGGCCGCGCCCGCGGCGCGGCACGGCCCTTTTTCCCGCCGGCAGGGAAGACGCCGGCCCGGGATCAGGCGCGCCGGAAGACGAGACAGGCGTTGGTGCCGCCGAAACCGAACGAGTTGGTCAGGGCCGCACGAACCGGCATCTCCCGGGCGCCCTCGCGGACCACGTCCAGGCGCACCTCCGGGTCCTGGTGCTCCACGTTGACGGTCGGGTGCACGGCGCCCCGGGCCACCGACAGGACGGTGACGACCGCCTCGAACCCCCCCGCGGCCCCGAGCAGGTGCCCGACCATGGATTTCGTCGAGGAGACCGCGACGCGGTCGGCCTCCGCGCCGAAGACCTCGCGGATCGCCCGCGCCTCCACCACGTCGCCGGCCGGGGTGGAGGTCCCGTGGGCGTTGACGTAGTCGATGTCGGCGGCGGACAGTCCCGCGTCGGCGAGGGCGGCCCGCATGACGCGCTTCATCCCGTCGCCCGAGGGCTCGGGAGCCGACATGTGCCAGGCGTCGGCGCTCATCCCCAGGCCGGCCAGTTCCGCCAGGGGGCGCGCTCCCCGCCGCCGCGCATGCTCCTCCGTCTCGAGAACGAGCAGCCCGCACCCCTCCCCCATCACGAAGCCGTCCCGGTCCCGGTCGAACGGGCGGGAGGCCCGTTCCGGCTCGTCGTTCCGGGTGGAAAGGGCCCGCATCGAGCAGAACCCGCCCACCGCCATCGGGCAGATCACCGCCTCGGTTCCCCCGGCGATCATCACGTCCGCGTCCCCGTGCTGGAGGATCCGCAGCGCCTCCCCGATCGCGTGGTTCCCGGTGGCGCAGGCGGTGACGGTGGCCGAGTTCGGGCCGCGGAGACCGAACTTCATCGAGACCATCCCCCCGGCCATGTTGATGATCATGCCGGGGATGAGAAAGGGGGAGATCCGCCGGGGGCCCCGCTCGAGAAACACCCGGTGCTGCTCCTCGAGCAGCCGCAGGCCGCCGATCCCGGAACCGATCACCACCCCGGCCCGGTCCCGGTCGACCCGCTCGAGGTCGAGCCCCGCGGACTCGATGGCCATCGACGCCGCGGCCACCGCGAAGTGAATGAAGCGGTCGGTCTTGCGGACATCCTTCGGATCGAGCCAGTTCTCCGCGGCGAAGCCCCGGACCTCCCCCGCGATCCGCGAGGAAAACCCCGAGGCATCGAACGCGGTGATCGGCCCGATCCCCGAACGGCCCGCGAGCAGGGCGTCGAAACAGGTATCCGCGTCGAGGCCGACCGGCCCGATCGCGGCAACCCCGGTCACCAGGACGCGGCGCGTCGCTCCCATGCGGATCTCCCCGGCGGCCACCTCAGCCGAGGCTCTTCTCGATGAAGTTGATGGCGTCGCCGACCGTGCGGATGTTGTCGGCGTCCTGCTCCTGGATCTCGATGCCGAACTCCTCCTCCAGCGTCATCACCAGTTCCACGATCTCCAGCGAATCCGCCCCCAGCTCGTCGAACGACTTCTCCTCGGACAGGTTCGCCGGGTCGGTCTTCAGGCGCTCGGCGACGACCTCGATCACCTTCTGCTTGATCTCGTCCCTGCTCGGCATCGATCGGAACCTCCTTCGCGGGCGCGGGGCGCCCGCCGGTTACATGTCCATGCCTCCGTTCACGTCGAGAACCTCGCCGGTGATGTACGACGCCGCGTCCGACAGGAGGAAGGCGACCGTCCCGGCGATGTCCTCCGGCGTTCCCAGCCGGCCCAGGGGCACGAGCCCCAGCAGCCTGTCCCGTGCCGCCTCGGGCAGTGCCCGGGTCATGTCGGTGTCGACGAACCCGGGCGCGACCGCGTTGGCGGTGATGTTCCGCGAGGCGACCTCCCGCGCGAGGGAGCGGATGAACCCGATCAGCCCGGCCTTGGCCGCCGCGTAGTTGGCCTGGCCGGCATTCCCCATCCGTCCGACAACGCTCGTGATCGCCACGATCCGTCCGTAACGGGCCCGGATCATACCCGGGAGGAGCGCCCTTGTCACCACGAACGCCCCTGTCAGGTTGGTCCGCAGCGGGGCTTCCCAGTCCGCCAGGGACATCCGCATCAGGAGGCCGTCCCGGGTGATCCCCGCGTTCAGTACCAGGAGGGGGATCCCGCCGTCTTCCCGCGTCTCCCGCGCCAGGGCCGCCAGGGCCTCGAGGGCCTCCGCCGGCCGGTCCAGGTCGAGGGCGAACCCCCGCGCCTTCCCGCCCGCGTCACGGATCTCCCCGGCCACCTCCTCGGCCCGCGCAAGATCCCGCCCCGTCAGGATCACCTCGGCCCCCGCGGCCGCCAGGGTTCCGGCGATCGCCCGGCCGATCCCCCGGGTGCCGCCGGTGACCAGCGCGCGCCTGCCCGCGATGCCGGGCCAGTTCGTCCCGCTCATGACATCTCTCCCAGGGCGGCCAGCGCCGCCTCGATCTCCGCGGGTTCTCCCCCGGGAATCACCCGGATCGTCTCCGCACACCGCCGGGCCAGCCCCGCCAGGACCTTCCCCGGACCGACCTCCACCGCCACCGCCCCCGGCCACTCCGCGTCGAGCAACCGCATGGTGTCCAGCCAGCGGACCGGGGAGGCGACCTGGGCGACGAGCTTGCGCCGCGCCTCGCCGCCCGCGGTCCCCGGGAGGGCATCGACGTTCGCCACCACCGGGAACCGCCCGTCCGCGAAGGGCAGGCCGGCGAGGAAGTCCGCCAGCCGCTCGGCGGCCGGTTCCATCAGCGGGGAATGGAACGGGGCGCTGACCCGCAGGGGGATCGCCCGCCGGGCCCCCGCCTCCCGGGCGCGGGCGACCAGGCGGGCCACCGCCGCCGCGTGGCCCGCAACCACCACCTGGTCCGGGGCGTTGAAGTTCGCCGGGACGAGGACCTCGTCTCCTTCCCGGCAGGCCGCGCACAGTTTCTCGACCGCCGCCCCGTCGAGCCCGATCACCGCCGCCATCCCCCCGGCGCCGACCGGGACCGCTTCCTGCATCGCCTCGCCGCGCAGCCGCACGGCCCGCAGCGCGTCGGCGAACGCCAGGGTCCCGTTCGCGACCAGCGCCGAGTACTCGCCGAGGGAGTGGCCCGCCGCCACCGCCGGGGGCGGGACCCGCCGCGCGAGCACCCGGAACGCCGCGGTGGAGACGGCCAGCAGCGCGGGCTGGGTGTTCCGGGTCAGGCGAAGCTCCTCCTCGGGCCCCTCCCAGCAGAGCCGCGACAGGGCCTCCCCCAGGACGTCGTCCGCCTCCCGGAAGACCTCCCGCGCTTCCGGCCAGCGATCGGCCAGCGCCTTCCCCATGCCGACCGCCTGGCTCCCCTGGCCGGGAAAGAGGGCGATCCAGCCGCTGCCGGTCTCCATGGCCGCCTCCCCTGCCCGTCGCCGGGCGTTCAACCCACCAGGCGCTCCTCCGCCCGGTGGAGTTCCTCGATGTCGGCCCCGATCCGGTCCGCGATCCGCTCGCGGGCGGCCGCGTCCCCCACCCGCAGGGCATTCCGGATCGCCTTCGCCCGCGAACGGCCGTGGGCGACCACGGAGACCCGCTTCAGGCCGAGCAGCGGGACGCCCCCGTACTCCGCGTAGTCGGTCCGCCGTTTCAGCTCCCCGAAGGCCCGCCGCAGGAAGAATGCCCCGACCCGGCGGAAGAACGTCTTCGTCACCTCGTCCCGGATCATGCCGACGATCGCCTCCGCGATCCCCTCGCCGACCTTGAGCGCGATGTTGCCGACGAAACCGTCGCAGACCACCACGTCGGCCCGGTCCCCGAAGAGATGGGTCCCCTCGACGTTCCCGACGAAGTTGATCGAGGTCTCCCGCAGGATCCGGGCCACCTGGCGGAGCGTGTCGTTCCCCTTCGAGTCCTCCTCGCCGATGCTCAGCAGCGCCACCCGGGGGTTCTCCACGCCGAAGATCCGCCGCGCGTAGTGGGAACCCATCACGGCGAACTGCCGGAGGTGTTCCGTGCTGCACTCGACGTTGGCGCCCGCGTCGAGGAGGATCGTGTATCCGCCGGTGCGCCGGGGCAGCGGCGCCGGCAGCGCGGGCCGATCCACCCCGGGGATCAGGCCGTAGATCACCTTGGACACCGCCATCACGGCCCCGGTGTGGCCGGCCGAGACGAAGGCGGTGGCCTTCCCGTCCCGCACCAGGCGGGCCCCGACGTGGATCGAGGAGTCCCGCTTGCTGCGGATGGAAGTGATCTTTTCCCCGAAGCCGATCACCTGGCTCGCCGGGACGATCTCGAGGTCGAGGCCCGCGGTATCGAGGCCGGACAGGGCCCCCTCCACCGCCTCCGGCCGGCCGACCAGCAGGACCTTCCGCCCGGTCCGGCGGGCGTACTCCACCCCTCCCCGGACGATCTCGCCCGGGGCGAGGTCCCCGCCCATCGCGTCGAGGGCGATTCCCGGTCGCTCGGTCAAGGCCAGGGGTCCGTTTCCGGGAGGGTCAGACTTCCTCGGTCTCGACGACCTCGCGTCCCCTGTACCAGCCGCAGGACGGGCACACCCGGTGGGGGAGCTTGAGTTCCTGGCAGTTCGGGCACCGGGACAGGGACCGGGTCCGGAGGGCGTCGTGGGCGCGCCGCTTGTCGCGACGGGCCTTGGAATGGCGCCTCTTGGGGTTGGGCATCGGTCAGTTCCTCCCGGAGGAGCCCCGGCTCCTCCGCTCGAGCACGAGTTTCAGGTCGGCGAGCGCCCGGAAGCGCTCATCCAAGGGAGCCTCGCAACGGCAGGTTTCCCGGTTCAGGTCCGCGCCGCAGCCGGGACAGAGGCCCCGGCAGTCGGGCCGGCACAGCGGCCGGCAGGGCAGCGCCAGGTCCACCTGTTCGCGCAGCACCGCCCCGAAATCGACCGTCTCCCCGGCCAGGGGGTAGAGGTCCAGGGCGTCGGGGTCATCCCGCGCGCCCTCCCAGGCGGCCCCGGTCGCCTCCCCCAGGTTCGGCAGCAGGAACAGCCGGAAGCGCCGCCCGAGGGAAAGGTCCAGCGGGGCCAGGCAGCGGCTGCAGTGGAGGTGAACGACCGTCTCGAAGGTGGCCACCAGCTCCACCCCCCGGCGGGTCCGCCGGATCCGGCCCCGGAACGCCGCCGGGTCGCACGCGACCACCTCCCCTCCTTCCCAGGGGAAGGGAGGGATCCGGATGACGTGGTCGAGGGCCACGCCGCGGGCATCCAGGTCGCCGAGATCGAAGAGCACGAGCCCACCTTTCCCGGCCCGCCGCGGGGCACGGGCGCGCGGATTATAGCAGCGCCCTCCCGGGCGCCAAAACGATTCACGGCCCGGGGTTTCCCGGGCCGCCGGCGGTTCACGGTCCCGCCGGGCGCCTCACCCCCCGCGAAACGCCTCGAGGGCGGAACGGACCTTCCGCACGTAGGAACGGGTCTCCGGCCACGGGGGGATCCCGCCGTGGGCGCGAACCGCCCCCTCCCCCGCGTTGTAGGCCGCGAGCGCCAGCTCCAGGTCTCCGCCGAACCGGTCCAGCAGCCGCCGCAGCCACCGGGCGCCCCCCTCGATGTTTTCCCGGGGATCCAGGGGATTCCGCAGGGCGAGTTCCCGGGCCGTCTCGGGCATCAGCTGCATGATGCCGAGAGCCCCCTTCGGACTGCGGGCCCGCGACTCGAAGGAGGACTCCACCAGGGCGACCGCGGCGACCAGTTCCGGTTCGAGCCGGTAACGGCGGGCGGCGCTCTCGATCCAGCGCGCGTACCGCCCCGCCCGGGCACGCCAGTCCTCCCGCCGCTTCGCCGCCGCCCGCCGCGGGACGGAAGGCCGGCCCGCCCGGCGAACCTCCAGGACCCGGGACGCCGGCACGACCATGCTGCCCCCTCCGGGGAGCCACAGCACGACCCGGTCGCCGCGGGTTTCCACCCGCGTGACCTGGAGCACCCGGAGGTCCTGGAACACGACCCGGTCGGCCCGGGCCGGGACCCCGGCCAGGAGCAGGCCCACCAGCAGGACGAGGAAACGTGCCGTCCGTCTTCCGCGGGTCACGGCCCCTCCGAGGGAACACTCGCGATCGGTCATGAAAACGTCCGAAATCTCGCCCCGGCCACCTTCCTTATACGGCGGTCTCCCGGGAGTGCCAAGGGGTGTTTCCCGGGAACTCACGTCCGGTCGAACGCCCGGTCGATCGTCCGCAGGTCCACCCGCAGGAGCACCGGCCGGCCGTGGGGACAGTGGGTCGGCCGACGGCACCCCCACAGCCCGCGAACGATCCACTCCATCCGGGCCCGGTCCAGCTCCATCCCGGCCCGGACGGCGGCGTGGCAGGCGACGGTGGCCAGGACCCGGTGAAAGGCCGGTTCCGCCCCGGGGGAATCCCCGTTCTCGACGAGCCGGTCGAGGACCTCCAGCACCACGTCGGCCCGGGCCGACCGGCCGAAGACCGCCGGCACCTGGCGGACGATGACCGATTCCTCGCCGAACGGCTCCACCTCGAAACCGAGCCGCAGGAGGTCCCCCGCCCGTTCCCGGGCCACCGCCACCCCGGCGGGGCCGACCTCGAGGGGCTCGGCGAACAGGAGCGCCTGGCGCGGGAGGGGTCCCTTGTCCAGGCGATCGAGCAGCTGCTCGTACAGCACCCGTTCGTGGGCGACGTGCTGGTCGACGACCACGAGCCCGTCCCGGTCCTCCGCCAGGATGTAACAGTTCCGGAACTGGGCCAGGACCCGGGGGGGAGATCCGCCCTCCGGGTCGCCCGGCTGCGGCCGGACCGCCGTTTCCGCCGCGGGCCCGGGCCCGGCCGGACCGTCCGCGGGCCACCCCGCCCCGGTCTCCCCGTCCCGCAGGGCCTCCGCCGCCGCGGGAACGGGGGGTTGCGCCGGGGGGATCCCGGGCCAGGCGGGCGGCGCCCCGGGAAACGCGCCCGGGGAACCCCCCGGCCCCCGGCCCGTCCCCCCGCGCCAGGGGCCGGGCATCGTCCCCATCGCGCGGGGCGTCCCGAGGGCATCCCGCAGCACCCCCACCAGCAGGGCCCGTACCTCCCGGGGCTGACGGAACCGCACCTCGGCCTTGGCCGGATGGACGTTGACGTCGACCTCCTCCGGCGGCAGCTCCAGCAGGACGACCGCGGCGGGGAAGCGGCCCTCCGGCAGCACCCCCCGGTACCCGTCGAGAACCGCCCGGAGCAGGAACGGGTCCCGGACCGGCCGCCGGTTGACGAAGAGATGGATCCCGTCCCGCCCGGGCCGGGCCGCCTCGGGACGAGCCAGCCAGGCCCGGACCCGGAGGGGCCCCGCGCTCCCCGCCGCCTGCAGCCACTCCCTCCCGAATCGCCGGCCGAGCAGCCCCGCGACCCGGGCCGACTCGTCCTGGCCGGGGGGAACGGCCAGGAGCTGCCGCTTCCCGTGCCGGACCCGGAACCCGGTCCCGGGACGGGCGAGAGCCGCGCGGACCACCGCCCGCAGGCAGTGGTCGAGCTCCGTGGCCTCCTTTTTCAGGAACTTCCGCCGGGCGGGGATGCCGGCGAACAGGCCCCGGACCTCGACGGTCGTCCCCTCCGCCCGGGGAGCCGGTTCCACGCGCAGGAGCCGCCCGCGATCCAGGACCACCCGGGTCCCCTCCCCGGCCCCCTTCTCCCGCGTGACCATCTCCACCCGGGAAACCGCTGCGATCGCCGCCAGCGCCTCGCCCCGGAAGCCGAGGGTCTCGATCCGGTCGAGGTCCTCCCCCCGGGAAACCTTGCTCGTGGCGTGACGTTCGAAGGCCAGGACGGCGTCGTCCCGGCCCAGGCCCCGGCCGTCGTCCGCGACGCGGACCAGGTCCCGCCCCCCTCCCTCCAGGTCCACGTCCACCCGGCGGGCCCCGGCATCGAGGGAGTTGTCGATCAGTTCCCGGACGACGGAGGCGGGCCGCTCGATGACCTCGCCGGCGGCGATCCGGTCGGCGATCTCCGGGGGAAGCACGTGAACGCGACCCATGCCCGGAGACTACCCCCGCCCCTTTCCCCGGACAACGCCCATGGTACAGCGAACCTTTCAGGTGCTCCGGCCGCTCCCCGGGTCGCCGGGTCCGGCGGGAAATCCGCTTGTGAATGAACGTTCGTGAACATTCCGGAAGGGCGCCCGGGGCGCTTCTCCCCATCACCTGGAAGCTTCGCTCCACCCTGGACGGCACCCCCCTTGACGGCCCGGGCCCCGGGCGTGGCCCGGCCCGCCGCCTCCCCGCCCCCGGGACGGGCGCGGAACGACGTTCGTCCGGGTTCCCACCACGGGGACGATCATTCGGCCCTCCCAAAAAAATCCCTGATGACCCGTTGCCTTTTCCCCGGTTTATTGGTACATAGCCCCCTCGCGGTCGGCGGTTCATGCCGCTCCCCGCGAACAGGACCGAACAGGTTGCGCCAGGCTGGCACGGCGTGCCACTTTGGCGCAGCACGGGCCCCCGGAAGTTGCAGTTTTTCGGCCCCACGGGCTGGCATGCGGCTTGCTTATCAGAGGGGGCGAGAGGTGACCGATGTGGATTCCCTGGCTCCTGAAGGAAAAGTCCCTCGATGACTTCGTGGATCACGACGGTGAGACCCGTCTCTCCCAGCTCATGGAGGACTCCGGGACGGCGCGCCCGGAGGAAAACGTCTACAAGAAGGAACTGATCCAGCTCACCCGGCAGGCCCTCGAGGAGCTGCCGGAAAGGGAGCGGCTCATCCTTCTCAAGCGGTTCGGGGTGATGGGGAACGACGAGATGACCCTCGAGGAGATCGGCAAGATCCTCGGCCTCAGCCGCGAGCGGGTGCGCCAGCTCGAAAAGGAAGCAAAGATGAAGCTGCGCGAGCGTCTGGGCTCCTTGCGCCGCCAGCTCCAGTTCTCTGCCCCATGACCTCCAGTGCCCCGGGAGCCGGCGACCCCGGCTCCCACCGGGAGGAGCACCTCCCCCCCTCCTGACCGACCTCCTCCCTTTGCACCCCCAGGCCCGCCGGTCCCCCCCGGCGGGCCGCTTTTTTCGCCGGCTACTCCCGGCCCCGCCGGAGGGCGGCCAGGAACCGCTCCTCGAGGACCCGGTAGGTCCGCTCCGTCGGCCGCCCCTTCCGGAGGTGGGGCAGGTTCTCGAGCGGCAGGATCGCCTTGGCCATCGACCGGTGGCCTCCGCAGGGACCGAGTTCGGCCCACGCGGCCTTGACCACGTTCCCCGCCGCCTGGACGAACCCGACGTTCCGGATCGACACGACCAGTTCGCCGCCGAAGACGCCGGAGACCACCGACCAGTCGACTCCTTCCACCTGGAGGCAGAAATCGGCGAGCTGCGGGATCACGTCCTCCCGCGCCACTTCGCCGAGATGGCTGAAGATCACCTCGCTCTCGATCCTCGCCCCGCGCAGGCCTTCCGCGAAGGCGTCGAGCGTTCCCCGCGGCAGGCTCGGACGCTCGATCCGGCGAATCCAGTTGATGTTGGCCCGGGGGAAGAGCCAGGTGAACGCTTCCACGTCCGCTTCCGTCACCGGCCGGTCGAGCAGCAGGGTGTCCGTCCGGATCGCGTACAGGAGCCCGGTGGCCAGCCGCTCACTCACCCTGACTCCCTCGGCCCGCAGGTACTCCAGGAGGATCGTGGCGGTCGCCCCGTAGCTGTTCCGGACGTCCTTGAACCGGGCCTCGTAGGACGTCTGCACCGGGTGGTGGTCGATCACCACGTCCACCCGGGGCAGCGGCTGCCGCAGGTGCGGCGGCTGGGTGTCGACCATCACGATCCGGTCGAACTTCTCGAGGTCCTCCGTGGTGACCTGGAGCACGTCCAGGTCGAGGATCTCCGTCATCGCCCGGTTCTCCGGGCGGGTCACCAGCCCGAACGAGCCCAGGGGCATCGAGACCTTCGTCCTCCCGAGGAGGATCCGCAGGGCGAGCCCGCAGGAAAGCCCGTCCGGGTCCGGGTCGTCCTGGAGCAGAACCAGGATGCTCTTCGCGTCGTCCAGGATCTCCCGCAGGCGGCGGACCAGGATCCTGGCCCGGGCGAGCCGGGCGTCCGTCCGGTAGATCGGCTGGAACCGCTTCCCCGCGAACGACACGTAGGCCCAGGGCCACGTGGCCGGGTCGACGGGCAGTTCCTCCCGGGCGTGGAGGGAAAGCACCAGGACCGGGGTATCCCCCCGTTCCCGGCGCACCGTCTCGAGGGTGGAACGGAGGCGCCGGGGGTCCTTCAGGGCGACCACCAGGAGCCCCGCCGGCAGGATCTCCCGCCAGGCGCTCCGGTCCCGGAAGGAAACCCGGTGAACCCGGAGCCCCCGCCGTTTCAGCCAGCGCTCGAGCTCCCGGGACTCGACGGCGAACAGCACGTCTCCCGGGGGCAGGGCCAGGACCTGGAGCAGCAGGCCCGCGTGGGACCGGCTCTGGCAGGCGACGACCGTGCGGGCTGCCGGGCAACGCTCAGGCATGGTGATCCTCCGTGTGCCCCCGGGCTGCCGCCCGGGCGGCGGCGAACGCTCCGGCGACTCCGCCCAGCGTATCCGCAACCACGTCCCCGGGGGAAGCGTCCCGCCCCGGCACGAACGACTGGTGGATCTCGTCGACGACCCCCCACGCGGCGCACACGAGGATGGCCGCCAGGACGGCCCCCCGGAGCGGCATCCGGGCCCCCGCGGCCTCCCGGGGGGCCAGGGCGCGGACCCAGAGGGCGGCCAGGAGGGCGTAGAGCAGGAAGTGGGCGATCTTGTCCGACCCGTGGGTCAGTCCCACCGGCAGGGCCCGGTGGGAAACCCAAGCGTTCGCCGCCATCAGCAGGAGGGGCGGGGCCAGGCGCCGGACCGTCCGCACCGTCTCCCCTCAGGTGAACGGGTACATCAGCAGGGCGAGCCCCAGGGCTCCTCCCGCCAGTCCCCCCCAGATCGCGAGGCCGAACCGCAGGCGGCGCCCCCGCGGCCGGTACATGGTGGCGAAAAAGACCGCGAGGAACGCCGCGAACAGGAGCATGTGAACCAGGTGCCTCACGCGTCCCCCTTTTTCTCCGGATGGGGCTTGCGCCCGCTGCCGATGTCCCAGGCATCGAGGATGACGAGGAGGTTCATCAGTCCCGCCAGGGTCATGTAACCGTTCCCGTAGGCGCTCCAGCGGGCGAAGGACCGGCGCCAGCGGCGGGTCACCGGTGCCGGACCGAGGGCCGGCGGCGCCTCGCTGTGGCGCACGTAGGTGGGAGCGCCGTAGAGGGTGGTCCGGAGCAGGGGCTCCATCGGCCCGAGGCCCAGGTTGGAGAAGACGTGGAGCCCGGACAGCACCGGGAGCCTGGGATCGACCATCGCCAGGTTGCCGCCGAGGCCCACGCCCAGCCCCAGCGCCCCCAGGACCAGGGCCAGGTAGACGGCCCCTTCCCGCCGGGCCCCGAGGAAGAAGTGCCCCGCGCCGGGAAAGAGCCAGGCCAGCAGGGCGGCGAGGAGCCCCCGCCCGGGATCGAGGGACCGGGTCCCCGGGGTGCCGGCCTGCTGCACCCGGGCGCCGCGGGCCCCGCCCATGTCGGCCGAAAGGCGCCTCACGAGGAGGCGCCTTCCTCCTCCGGCTCCACCTCGACGACGAGTTCCACGTCCTCGATGTCCCGGTGGACGTGGACCCGGACCCGGTGGGTGCCGATCGACTTGATCGGTTCCTCCAGCCGGATCCGGTGCCGGTCGACCTCGATCCCCCGGGTTCCCAGCTCCCGGGCGATGTCGATGTTGGTGACGGAGCCGAACAGGTGGCCCGTGTCCCCGGCCTTGCGGGAGAAACGGACCGGGCCCAGGTCCCGGAGCTTCGCGGCGAGCTTCTCGGCGGCCGTCCGCTCCCGCTCCTCGCGGGCGGCCCGGGCCCGGGACTCGATCTCCACCTGGCGGCGGATCCCCTCCGTCAGCCTGTAGGCGTACCCCTTCGGGATCAGGAAGTTGCGGGCGTAGCCGTCCTTGACCGTGACGACCTCGCCCCGGCGACCCAGGTGGGGCACGTCCTCGCGCAGGATGATCTGCATGGTGGCGTCCTCCTGCTCACTCCGCCGTGAACGGCAGGAGGGCGAGAATCCGGGCCCGCTTGATCGCGGTTCCGAGCTGGCGCTGGTGCTTGGCGCAGGTCCCCGAAACGCGGCGCGGCAGGATCTTCGCCCGTTCTGGGATGTAGTTCTGCAGGGTCCGGATGTCCTTGTAGTCGATCATGTCGACCTTCGCCTCGCAGAACTTGCAGTATTTCCGGCGGCGAAAGAGGCCCTTGCGGCCCCGGCGACGGCTGGCGGCGCTCATTCCTTTTCCTCCCCGGTGGTCGACGCACCTTCGCCCGCGCCGGACGCGGGTTCCGCGGCCTCCGCAGTCGCCTGTTCCTCACCCGCGGACCCGCCGCCCGCGGGGGCGGCCGGCGCGGGGGCGGGCGCGGGTTCGGGTTCGCCGGCGGCTTCCGCCGGGGCGGCGTCCCCGGTGGCCGTCCCCTCCTCGCCCCGGGAGGCCCGCTCGGCGGCCCGGCGCAGGTACTCGCGGCGGGCCTCCTCGAGGGCAGCCTTTTCTTCCGGCGTCGGGGGCTTCTGGTGGTCCGCCCGGACCGACAGCCAGCGAATGAAGCCGTCCGACAGGCGGAGGCGGCGGAGGAACTCCTGTTCCACCTCCGGCCGGGCATCGTAGAGGAGGATCGTGTAGTTCCCTTCCGTGAACTTCCGGATCGGGTAGGCCAGTTTCCGGCGACCCCAGCGCTCGACCTTGTGCACGACGCCGCCCATCCCCGTGATCATCTCTTCGAACTGGGTGATCAGGCGGTCGTGCTCCTCTTCCGAGAGCGTCGGGGCCGCCACGAGAGCCATCTCGTAGCGACGCATCGTTTCGTTCCCTCCTGGTCTTCGCGGCCCCGGGCGGTGGGCCCGGAGCGAGGGCCCGGGACGCCGTGTCCCGGGAGCCTGGAAAGGCCGGGTGATGCTAGCACCGGCGGCGGGGCCACGCCAGCCGGCCCCGCCGCCCCCGGTCCTCAGAGCAGGGGCGCGATCACCAGCGCCACCACGCTCATCAGCTTGATCAGGATGTTCAGCGAGGGACCCGCCGTGTCCTTGAACGGGTCACCGACGGTGTCCCCGATCACGGCCGCCCGGTGGGCCTCGGAGCCCTTGCCGCCCAGGTTCCCCTCCTCGATGAACTTCTTCGCGTTGTCCCAGGCTCCGCCGGCGTTCGCCATGAAGATCGCCAGCAGGACGCCCGAGGCCGTGACCCCGGCGAGCAGCCCCCCGAGGGCCGCCGGGGAGCCGAACAGGGCCTTCGCCCCGAACCCGACCACCACCGGCGTGACCACCGCCAGCAGGCCGGGGACCACCATCCGCCGGATCGCGGCGGCGGTGGAAATATCGACGCAGCGGGCGTAGTCGGCGCGGGCCTTTCCCTCCATCAGGCCGGGGATGGAGCGGAACTGGCGGCGAACCTCCTCGATCATCTCGAAGGCGGCTTCCCCGACTGCGCGCATCGCCATCGAGGAGAACAGGAACGGCAGCATCGCGCCCACCAGCAGCCCCGCGATGATCTGGGGCGAGCTCAGGTCCATCACCAGGGCCTCGCCGCCCCGGCTGACCTGGGTCTGGAAGGCGGAGAACAGGGCGAGCGCGGTCAGGGCGGCGGAACCGATCGCGAAGCCCTTTCCGATCGCGGCCGTCGTGTTCCCCACCGCGTCCAGCCGGTCCGTGCGCTGCCGGACCTCGGGGGGCAGGCCGCTCATCTCGGCGATCCCGCCGGCGTTGTCCGCGATCGGCCCGTAGGCATCCACGGCCAGCTGGATCCCGGTCGTCGAAAGCATCCCCAGCGCCGCCAGGGCGATGCCGTACAGCCCCGCCAGCTTGTAGGAGACGATGATCGCCGCGGCGATCCAGAGGACGGGCAGGGCCGTCGAGACCATCCCCACCGAGAGACCGGCGATGATGTTCGTCGCCGGGCCGGTCTGGGAATCGCGGGCGATCCGCTGGGCCGGGGCGCGGTCCTTCGAGGTGTAGTATTCGGTCGTCACGCCGACCAGGATCCCGGCGACGAGCCCGGCGACGATCGCCCAGAAGAGCGGCCCCCATCCGAGGCTTCCCTCCATGCCGGCGAGCCGGATTCCTCCCGCGGGCACGATCTTCCAGGCGAGCGCCCCGGTGCCGGCGATCATCAGCACACCGGCGACGAAGGACCCGGTATTCAGGGCCGCCTGGGGGTTGCCCCCCTCGCGCACGCGCACGAAGAACATCCCGATGATCGACGCCAGGATGCCGACCCCGGCCACCAGCAGGGGCAGGATCGTCGCGGTGCGGGCCCCGGACACGGCCGCCGCCCCGATCACCATCGAACCCACGATCGCGCCGACGTACGACTCGAAGAGGTCGGCGCCCATCCCGGCCACGTCCCCGACGTTGTCGCCCACGTTGTCCGCGATCACCGCCGGGTTGCGCGGATCGTCCTCCGGGATGCCGGCCTCGACCTTCCCCACCAGGTCCGCGCCCACGTCGGCGGCCTTGGTGTAGATCCCGCCGCCGACCCGGGCGAACAGGGCGATCGACGAGGCGCCGAGGGAAAAGCCGGAAAGGATCGTGACCACGTCCTGCAGGCTGTCCGCCTGGTCCGGGCGCACGCCGAGGATGCCGGTCTTCCAGTAGAGCAGGAAGAGCACGCCGAGCCCGAGGACCCCGAGGCCGACGACCGCCATTCCCATCACCGAGCCGCCGGCGAAAGCCACCTGGAGCGCCGTGTTCAGATCCGTCCGGGCGGCCTGGGTGGTCCGCACGTTGGCCGCGGTGGCGACCCGCATGCCGAAGAAACCGGCCAGGGCGGAGCAGAGCGCCCCGACGACGAAGGACAGGGCGATCAGCGGGTGGCGGAAGCTCCCCGCCGACGAGCCGCCGAGGTTGGCGACGACGAGCAGGGCGGCCACCGCCAGCACGAACACGGCGAGGACGCGGTACTCGCGCGAGAGGAACGCCATCGCCCCCTCCCGGATCGCCCGGGCGATCTCCCTCATCCGGTCACCGCCGGGATCCCGCCGCCCCACGCCCAGCGCGCGCAGCCAGGCGAAGGCCAGCGCGGCCACCCCGATCACCGGCACCAGCAACAGCAGCATGTCCATGACCGTGCTCCTTCCGCGGCGGCCGTCACGTCCCGGGCGACCGCCGGTTGAAGGTCCCCATCGCTTCCTCGATCCCGTGGGCCAGGATCGACTCCACGGCGTCGGCGGCCAGCCGCACGCCGATCTCCAGTTCCTCCCGCTCTCCCGGCGCCGGGCGCCCGAGCACCCAGGACACCAGTTCCTCGCCCCCCGCCGGCGGCCGCCCGATCCCGACCCGCACCCGGGCAAAGTCGCGGCTCCCCAGCCGGCCGGCGATCGAGACCAGCCCCTTGTGCCCGGCGAGCCCCCCTCCCTGCTTGATGCGGACGGTGCCGGGGGGCAGGTCCGCCTCGTCGTGGACCACCACGAGGTCCCCGACACCGAGGCCGTGGTAGTCGAGCAGGAGCCGGGCCGCCTCGCCGGAAAGGTTCATGAACGTCGTCGGCAGGGCGAGGATCACCTCTTCCCCGGCGATCCGGCCGCGGCCGTGGATCGCCCGGTGCCGGGCCCTGTCCAGGACGATGCCGTGCCGCCCGGACAGCAGCTCGACCACGGCGAACCCCGCGTTGTGCCGGGTTCCCCGGTACTCCCGCCCGGGGTTTCCGAGCCCGAGGACGAGTCGCATCGGGGGGTCCCGGCGGCGGGCTCAGTCGCCGCTCTCGGCCGGCTCCCCGGCGCCCGGCGCCTCCCCGGCGGCTTCCGCGGCCTCCGCCGCCTCGGCGGCTTCCGCCCCCTCGGTTCCCGCCTTCCTGCCCGCCACGGTGCAGATCGTCTCCGTCGGCGGCGTCACCAGTTCCGCGCCCTCCGGCAGCGGCAGGCTGCCCGCCTCGAAGTGCTGCCCCACGTGGAGAGCGGAGATGTCCGCCTCCAGCTTCCCGGGGATGTTCCCCGGCAGGACCCGGATCGTCACCTGCCGGTGCACGAAGTCGACGATCCCGCCCTCGTTCTTGACCCCGACCGGCGTGCCGACCAGCTCCACCGGGACCGAGACCTCGATCTTCCGGTCCATCTCGACGCGGACGAAGTCCACGTGCAGGAGCTGCTCGGTGACGGGGTGCCGCTGGATCTCCCGGACGAGCACCATGCGGCGCAGGTCCCGCCCGGCCAGCTTGAGCTGGATCAGGGTGTTCAGCCCCATCGGCGAGTGGAGCGCCGCCTCGACGGGCCGGGGATCGACCCGGACCCCGACCGGTTCACGCCCCCCGCCGTAGACGACGGCCGGGATCATGCCCGCGCGGCGCAGGCGCCGCGCCGCGTTCTTCCCGAGGGTCTCGCGCGGTTCGACCTCGATGACGATCGGTTGGCTCATGGCTCTTTTCCTCGGAGGGGCGCGCCGGCCCCGGGTTGCCTCGGTCAGAGAAACAGGGTGCTGATGGAGGAGTTCGTGTGGGTCCTCTTGATCGCCTCGCCGAGCAGGGACGCCACCGAGAGGATCTCGATCTTCGGGGAGGCGGACCGGCTCTCGTCGAGGGGGATGGTGTTCGTCACGGTGATCGACTCGACCGGCATCCGCTCCAGCCGTTCCATCGCCCGGCCGGAGAGGACCGGGTGGGTGAAGCAGCCGGTCACGGAGAGCGCCCCGTGCCTCCGGAGGGCGTTCGTCGCTCCCTCGAGGGTTCCCGCGGTGTCGATGATGTCGTCCACGATCACGCAGTGGCAGCCTTCCACGTCACCGATCAGGTGGATCGTCTCGGCCACGTTGTGGGCGCGGCGTCGCTTGTCGATGATCGCGAGTCCCGCCGCGCCGAGACGCTTGGCGTAGAAGCGCGCCCGCTCCGTGCCCCCCGCGTCGGGAGACACGATCACGGTCCGGCGCGGGTCGATCCGCTGCTGGAGGTGATCGATGATCACCGGGGCCGAGTAGAGATGGTCCACGGGGATGCTGAAAAAGCCCTGGATCGCGGGGGCATGCAGGTCCATGGTCAGGACACGGTCGGCGCCCGCCGCCTCGATCAGGTCCGCCACCAGCTTCGCCGAGATCGGGACGCGGGGACGGTCCTTCCGTTCCTGCCGCGCGTAGCTGTAGTAGGGGATCACGGCCGTGATCCGCGCGGCCGACGACCGCTTGAAGGCATCGAGCAGGAGGAGCAGCTCGAGCAGGTTCTCCGCGGGCGGGTTCGTCGGCTGGATCACGAAGACGTCGGCGCCCCGGACGTTCTCCCGGATCTGGCAGTAGACCTCCCCGTCGGAGAAACGCTCCAGGAGCACGTCCCCCGGCGGTACCCCGAGGTACTCGCAGATCTCCCGGACGAGCGCGGGGTGCGCACCACCGCCGAAGACCTTCATGTCGGAAGACGTCATCGCGGGGCTTCCTCCAGGATCGTTCCGGGGCGACGGGGTCCCGGTCAGGCGCCGGGGGCCCCGGGGCGGGGACCGGCCGGGGGAAGGCCCTCGGCCGGCGGGGCCGACTCCGCGGCCGCCGGGCGGAACGCCCGGTCCTGCTGCTCCTCGGCCGCCTCCCGGGGACGGCGCCGGCCCCGGGCGGGCAGGCCGGCCGCCAGCGCCTCCTCGTACTTCGCCAGGACCTTTTCCTCGATCATGCGGCGGGTCTCGCTGTTGAGCGGGTGGGCGATGTCGCGGAAGGTCCCGTTCTTGCGCCGCTTCGAGGGCATCGAGATGAACAGGCCGCTCGTGCCGTGGATCACCTTGATGTCGGAGACGACGAAGCAATCGTCGAAAACGATTGTCACGTAGGCCTTGAGCTTCTCCTCGTCGACCGGGAACACGCGGATGTCGGTGACTTCCATGCTGCTATCCCTCCCTCACGTCCTCCGGGGGCCGCTCCCTCGGCAGGGTCCGCGTGACCCGGATCCAGGCCGCGGCCGGAACGCGCGCGAGGCGGCGCGCCGCCGCCTCGGCGTCCTCCGCCCGGGGGAACAGCCCGAACACCGCGGTCCCGCTGCCCGTCATCGCGGCCCGGCCCCCCGCTTCCCGGAGAGCGGCGACCAGTTCGCCGATCTCCGGCACCAGGCGGGTTGCCGCCGGCGCGAGATCGTTGCCGACGGGCGGCAGGCCCGCACCTCCCCGCTCCAGGTGGCGCAGGAACGCGCGCATCTTAGGGGCATCCCGCCGCGTCGTCAATCCTTTGCGGGCCTCCCGGTAGACGTCGGCGGTGGCCAGGGAGCGCCGCGGCCGGGCCAGGACCACCGGGAAAACGGGCAGGTCGTCCAGCAGCCGGAGTTCGTCCCCCCGACCCCGCCCCGCCGCCAGCCCTCCCCGCAGGAAGAAGGGCACGTCCGCCCCGAGACCGGCAGCCACCCGGGAGAGCGACTCCGGCGCGAGGGCCCCGGGGAAGAGGGCGGCGAGGCACCGCAGGACCGCCGCCCCGTCGGACGACCCGCCACCGAGGCCCGAACCGGCCGGCACTTCCTTTTCCAGGGTGATCCGGACGTCCACGGAGATGCCCGCCGCCGCGAGAAACCGCCGGGCCGCCCGGAAGGCCAGGTTCTCCCCGGTCGGACACGGAGGGACCGGCGTCACGAGAAGGTCCACCCGGCCCGTGCCTCCTTCCCGGACGGCCACCTCGACCCGGTCCCCCAGGGCCACTTCCTGGAACACGGTCGCCAGCTCGGTGTACCCGTCAGGACGGGGGCCGAGGAGGTCCAGGACCAGGTTGATCTTCGCCGGGGCCAGCGCCCGGGCGACCCGCTCCCCCGGGGAACCCGCCCCGGGCACCACGCGGGGACCCGCCCCGTGCCCGCTCACGGCGCACCCCGGCCGGGAACCCCGTCCCCTGCTGCCGGGGCCCCTTCCCGGCGGTGGACAAACCCCCGGGGGACCGGGGGCCAGGCGGGTGGCCCCGGCGCCGGCCGGGCCCCGCTTCTCTCCGCAACGAGGAGCCCCCCCTCTTCCGACCGGGCGGCCAGGCGGACCGGGAAGGGACAGGGGTCCGCGGCGGCCGGCGCCCAGGCGACGGTCCCGGACCACCGTCCCGTCCGGAACTCCCGTTCCCCGCCGCGGTCTCCGCGGCGGCGCCCGAGGAGGACGCTGCCGGGCAACGGAATCCCGGTCCAGCGTTGCCAGGTGGGGGGGGCGTCGGGGCCGTCGACCGCCTCCTTCCGCCGGGGGAACAGGAGCCGGACCCGGCCCTCCCGGACCGCCGCGACCAGGACGGGCGTCCCGACACGCCCGCGGACCTCGGCGTAGAGCCTCCCGTCCGGGCAGGCCCGGGCCAGCAGGCGGCCGCTCCCCCGCTCCTTCCCGTCCGAGAAGCGGACGCGGTACCGCAGGTCCCAGCAGGCCGGGCCCGCCGCCGGCGGGCCCCCGCGGGGCGCGGGGCCCGGGGCACAGCCCGGAAGCCACGGGAAGACCAGCAGGAGGAGCAGGATGCCGACGGCCGGCGCCCGCCGGCGGCCCGCCGGTTCATCCTTGCTGCCGGCGGTCACGGGGCCCCGCCCGCCGGGGGCCCCGGCCGCCCCCGTTCCCCCGCCCCGGAGCAGGTTTCCCGCCCGCACACCGTCACCGTCCGGGCGGAGGGTTCGTGTCGTGCTCCTCCCACTTCCGGATCTTCTCCCTCAGCCGTTCCTGCTTCCCGCTCCCCAGGGCCAGGGCCGCGCGCCACTCCGCGAGGGCCCGGTCCATCTCTCCGAGCGCGAGATAGACGTCCCCCAGGTGCTCGTGGAGGGTCGCATCCGGGCTCCCGTCTCCGCTCCGGACCGCGCGCAGCAGGAGGGGCAGCGCCTCGGCCGACCGCCCCAGGCGGTGCAGCACCCAGGCCAGCGAATCGAGGTAGTTCGGCTCGTCCGGCCTGGCCTGGACCGCCTTCCGGAGCATGGCGAGGGCCTCGTCGAGATCGCGGCCCTCGTCCGCCAGGAGGTACCCGAGATCGTTCAGGACCGCCGGGTCATCCGGGTTCTTCTCCAGCAGCATCCGGTACGCGGCCTCCGCTTCCCCCGTCCGCCCGGTCTCCGACAGGACGGCGGCACGTGCCCGGAGCAGGTCCGCCGGCGGTTCCGGGGGCAGGCCGAACGCGTCGAGGAAACGGGCGGCCAGGGTGCCGCGGTCCCAGGACAGGAGCCACAGGGCCACCCGGCTCGCGAGGGCCGGGGCGTCCCCGCCGGAGGCCTGGACCGCCCGGACGGCCGCCGCGACCGCGTCGTCATCGCCGCCGGCCCGGTCCGCCTCCTCGATCGTCGACAGGGCGATCCATGCCGGGTTCCCGGGTTCCTTCCGCCGGAGACCGGCCACCAGCCGCGCGGCGTCCCGCCCCCGGTCGAGCGCCCGGAGCGCCCGCACCCGGAGGCGAACGACGGCGGGATCGTCCGGCAGTTCCGCGAGCAGTTCCTCCGCCGCGGCGGGCCGGCCCGCTTCCACGAGGTCCCGGGCCCGCCGCAGGGTCAGCGCCTGTCCGAAGGAGGCCCGTTCGTCGTCGTCCAGCTTCTTCACCAGCTCGCCCAGCCGCCCGGCCGCCACGTCGTACCGCCCCGCCTGCTCCGCGGCGAACACCCAGGTGAACAGGACCCGGCGGGAACGGTACGCTTCCGGCAGCCCCTCGAGCAGGGAGAGCGCCTCCCCGCCGCGGCCGAGGCGCACCAGGGCCCGCGCCAGGTCCCGGCGGAACATCGGGTCGCCGGGGCGGAGCCGCCAGGCCTGCTGGAGGGGCCCCACCGCGCCGGTATCGTCGCCCCGCTGGAGCCGGACGAGCCCCAGGCGGTGGAGCAGTTCCGGGTCCTCGGGCCGCAGCTCCCGGAGGCGGAGGAGCACCTTTTCCTGCCCCTCCAGGTCGCCCCGGTTTCCCTTCAGGTCCGCCAGCGTCTCCAGGACGGGAATCGCCGCCCGGCCGCTCAGGCCCGATCGCTCGAGGAGGGCGATCGCCTCCTCCAGCCGTCCCCGCGCCAGCAGGGTGCGGGCCAGCGCCATCCAGGGGGCGGCGGCATCCATCCCCGGGACTCCCGAGGCCTCCCGGGCCACCTGTTCCGCCTCGTCCATCCGGCCGTCGGCGGCCAGGATCCGGATGCGGGCGACCCATGCCGCGGTGTCCAGGGGGTTCGCCTCGGTGGCCTTCTCCAGGTGATCCAGGCCCTGTTCCAGGGCTTCCCGGTCCCGGGTCCGCTGCCAGCGCCCCAGCTCGATTTCCGCCAGCACCTTGTGGCCGTCGGCCGACCCGGGATCCAGCTCGACGGCCCGCCGCGCCTCGTCCTCGGCGCAGGCCGGGTCCCGGGCCCGGAGGCAGGTCCTGGCGAGGAAGGCATGGACCGGCGCCGCGTCCGGGTCGAGATCGAGGACCTCCCGGAGCAGGCGCCGGGCCTCGTCCGGCCGGCCCTCCGCGGCCGCCTGCCGGGCCCGGACGTAGACCAGGAAGGACCGGGCACGGCGGGCCACCGGGTCTTCCGGCGCCTTCGCCGGCGCCGCGGCCCGCCCGGGAAACGACACCAGGACAAGCGGCAGGAGCAGCAGGGAGGCGGGAAGCACCTGGACGCGCATGCCCACAGTCTGGACCGCCCCTCCCGCAGCCGCCACAACCCTGCTGCCGGGACCCGGCCGGTTCCGACCGCGGTGGCCCACCCCCGCCCGTCTGCAGCCGCCGACCCTTCTCAGGGCGCGGGAACCAGCTCCCAGGCGCCGGCCCCGCCGGTGAGGCGCCATTTCCGGGCCCGGAAGCCGTCCGGCGCCCAGCGTTCCCGCCAGTGTCGTTCCACCTCCAGCCGGGCACTCGCAGAGAGGACGCGGAGCAGCAGCCGATGCTCCCCGGGGGAAACCGAGAAGGCCACCGTGACCGGGGTCCCCGGCGGGAACGGCGTGCCCGGGCCGACCCGGACCAGCCCCACCCGGCGCCCGTCCACCAGGACCTCGACGACCCCCTCCGGGAGCCGGTGACGCACCTCGACGACGCCCCGCCCCGGCCGCCGTTGGGCCGCCGGCCGCGGTTTCCCGGCGGGCGCCTCCCCGGGGGCGGCGGGCAGTTCCTGTCGGGCGGGGCGCGGCGCCGGCCGGGACGTTCCCGCCCCGGGAGAAGGCCCGCCTCCCCGGGGCGGGCGGGCTCCCGGAACTTCCGGCGATGCGACCCGGCGGGGGCGTGTTCGCTTTTGCCCTCGCTTTCTCCCCTTCCGCCGGCCCTGCCCGCCGGGGAACCGCTCCCCGCCCCCTCGGCGCCGAGCGGAAGCCCTCCGCGGACCGGTGGTCTCCCCCCTCCGGTCCGGCGCTGCCGGCGGCCCCGCCTCGTCGATGCCGCGGGAACAGGCCAGCGCGGACCCCAGGGCGCGGAAGAGCCGATCGTCTCCCGGGGAACCGGCGAGGGCGGCGGCCCGGGCGAGGGCGGTTTCCCGCCCTCCCCCGCACGATGTCGCAGTCACTCCCGCCGATGCGCCGGGACCCGCGGGCGCCACCACCCCCGGTTGCTTCTTCTCCCGGTCCCGGGGAACCCCGGCCAGGAGCAGCACACCGAGGGCCAGGCCCGCCGCCGCCAGGATCCCGGCCCATCGTCCTTCCCCGGCGACCGCCGGTTCTTCCCCGGAGGAGAAGGCCGCGATCCCGCCGGTGCGGGGCGCTCCGCGGCCCGGCAGGAACCCCCGGTCCGGGGGCGGTTCCTCCCCCTCGCCCGAGTCCGCCACGATCGCCTCCTCGAGGGCCCGCGCGAAGGCGAGCGCCGAGGGGGGTCGCCGGTCCGGGTCCTTCTCCAGCGACCACCGGAGCACCTCCCGCACGGCGGGGGGCGTTCCCGGCAGGACGTCCGCCGGATCCGGAACCGGGTCGTGGAGGACCCGGTGGACCGTTTCCGCCACCGTCAGGCCCCGGAAGGGCGGCTCCCCGGCCAGGCACCGCCAGAGCACCACTCCCAGGGACCACGTGTCGCCCCGCCCGTCCACCGGTTCCCCGCGGAGCTGCTCCGGGGCCGTGTACGCGGGCGTTCCCACGAACAGGCCGGGATCTTCCCCCGCCGCCGCCTCTCCGGGGCGGGCCGCGATCCCGAAATCGGTCACCTTCACCTCGCCGTCCGGCGCAAGGAGAAGGTTGCCCGGCTTCACGTCCCGGTGGACGACACCGGCCCGGTGGGCGGCATCGAGAGCCCGGGCGGCCCGGGCGACGATCGCCGCGGCCTCGAGGGGCGCCAGCCGACCCCGGGCCCGCAGGAGGTCCTCGAGGGACCCCCCCTCGACGAACTCCGTGACGAGCCAGGCCTCGTCGAGACCGATCCCCACCTCGATCACCTCGACGATTCCCGGGTGCCGCACCCGCCCGAGCAGCTCCGCCTCGCGGCGCAGGCATTCCTTCCACGGATCCGCGGGGGCCCGGGGGTCCCGCCGAACCCGCTTCACGGCCACCGTCCGGCCGGTCCGCCGGGCGCGGGCCTTCCAGACGGTTCCGTGGGTTCCCCGGCCCCACACCTCCAGGAGCTCGTACCGCTGCTCGAACGATGCCATGGGCCCCCTTCCCTTCGCGGGGAATATGGGGCCCGGCGCGGCCGGGGACACGCTCACGGCCGGGGAGGATGCCGCCCGGCGACCCGGTGGGTTCGCCCGGGCCCGGGATCTCCCGGGAAGCCGCCGCGGGAAGGGAAGGGAAACGGGCGGCGCCGGGGAGCGCTCCTTCAGGCGGCCGCCGGCGCGCGGGATTCCTCGAGGATCCAGCGGATCGCCTCCTCGAGGAACCGGTCCCGCCCTTCCTCCCACGTGGCAGCGGGAGGAACGACGACCACGTGGGCCGGCTCCAGGCCCTTACCGGCCCAGGCCGTCCCGTCCGGCAGCCGCATCTCGCGGGTCGCGAGCAGGAGGGAACCGTCTTCCCCGCCCAGCGGGATCACCTCGGGCACGCCGGCCAGCCCGAAGGTCTTGCGCCCGAGAAGGGTCGCGCCCGCCCGGCGGAGCAGGGCCGCCAGCGCCTCCCCGGTCCCCGCCGTGGAGCCGTCCACCAGCACCCACGTCTTCCCCGGGACGACCGGCGGCCGGTCGCCCGGCGCCGCCAGGGGAACCTCCTGCCCGCGGGCGTCCACGAGGACGAGCAGTTGTCCCCCCGGCACCAGCACGCCGGCGAGACGCGCCACGTCTCCCGGGTCCGCCCCGACGACTCCCCGGAGGTCGACCAGGAGCCGGGCGCCGGGATGTTCCGCCGCGGCGGCCCCCAGGCGGGCCCGCAGGGCGGCGGCGTCGACGCGGGACAGGTCGCCGAGGCGCAGGTAGAGAAGCTTTCCGTCCGCCCTCGGTTCCACCCGGAAGCCCGGGGTCCCCGGGACCGCGAGGCTGAGCTTCACGTGGCGCAGCTTGTAGGTGGAGGCGTCCAGGAGAACGATCTCGCGGACCTCCCCCGGCCGGCCTCGGAGCAGGTGCCGGAGCTGGGGCCAGGAGAGCCGCCGGGCCGGCCGCCCGTCCACCCGCCACACCTGGTCGCCCTCGTGGATCCCCTCCCCCGCGGCGGGGCCGTCCGGGTCCACCCGGACCACGACCGCCACGCCCCCCGCGGGGAGGAGTTCCATCCCGGCGCCGGCGGGGCCGGGGGGAGAGGCCAGCGCCTCCGCCTCGCCCGGGGGCAGCCAGGCGCTGACGGCATCGAGGGAACGAACCATTCCCTCCCAGGCGCCGCGCAGGAGCCGGGACTCGTCCACCGGCTCCACGTAGTTCGCCCGGGTCAGCGACCAGACCTCCTGGAAGACGTTGAGATACCGGTAGGTCGTGTCGGGCCGGAAGGCCGCCGCCGAGACCAGGGCGAGGGGCGCCAGCACGGCGAGGGCCAGGACGGCGGCGAGGAGGGCACGGGTTCTCTTCATGACGGGGAAAAGGATAGGTCACCCCCTCCCCCGGGTCGACCCGCGGAGGCCCAGCCGGTCCACCCGGTACCTCAGGGCGTCGCGGCTGATCCCGAGGAGCCGGGCCGCGCGGCTCACGTTCCCCCCCGTGCGGGCCAGCGCCTGCTCGACCAGGGACCGTTCCACGTCCGCCAGCCGCAATCCCCGCGCGGTGACGTCGGAACCCACCGAGATGCCGGCCATCGACGCCGACCTCCTCCTCGGGTACCCGGAGGATCACCCGCGGTTCGGCTTCCTGTTCATGGAGCGGATCGCCAGGCTCTACCAGCGGCGCCTGGAGCCTACCGCCAGCAGGTCGTCCATGGTGGCGCGAAGCTTTCAGTCAGGCTTCCCGGGCCCGCCGGTCGCGGTTCCGGCAACACGGCATTGAAATAATCCGAATGATTCCGAGTCTTTCCGGATCCCTGCCTTTCGGGTTCCGTTCACGACCTGAAAGCTTCGCTACGCCATGCAGGTCGTCCACCTGCTGCCGGTCGGGGACACCGGTCCCCTCCTCGACTGAGCCGTCCGGCGGTCAGCGCCCGAGAGCCGCCCGGGCCGCCGCCGCGACCGGGGACTCCGGGTAGAGGTCGAGGACCTGCTGCCAGGCCTCTTCCGCCCCCTTCTCGTCCCCCGCGGCCTCGCGGACCTTCGCCAGGCCCTCCCAGGCCAGGTCTCCCGGGTAGCCCGACTCGGCGTCGGTCAGCTTCTCCCAGAGGGCGGCCGACTCCTCGTGCTTCCCGGCGGCGGCCAGGGCCTTCGCCAGCGAGGCCTTCACCGGCCCCCCCATCGTCGGGTCGTCCCCCAGACGCTCCGCGGACCGCCGCATCTCCGCCACCGACTCTTCCGCCTTCCCCTCCTCGAGAAGCGCCTGCCCGTGCAGCCAGAGGGCCAGGTCGCCGAGCGGCGCCGGGGTCGATTCCGCGGCCTCCAGCCGGCGCAGCGCTTCCGCCAGCCGTTCCTCCGGCGAGGCGAAGGTGGGCCGGTAGGGATCGTTCGGCCGCGGCGCCTCGTCCCGGGCCAGGGGCGCCTCGAGGGCGGACTGGGCGCGGGCGAACAGGTCCGCCGCCGCCTCGGCCCGGCGCTGGTTCCAGACGTGCAGGCCGAAGCCGCCGACGACGAGGACGATCACGGCCAGGGCGCCGAGGATGTACGGACGCGGGTTCTCCTCCATGTGCTGGAAGAGACGCATCGTCCAGTCGACGAACTCGTCCTGCTTCATCTTCTTGCGGTCGAACCGATCCATCGGCGTTCCCTCCCGCCGGTTGCCGGCGTCCGTGGTCCTGGTAGGCCTGGCAGGACTCGAACCTGCGACCTTCGGTTTAGGAAACCGCTGCTCTATCCGACTGAGCTACAGGCCCACCCGGCCGCCCGGCAGGGGCGGCGGTGCCAGAGTCTAGCGCGAAACGGCGGGCAGCGCGCGCCGGCGCCCCCGCCGCGGGACGTTCCCGGCAGTCAGTAGACGAGAACGGACCGGACCGGCGCTCCCGCCAGCTTCTCCCGGCCCCGGAGGGGGGCCAGTTCCACCAGGAAGAGCCACCCGGCGACCTCGCCCCCGGCCCGACGCACCAGGCTGGCGGCGGCCGCCGCCGTCCCCCCGGTCGCCAGCAGGTCGTCCACCACCAGGACCCGCTGTCCCGGCCGGACGGCGTCCGCGTGCATCTCGACGGTGTTCTCCCCGTACTCCAGGCTGTACGACTCCCGCAGCGTCTCCCGGGGCAGCTTGCCCGGCTTGCGGACCGGGATGAACCCGGTGCCGATCCGGTCCGCCAGGGGCATCCCGAAGAGGAACCCCCGGGACTCGATCCCGGCGACCAGGTCCGGCCGGAACT
This sequence comes from uncultured Acidobacteriota bacterium, assembly GCA_964582785.1. Taxonomy (GTDB): domain Bacteria; phylum Acidobacteriota; class Polarisedimenticolia; order J045; family J045; genus JAMOQA01. Next base: position 25,457 of record CAZOTT010000003.1, on the reverse strand, counting down.
CCCGCGCCTGCCGTTCCAGCTCGTCGAGGGCCGCCGAGAGGGCCCCCGGCGAGGCGAGGAGCGGGGTGATGTCCCGGAAGAGGATTCCTTTCCGGGGAAAGTCGGGGACGTCGGCGATGTGCTGCCGGAGATCCTCGCTGCCCATCTGGCTGTCTCCCTGGCGGTTCCCGGTCCGCCCTCACCGGCGGATCTCGAAGGTCTCCATCCCCTCCGGCTCCACCGGGGTGCTGTCCACCCGCTCGACCCGGGCGTACCGCGGGCCCCGGCCGAGATCGAACTCGAACTCCGCCAGCCGGTCCGCCGGCCCCTCGGCGTACGCCTCCACCGTGCCGTCCGGCCGGTTGGCGACCCACCCGGCGAGACCGAGGGCCCGGGCGCAGGTCGAGGCGAAGACCCGGTAACCCACTCCCTGGACCCGCCCGTGAACCCGGTAGCGGCGCGCTTCCTTCATGCCCGTGCCCTCCGCGCCCTTCCTCCACCTCGCCGAACCGGCCCCATTATCCCCGCTCGCCGCGGCGGGCGGTAGCCCGGGGTTAGAATGCGCCGAACCGGGAAAGGAGGTCTGCCGATGCGTGCTCCCGTCCGTCGCGTCCTGTTGCCGTTCCTCGCCGCCGCCCTCGCGGTCGCTCCCGTCCTGGCGGGCACCCTCGCCGGGGTGACCCTGCCCGACACCGTCGAGGTCGGGGGGCAGGTCCTCCACCTGAACGGCATGGGGCTCCGGGAGGCCACGTTCCTCCGGATCGACGTCTACGTGGCGGGGCTCTACCTCCCCCACCCCACCCGCGACCCGGAGGCGATCCTGGCCGATGCCGGCCCGAAGCGACTCGTCATGCACTTCGTGCGGGGCGTCGGGGCGAAGAAACTGGTTCACGCCTGGCACGAGGGGTTCGAGAAGGCCGCCGGGAAGGACCTCGAGGAAATCCGGGCCGGGGAGAAGCGGCTCTGCTCGTTCATGGAGGACGTCGCCGCGGGAGACGAGATCGTGCTCACCGAGATCCCGGGACGGGGGGTCGAGGTCACGGTCCGCGGCCGGGTGAAGGGGGTCATCCCGGGCCGGGCCTTCGCCCGGGCCCTCTGGTCCATCTGGCTCGGCCCGAACCCCCCGAACGAGGACCTCAAGGAGGGCCTCCTCGGCGCCCGGGACGACTGACCCCCCGGGCTCTTGCCGGCCGCGCCGCTCCGCGTTGACAGGGGGCGGATCGTCGGCTACCTTTCCGCGGATCCCGGGCGGCGGACGCCGCCGCGGGGTCGGTGCGAAATCGCGCGACCGGTCGGGGCGTAGCGCAGCCTGGTAGCGCACTTGCTTCGGGAGCAAGGGGTCCCCGGTTCAAATCCGGGCGCCCCGACCAACGACGCGCGGTCCACGCGGAACGGCGGCCTCCCCCGGGGGGCCGCTTCGCCGTCCGGGGCCCGGTCAGGAGCCCCCGCCCGCGGAAAGCCAGCCCACGGCCAGGAAACCGGCGACCAGCAGGGCGACGAAGAGCAGGGTCAGCCACCCCAGCCAGCGGTCGATGAAGGGGCGGATCCGCGGACCGAAGACCCGCAGCAGGCCGCCGACCAGGAAGAACCGGGCGCTCCGGGAGGTGGCGGAGGCGAGGACGAAGACCGGGAAGTTGATCCGGGCGACCCCCGCCGCGATCGTGAAGACCTTGTAGGGGATCGGCGTGAAGCCGGCGGCGAAGACGACCCAGAAGTTCCACCGCTCGTAGAGGCCCGCGACCCGGGCGTAGACCTCGGGATCGAACCCGGGGATCCAGGCGTAGAAGAAGTCGTCGAGGGCCTCCCAGGCCCCCCAGCCGATCCCGTAGCCGAGGATGCCGCCGAGAACCGAGGCGATCGACGCGGCCAGCGCCGCCCGCCCCCAGGTGCGGGGCCGGGCGAGCACCGCGGCGATGATCAGCACGTCCGGGGGAACCGGGAAGAAGCTCGCCTCGGCGAAGGCCACGAGGGCGATGGCGAGGATGCCCCCGGGGGAGGCGGCCCACTCGAGCAGGGCCTCGTAGAGCCGCCGCCAGCGCTCGAGCAGGCCTTTCCCGTTCACGGTTCCCTCCCACGCCCGCCCCGGGAGGGCGCCCACCCGTACCTCCCGACCAGCGGCACGAAGCTCGCCGGGCCGGCGTCCTCCTCCCGGGTGCCCCCCCCGGGGAGGCGGGTGATGACCCGCAGGCGCTGGCCGCCGTGTCCCGCCACCGGGAGCACCAGGCGCCCGCCGGGGGCGAGCTGGTCCACGAGGGACCGGGGGACCCCCGGGCCGGCGGCGGTGGCCAGGATCCCGGCCCAGGGGGCCTCCGCGGCCCAGCCGAAGGTGCCGTCGAAGTTCTTGACCGTCACCCCCGGGTAGCCGAGCGCCCGCAGCCGGCGGGCGGCCTCCCGGGCGAGCCGGGCGTGACGCTCCAGGCTGAAGACCCGCAGGCCCATCTCCGCGAGCACCGCCGCCTGGTACCCCGACCCGGTCCCGATCTCGAGGACCCGGCTGCCGGGAGGGGCCGCGACCAGCTCCGCCAGCCGGGCCACGGTCCAGGGGAGGGACATGGTCTGGCCCAGCCCCAGGGGAACCCGCTCCGCCGCGTAGGCGCGGCCGCGGAACGACTCCGGGACGAACCTCTCCCGGGGAACCCGCCCCATCGCCGCGAGGACCCGCTCGTCCCGGATCCCCGCGGCGCGGAGCTCCGCGACCATCCGTTCCCGCGCGGTCCGGGGATGGGTCACCGCTCCCCTCCCGCCGGGGCCGGGCACGCCGCGAGGTCGGCGAGGGGGCCCAGGGCCTCCCGGCAGGTGCCGTCGAGCTGGAGCGGCGTCACCGAGACGACCCCCTCCGCCACCGCCGCGTGGTCCGCCTCCCCGTCCGGCTCCCACCGGCTGCCGGCGAGGCCGATCCACCAGTACTCCTTCCCCTTCGGGTCGGTCCGGCGCAGGAGGGCGGGCCGGCCCGCCCGGCGGCCCTGGCGGGTGACCCGGCAGCGGGTCGCGCCGGGGGGGACGTTCACGTTGAGGAACGCCCGGGACGGCAGGGAACCGTCGAGGAGCAGGCGGGCGAACCGGACGGCCCACCCCGCCGCCTCCCGGCAGGCGGCTTCCCCGGCCTCGAACGCCGTCGAGACGGCGAGGGACGGGATCCCCAGCATGTGCCCCTCCCGGGCCCCGGCGACCGTCCCCGAGTAGATCACGTCGTCCCCCAGGTTGAAGCCGGGGTTGATCCCGGAGACCACGAGGTCAGGCGGCCGGGGGAGGAGCCCGAGCACGACCAGGTCGACGCAGTCGGCGGGGGAACCGTCCACCGCGAACCGGTCCGGGGCGACCTCCTCGATCCGGAGGGGGCGCCGGATCGTCAGGGCGTGGGAGATGCCGGACTGCTCCCGGTCCGGGGCGGCGACGATCACCCGCCGGGCGACCGTGGCCATCGCCTCCGCCAGGATCGCGAGGCCGGGAGCACGGATCCCGTCGTCGTTGGTGACCAGGACGGTGGCGGCGATCGGCTCCATGGCGGCTCCCGGGGTGGCGGCGATCTTACCCGAACCTCGCCGCCGGCGGGGAACCGGGCGGCCCCCCGCCCTGCCGCCGTTCGACGGCGCCCGCGGCTGATCGCGTCTTCCCGCGGGGAGATCCCCCCGCGGGGGAAAGACGTTGAACCCCCCGCCCTTCGGCGTACCTTCGGGCAGGGAGGTCGCGCATCGGGCGCACCGGGGTGGATTCCCGCGCCACCGGGGACACCCCCAGGAGGATCGCGGCACCATGTCCGGAGCCGGTCTTCGCCGGCGGCGCGGGAGCGGGGTGACGCCCCCCCTGCTCGTGCTGCTCGGCCTGCTGCTGGTCTGCCCGGCCGTCGCCGGGAACGTCGACGTGACGGGTGCCGACCCTCTCGCCCGCCGGGTGGAGAACCTCCGCCGGGTCGAGCAGGTCCACGAAGAAGCTCCCGTCGAAGACCGGCGAGGA
>CAZOTT010000003.1:0-21514 GCA_964582785.1 uncultured Acidobacteriota bacterium | reverse complement strand
GGTCCGGGCCCGCTGGCGGGGCAACCCCGCCGCCGTTCCCGGGGACGACTTCCTGCGCGCCCGGGTCCTCGAGGACCTGCGGCGGGAAACAGCCCTCGCGAAGCTCCGGGGCCGCCCCCTGGACGCCGGGGAGGTCGCCGCCGAGTGGCGCCGGATCGTCGCCTCGTCCCGGGCCCCGGCACGCCTGGCCGCCCTGGCCGCCGCCCTCGGCAACGACCCGGTGGCCGCCGCCGAGACCCTGGCGCGTCCCGCCGTGGCGGAGCGCCTGCTCCGGTCCGCCTGGCGGGCCCGGCTGGAGCGGGAGACCCCGGCCCGGGAAGAGGCGGATGCCATCCGCCGGGCGCTCCTCGACGGGAGCCTCGATCCCTCCGCCGAGCACCCCCGGCGCACCGTCCGGCGCTACCTGCCGCCGGGCTCACCGACCCGCCCCGACGCCGATCCGCGGGATCACCGGGTCGAGAATCCCGCCGCTTGGAAGCGCCTCCGGGACCGCTGGTCCGCCCCGGGCCGCCCCGGGCCGCTGGTCCGCACGCCGGACGCCTGGGTGGTCGAGGTGCTGCTCGCGGAAGACCCGGCCACCGGCGCCGTCACCGTCGCCCACTATGCCGTTCCCCGGCCGACGTTCGCCGGCTGGTGGGAGGACCGCTCGCCCCGGACCGAGCCCGCCCCCGCGGATCCCCTCGTCGGCCCTGAGGACGACCTCCCCCTGCCGTCCGGGGGACCGGGGGAGAACGCGCCCGGAGGGCGGGGTGACTGCGAGGAAGCATGGGATGCCGGGTCCCTCGACGACCTGCCCGATCCCCGGGAAGGGGCGACGGCCGTGTGGACCGGCTCCGAGGTGATCGTCTGGGGCGGCCGGGCGGGTGACGCCCTGGGGACCGGTTCCCGCTACGACCCGGCGACCGACACGTGGCGTTCCCTTCCCGAGACCGGCGCCCCCTCTCCGCGCTCGTGGCACACGGCGGTCTGGACCGGTTCCAGGATGATCGTCTGGGGGGGCCTCGACGGAGATCCCCTGGGGGATGGCGCCGCCTACGATCCCTCCACCGACACGTGGACTCCCCTGCCGACGGCCGGTGCGCCCTCCCCCCGCTGGCGTCACACGGCGGTCTGGACCGGCTCCGAGATGATCGTCTGGGGCGGCGAGGACGATTCCTTCGAGGACGTGAACACCGGCGGCCGCTACGATCCCGCCACCGGCACCTGGTCCCCCCTGCCGACCGGGGGGGCGCCGTCCCCGCGCAAGGCCCACACCGCCGTCTGGACCGGGTCGAAGATGATCGTCTGGGGAGGTGTCCACCTGGGGACCCGGCTCGACACCGGGGGAGTCTTCGACCCCCAGGCGGGAACCTGGTCGCCGGTCCCGACAGCGGGGGCCCCCGGCCCCCGCCAGGACCACACGGCGGTCTGGACCGGCTCCGAGATGATCGTGTGGGGCGGGCACGACGGGGAGAACTACCTCCGGACCGGGGGGCGGTACGACCCGGCGGCCGACGCCTGGAACCCGGTCACCACCAGCGGGGCGCCCTGGGCACGCCGCTTCCATGCCGCCGTGTGGACCGGCTCGGAGATGGTCGTCTGGGGCGGAGAAGGCTCCGGCGGTGACCTGCTGGGGAACGGCGCCGCCTACGATCCCGCGACCAACCGCTGGCGAGGAATCTCGTCCGAGGGCGCCCCCACGGCCCGGAAGTTCCACGCGTACGCCTGGACCGGGAGCGAGCTCTTCGTCTGGGGGGGCCAGTCGGACGGGGGCCGCCTGGAACAGACGGGTGGCCGGTACGACCCGGCGGCGGACGCCTGGACCGGCACGTCCCTGGGGCCGGGTCCGACGCGCCGCACCCGGCACACCGGGACGTGGACCGGGGCGGAGTGGATCGTCTGGGGAGGCGAAGACGAGACCGACCTCGGGGACGGGGCCGCCTGGGATCCGGCCACGGACACCTGGCGGGCGCTCCCGGCCGCCGGCGCCCCGTCACCCCGGAAGGACGCCACCGCCACCTGGACCGGCAGCGAGCTGTTCGTCTGGGGAGGACGCACGGGAGAGGACGACAAGCTCGGAGACGGGGGCCGCTACGACCCGGCCGCGGACGACTGGTCCCCGGTCAGCACCGACGGGGCGCCGAGCCCCCGCTGGGGCCACACCGCAGTCTGGACCGGGTCCCTCGTCATCGTGTGGGGCGGCAGGGACACGAGCATCCCCACCAATACCGGGGGGCGCTACGACCCGGCCACCGACACCTGGACGCCGACGACCGAGTCCGGGGCTCCCAGCTTCCGGCGCTTCCACACGGCGGTCTGGACCGGCTCCGAGATGATCGTCTGGGGCGGCGAGGCGAACACCTGGCGGGGAGACGGCAGGCGGTACGACCCCACGGCCGACGCCTGGACGGCGATGTCGTCCGACGGGGCCCCGGCCCCCCGCTTCCACCACACGGCGGTCTGGACCGGCTCCGAGATGATCGTCTGGGGCGGGTACGGGGACCAGCAGTTCGGGGACGGCGCCCGGTACGACCCCGCGACGGACACCTGGCAGCCGGTTTCTCTTTCGGGAGCCCCGAGCCCCCGCTACCACCACACCGCCGCCTGGAACGGGAGCCGGATGCTGGTCTGGGGCGGCCTGGGGAACGGCCCGACGGACACCGGGGCCCGGTACGACCCGGGAACCGACACCTGGGTCCCGATGACCGGGGCGGAGGCGCCCTCCGCCCGTTACCTGCACCGCTCGGCCTGGGACGGGAACCGGATGCTCGTCTGGGGAGGACAGGGCGGCAGCACCCTCGCCTCGGGGTCGACCTGGAAACCGGGGAACGGGACCGACGGGGACGACGACGGGTTCGACGCCTGCGAGGACTGCGACGACGGGGACCCCGACGTCTACCCGGGAGCTCCCCAGGCCTGCGACGGGAAGAACGACGACTGCAACGACCCGTCCTGGCCGGACGTCCCGCCCGACGAGGTGGACGACGACCACGACGGCTGGGTGGAGTGCGACCCCTGGGAAGGTGACGCCTCGTCCATCCAGGGTGGCGGCGACTGCGACGACGGGAACGGCGCCGTCCACCCGGGCGCGGACGAGACCTGCAACGGGGTGGACGACGACTGCGACGGGTCGGTGGACGAGGGGCTCCCCACGCACACCCACTGGCGGGACGCGGACGGGGACGGTTACGGCGACCCGGACGACTCCGTCGAGGACTGCCACGACAGCCCTCCCGCCGGCTACGTGAACAACGCCGACGACTGCGATGACGGCAACGCCAGCGCCTACCCGGGGGCGGCTCCCGAGGACGACGCCTCCGCCTGCATGGAGGACGCGGACGGGGACGGATGGGGCGACGCGTCGCCCCCCGCCGGGGTCACCCCGGGCACGGACTGCGACGACGGGGACGCGGCGAGCCACCCGGGGGCGGCGGAAGCCTGCGACGGGAACGACAACGACTGCGACGGGACGACCCCGGCGGACGAGCTGGACGGGGACGGAGACGGCTGGGTCGAGTGCGACCCTTGGAACGACACCCAGGGAGACGACCCGGGGATCCACGGCGGCGGCGACTGCGACGACGGGAACGGCGCCGTCCACCCCGGAGCCACGGAGGACTGCGGCAACGGAACCGACGACGACTGTGACGGGTCGGTCGACATGCACGATCCGGACTGCTCGGGCAACTGTCCCGACGCGGACGGAGATACCTGGCAGGACGCGAACTGCAACCCCGATTCCTCCGCCGGCGGCGGCGACTGCGATGACGGCGACCCGGACGTCCACCCGGGCGCGGACGAGACCTGCAACGGGGTGGACGACGACTGCGACGGGTCGGTGGACGAGGGGCTCCCCACGCACACCCACTGGCGGGACGCGGACGGGGACGGTTACGGCGACCCGGACGACTCCGTCGAGGACTGCCACGACAGCCCTCCCGCCGGCTACGTGAACAACGCCGACGACTGCGACGACGGGGACGCGGCGAGCCACCCGGGGGCGGCGGAGGCGTGCGACGGGAACGACAACGACTGCGACGGGACGACCCCGGCGGACGAGCTGGACGGGGACGGAGACGGCTGGGTCGAGTGCGACCCTTGGAACGACACCCAGGGAGACGACCCGGGGATCCACGGCGGCGGCGACTGCGACGACGGGAACGGCGCGGTCCACCCGGGCGCGGACGAGACCTGCAACGGGGTGGACGACGACTGCGACGGGTCGGTGGACGAGGGGCTCCCCACGCACACCCACTGGCGGGACGCGGACGGGGACGGTTACGGCGACCCGGACGACTCCGTCGAGGACTGCCACGAGGCCCCGCCCGCCGGCTACGTGAACAACGCCGACGACTGCGACGACACGAACGGGAACGTCCACCCCGGGGCCACGGAGGACTGCGGGAACGGGATCGACGACGACTGCGACGGATCCGCCGACGGGCAGGATCCCGACTGTACCTCCGCCTGTCCCGACGCGGATGGAGACGGCTGGCAGGACGCCGCCTGCAACCCCGACGCGTCCGCCGGCGGCGGCGACTGCGACGACGCCAACCGGGACGTCCACCCCGGTGCGGAAGAGGTGTGCAACGAGACGGACGACGACTGCGACGGCAGCAAGGACGAAGGACTGCCGACTTCCACCTACTGGCGGGACGCGGACGGGGACGGTTACGGCGACCCGGACGATTCCGTCGAGGACTGCCACGAGACCCCTCCCGCCGGCTACGTGGACAACCCCGACGACTGCGACGACGGGGACGCGAACACCTGGCCCGGGGCTCCCCAGCTGTGCGACGGGAAGAACAACGACTGCGATTCCCCGGGCTGGCCGAACGTGCCGCCGGACGAGGACGACGACGACGAGGACGGGATCATCGACTGCGCGGACAACTGCCCGACCGTGGAGAACCCGACCCAGGCGGACGCGGACTACGACGACGTCGGCAACGCCTGCGACACCTGCCCCTACGACCCCTTCAACGATCTGGACGGGGACGGCCGCTGCGGGAACACGGACAACTGTCCCTTCGAACGCAACCCCCTGAACCAGGACAGCGACCGGGACGGCATCGGGGACGCGTGCGACACCTGCCCGACCTACGCGAACCCGTCGGAGCCGGACGTGGACGGGGACGGCCTCCAGGGAGCCTGTGACCCGGACGAGGACGGGGACGGGATCCCGAACGACCAGGACCCGGACGCCGACAACGACGGGATTCCCAACGACGGGGACGGCTCCGGGACGGTGGGCGACCATCCCTGCCTGCCGGGACAGACCGTCGGCTGCGACGACAACTGCCCCCTCGCCCCGAACCCGGGCCAGGAGGACGAGGACGGCGACCTCCGGGGAGACGCCTGCGATGCCCGGGACCGGCTGGTGGCCTACCTGGAGGTCCACCCCGCCGGGGACGAGGGTGTCGCCACTGCCTGGCTCTCCTGGAGCATGGAAACGGCGACCTCCACCTACGAGGCCTACCGGGGCACCCTCGATGGAGCGCCTCCCGCCGACGCCGGGGACTGCTGGCACCGGGACCTCCGCACCCGGTACACTCCGGCCCCGGATGCACCCCCGGCCGGAACGGCGTATACCTACCTCGTCACGGTCCGGGACGGCGAGGGGACCGGCTCCCTCGGCCGCGGATCCGATGGCCGTCCCCGGACACCGGCCGCGACGTGTCCCTGACGGGAAGGGTGGAGGACCGATGGCGACCAGCGCCGTGAACCAGGCGGGCACCGGGCGCGGCGGCGAGACGATCCCCGAGATCCTCCGCTGCTGCGGTTACCGGTCCCGCCGGCACCGCCGGTGGGTCGGGTACTGCCTCGAGCTGCACCTGCGGGTCGAGGGGCGCAACTGGGAAGAACTGCTCGAGCACCTGGTGATGAGCGCCTCCCTGCACCTAGCCCGCCTGCGGAGCCAGCCCGGGGCCCGTCTCCCGGGAAAGGCCCCGTTCCGGGTCCGGCTGCTCTACGCCTACATCGCGGCCCTGCACTTCCTGCGGCCGCGGCACGACTACTGCCTGGCCGACCTCTCGAGTGGCCTCCTGCTCCACGAGGGAGCGTAGGACCCGGGCAGGGGCGGCCCTACCCCTCCGCGTTCTCCCCGGAGCTGATCCGCCGGCTTTCCTCCGCGAGGACGACCTGGCAGGAATCCTGGGCCCGTTCCGCCGGCCCGGAGAGCAGGTTCTCGAGGGACCAGTCCACGGCGTCCACCTGGTTCGCCGCCCGCTCGGGACACGGTTCCACCCGGCACATCCGGCAGAGGGAGGGCTCGCAGGGATCCGGGTGGATCAGGACCTCCCCCGGCCGGCCGAGCTCCCGGATGATGAGGGGGAGCATCCGGTGCTGGGCCTCGTGGACCTCCTCCAGCGTCCACCAGCGGGGCATCGTCAGGTGAAAGTCCACGTGGACGAACTCGCCGGAAACCCACGCCCGCAGCAGGTGGGCCTCGATCCACCAGGGGTTTTCCCGCGCCTCCCGGGCCAGCACCCGGGCCACCTGGCCCAGGATTTCCGGGTCGGCCCGGTCCATCAGGCGGGCGGCGGACTCGCGGAGCAGGCCGAACCCGGTCCAGGTGATCCAGGCCCCGACCAGGAGCGCCGCCAGGGGGTCGAAGACCGGGTTCCCCGTCAGGCGGACCAGGAGCAGGCCGGCGATGACGCCGACCGTCGTCAGCGTGTCGGCCAGGAGGTGATGCCCCTCCCCGACGAGGGTCGCGCTGGACTGGCGGCGCCCCACCCGGACGAAGATCGAGCCGGCCGCCAGGTTGACCGCCGCGGCGAACGCGGCGAGGAGGAGGCCCCACCCCAGGCGGTGAACCGCTTCCGGGTGCAGCAGCGCGGGGATCGCCTCGCGGAAGATACCCGCGGCGGCCACCAGGATCAGGGCTCCCTCGAGGCCCGCGGCGAAGAATTCCACCTTCCCGTGGCCGTAGGGGTGCGCCCGGTCCGGGGGCCGCCCGGCCAGGGAAACCGACCAGGTCGCGAACGCGGCCGTGACCACGTTGACGATCGACTCGAGGGCATCAGAGAGGAGCCCGCGGCTCCCGGTCAGCCACCAGCCGGCCCCCTTGACGAGGAAGAGCGCCAGGGCGATCCCGAGGGACACCAGCATCAGGCGCCGCCGACGCGCCACGGCCTCCGGGGCGAAGGGCGTCGGCCCGAGGGGACGCCGCTCGTCCATCGCCCGTCGCCGGCCGTCCCGGGGGCCGCCGTGTTCCCCGTTCCCTTCCGCCATCCGGTTCCTCCTCCGGGGCCCCCATCCTACCCGAAGCCGCCGGCGGGAGGCCGGGTCGCCGGTGCGCCCGGCGGACGCCGCTTCCGGCGCGGCGGGCCTTCCCGGCCGGGGACGGCGGACCGGTGGCCGGTCCCCGCCGCCCGGTTGCCCGGACCGGCGGTGGGCGGGACAATCCGGCGCCATGTCCGCTCCCCGCCCCAGGAAACTCCTTTCCCGCCGGGCCCTCGCCGCCACGGCCCTGGCGGCGGCCCTCCTCCTGCTGGCGTGGCAGGTCCGGAAGGTCGGGGCGCAGGCCCTCCTCGCCCGCTTTGCCGCCGCCCGGCCCGGCTGGCTCCTGCTCGCCGCGGGCCTCACCCTGCTCCGTTTCGTCGCCTCGGCCCTCCGTCTCGGCTGGCTGACCGGGCGCCTCCTGCCGGTCCGCAAGCGGCACTACTTCCCGATCGTGATGGCGGCCCAGTTTCTCGCCCTGGCCATCCCGGGGGTCCGGGCGGGCGCCTCCCTCGTCCGGGCCCACCTGGCCGACCGCCACTTCGGCGGGGGAGTCGCCACCCACGTGGGGCCGAACATCGTCGACCAGGCGATCCTGGCCCTTTCCTGGCTGCTCGTGTCCGCGGTGGCCCTGCCGTTCGCCGCCCTGGCCCATGCCGGCCACCTGTCGACGAGGGCGGTCGTCGGGCTGGTCGCGGGACTCGGCCTGATCGCCCTGGCCTACCTCCTCGTCCGGCGCCACGGCGAACGGCTCGAGGCCTGGCTCGCCCGCCCGCGGGACGGGCGCCGCGGGCGCCTGGCCGAGGCGGGGCACGCGGCGGTCCGGGGAACCGGCGCCCTCCTCGACGACCCGGTCGGTCTCCTCGGGAACCTGGCCGGGGGGCTCGCCTTCGTCGTCCTCACCGGGCTCGCCCAGTGGGCGGCCCTCCGGGCGGTGGGAGCCCCCGTCCCCTGGTGGACCGCCCTCCTCGCCGTCGCCGTCGGCGGCGCCACCGGGATGGCGACGGGCGCCCCCGGGGGAATCGGCGTCACGGAGGTCACCCAGGCGGCCTTTCTCCACAGCCAGGGGATTCCCCGGGAGGTCGCCATCGCCGCGGTGTTCCTCGCCCGGGGCCTCCACTACCTGGTCATCCTCGGCGCCGGCGGACTCTCCCTCGCCTGGGAGGCCGCCCGGGGCTCCGTGCTCGTCCCCCGGGACGAGGGAAAGGGAAGCGACGGGGCCGGCTGATCCCCTCGGGGGACCCCGGGAACGGGTCCGGCGGGAGACCCGGGCCCGGAACCTAGTCCCCGGGACGGGCCCAGCCGGACTCGAGCAGGGAGCGGATGATCCGGATCCCCCGGTGGCCCCAGACCGGGTGGGTCTCGAGGGACCGGCGGTCGGCGAGCTTGCGGGCGACCCGGGCCGGGGGGACCCGCTTCTCCTCCGCCTCGGCGAGGATCGCGAGGGTCAGGCGGTAGATCCCGTTGTCCCAGTCGTCCCCCAGGTGCCGCTCGATCGCCGGGTCGTTCGTGACGTAACCGTACTGCTCGTCGGCGCAGTTCACGATCCCCATGCGGTTGACCAGGAAGTCCGGCACGTAGAGGACACCCCGCTCCAGCAGCAGGAGATCGTCCCGGTCCATGTCCTCGAGCTGGTTGTTGGCGGCGCCGCAGACGATGCGGGCCCGGATCCCGGGGATGGTGGCCGGGTTCAGGATGCCCCCGGTCGCGCAGGGGGCGACGACATCCACCTCCTCGTGGAGGATCGAGACATCCTCGCGGTCGACGACCCGGGCCTCGACCACCCCGGGATGACGATCGGCCACGGCCCGCACCAGCCCCGGGTCGATGTCCGCCCCGACGATCCGCGCCACCCCCCGCTCGACGAGGAAATCCGCGAGGGGAGCCCCCACGTGTCCCAGCCCCTGGAGGGCGACCGATTTCCCCGCGAGGGACCCCATCCCCAGGTGGTGGAGGGCCGCCTCCATCCCCCGCAGCACGCCCCGGGCGGTCGGCACGGAGGGGTTGCCCGAGCCGCCGAGTTCCGGCGGGATGCAGGTGGTGAACCGGGTCCGGGAAAAGACCGCCGCCATGTCCTCGACGGAGGTCCCGACGTCTTCCGCCGTGACGTAACATCCCCGCAGGGACGTGATGAACTCCCCGTACTCCTCGTAGACCTTCCGCCGCACGCCGGGGGCGGACAGGTCCGGGGCGGTCTCCCGCACCATCACGCCCTTCCCCCCGCCCCACCACAGCCCGGCCAGGGCGTTCTTCTGGGTCATCCCGCGGGCCAGCCGCAGGCCGTCCCGGAGCCAGCCCTCCACGGTGTCGTACCGCCAGAAGCGGACACCCCCGGCGGCCTGCCCCCGGCAGGTCCGGTGCACGAAGGCCCCCTGCAGGGTGCCGGTCTCCGGGGCCACCTGGGCGAAGATCCCCTCGTGGCGGTCGAAGTCCCGCCGGTCTGCCGCCAGCAGGCGGGCGAGGGGCTCGAGGACCCCGTGGGAGGCGCGCACCGTGGCGGCCGCCTCGTCCCAGGCGAGCCAGAAACGGCGAATTCCCTGCTCCCCGAGGAAGTCACGGAACTCCACGGGGGACATCTGCGCGAGATCGTTCTCGGCCATGACGGGTGCTCCTGCCGGGCCGGCCCCGGCGCGGGTGGGCGGGAGGGCAACCCATTATCCGACGAGGAGCACCACCCTGCCCGTCGTCCGGCGCGCCGCCAGCGCCTCGTGGGCCCGGCCGGCTTCCGCGAAGGGGAAGACCGGGCCGGGAAACGGGCGCACCGCGCCCTCCCGGGCCAGCTCCAGGAGGCGGTCCATCGCCCCGCGGAAGAGCGGCCAGCGGTCCCACAGGTGGACCAGGTTGAAGCCGGCGACCGTGCGGTTCCCCCCGACCAGTTCGAAGGGGTGGAAGCGGGGAGTCCGCAGGTACCGCCAGGCGAGGAGGGGCCAGTTCCGGCGCCGGCCCCGGGGCGTCATCGACGCGAACCCGTAGCAGACCAGCCGGCCCACCGGGCGGAGCGCGGCCAGGGCCTCGCGGAGCCCGGGCCCCCCGACGGCATCGAGGACCAGGTCGATCCCTTCCTCCCCCGCGAGTTCCCGGATGTGCGGCCAGGCATCGTAGCGCGGTGCGACCACGACCTCGCCGGCACCCGCCTCCCGCGCCGCCGCCACCTTCGCGGCCGACCCGACCGTGCCGATCACCCGCGCCCCCAGCGCCCGGGCGATCGCGCAGGCGGCGGTGCCGACCCCCCCGGCCGCGGACTGGACGACCACGGTTTCCCCGGGGGCGAGCCGGCCCACGTGAACGAGACCGTGCCACGCCGTCAGGTAGGCGACCGGGAACGCCGCCCCGGCGGCGAACGACCACCCCGGGGGCAGCGGCTCGACCCACCGTTCCGGGACCACCAGCCGCGTCGCGTACCCGCCGAACCGGGTGACCGCCATCACCCGGTCCCCGGGGCGGACCCGGCCCACCCCCTCCCCCGTGACCGCGACCACGCCGGAGACCTCGAAGCCCGGGGTCATCGGGAAGGGTGGCGCGGCGGCGTAGAGGCCCAGCCGGCAGAAGATGTCCGCGAAGTTCACCCCGATCGCGCGGACGTCGATCGCGACCTCGCCGGGCCCGGGGGGGGCCGGCTCGAACGGCCGCACCTCCAGCACCCCGGGACCCCCGGGCCGCGGGATCACGATCCTCCGGGCCGGCCCGGAAGCGGCCCGGCCGGCGGATTCAGAACGCATCCGGGACGTAGCGCCCGTCCCGGAACAGGACGCGACCCTCTCCACCGGGGAAGGTCAGCACGAGGGAGCGGAGCAGCACCCCCGGCTGCATCTCCGGGAGGAACACCCGGTCGATGTGGACGACGTTCCCGGGACGGGAGAAGTCCTTCGCCCCCACGCTCCCCCCGAAGTGATCCGAGCGCCCGAAGGCGATGTGCGGGCCCAGCTTCTCGTCGAGGAGCAGTTCCCCGATCGGCCGGATGCCGAACTCCGACAGCACGCCGAGACCCAGTTCCGCCAGGTTCCCGTAGGCGGGTTCCGCGGCGAGAAACGCCCGTTCCTTCTGCGCGGCGGGCCCGTCCCCCCGGACGGCGACCGCCCGGTTCTCCCGGACCTCGTAGACGACCAGTTCCCCCTCCAGGTCCACCGGGATCGTCCCCCTGGAACGGGACGGTTCCCCGGGCCGTTCCCCCTCCCAGGGCACGATGAACGCCTCGCCGGAGGGGACGTTCCCCGCCCGGCCCGGCTCGCGGACCAGCCCCCCGCTGGCGGTGGCCTTCCGGAACCGGAGGTCGAGGAACAGCTCGTGGAATTCCCCGCCGGCCTCGAAGAGGAAGTGGGCGCCCTCCGCCTCGTCGAGGAGCGCCGCCAGCGCCCGGCAGCGGCGGTCGATCTCCTCCCAGTCGAGGCGCAGGGCCGGGACCATCTCCCGGGTGAAGCCGGGCATCGTCGCGGCGCGGAACCCGAGGCGGGGGGCGGCCAGCTTCAGCGGCGCGGTCGCCGACATCTCCGTGCAGGCGATGACCAGCCGGTGGCCCGCGAGCACCTCCTCGAGGGGAACCTCCGGGGTGGACGGGGGAACCGCTTCCGCCCCGGCGGGAAGAGGGGACGCCGGGTCCCACTCCCAGCCCCGGGCGGGCAGGTCGGCGTTCGGCCGCCGCGCGTTCCGGTAGAGCACCAGGTCGACGGAATCGAGGCCGAGATCCTCCCGCGCCTCCCGCAGCCGGGCCGCCCAGCCGGCTGCCAGGCGCCGCCGGTCCGCCCAGGCGGGATGGTCGGGGACCTCCCGGTCCGGGAGATCGGTCAGCAGGACCAGGGACCGGTCCCCCGGCCCGGGGGCGAAGACGGTCCGGACCAGGGCGGCCAGCTCGGCGCGGGAGAGATCCTCGGGCATCTGTGCTCCTCCTCGGCCACCGGGAACGGCCGGGCGCCGGCCGTGGACCCCCGGCCGCGCATCCCCTAGCATACGGGAACCGTCCCCCGGGATCCCTGCCCCGGGGGCGCCCACCGGCCCCGGCGCCCGCCGGAACGCGCCGGAAGGAAGGGAAGCCATGACCCGTGCCGCCACTGTCGTCGCCTGCCTGTCCCTGCTCCTGCTCCTCCTCGTGCCCGCCCCGGTCTTCGCGGGCGACCGGGTGTTCGGCCGGGGCGTGGGGAAGGCCCCCCTCGTCAAGGTCTCCGAGCTCCTCGACCATCCCGACCGCTGGCTGGACAGGCCGGTCCGGGTGGAGGGACTGGTCGTCGGCGTGTGCAGGAAGCGGGGCTGCTGGATGGAAATCGCCGGTGACCGGGAGTTCCAGTCGATCCGCTTCGTGGAGGACGGCGCGATGGTCTTCCCCGCCGAGGTGGTCGGGCACCGGGCCGAGGTGGAGGGAACCTTCGTCAAGGTCGTCCTGTCCCGGGAACAGGCCCTCGCCCGCGCGAAGCACCACGCCGAGGAGCACGGGGAGGCGTTCGATCCCTCCTCCGTCACCGGCCCCGTGACGTTCTACCTGGTCCGGGGCACCGGCGCCGTCGTCCACTTCTGACGGCCGATGGACCGCCGCCGCCCGTTTCGCTGGCGGAAACTGCTCCGGGACCTCCACCGGGACGTCGGCTACGCCGTCGCCTTCCTGGTGGTCGTCTACGCGATCTCCGGGATCGCCGTGAACCACGTCTCGGACTGGAACCCGAACTACCGGGTCGAGGTGGAAACCCGCTCGTTTCCCCCCTTCGCCCCCGCCGACCGGGACGAGGCGGTGCGGCGCCTGGTCGCGGAACTCCGCCTGCCCGGTCCCCCCCGGGAGGCGTTCCGCTCCAGCCCGACGAACGTGCGCCTCTTCTACGACGGGTGGACCGTCCGGGCGGACACGGCAGCGGGCCGGGCGGAGATCGAGCATCCCCGCGAACGGTTTCTCGTCTACGACCTGAACTGGCTCCACCTCAACCGGGGCCAGGGACTCTGGACCTGGTTCGCCGACCTCTTCGCCCTGGCGCTTCTCTTCCTCGGCCTCTCGGGTCCCTTCCTGCTCACCGGGAAGAACGGCCTCGCCGGACGCGGCAAGTGGCTCGTGCTCGCGGGGATCCTCGTCCCCCTCGCCTTCCTCCTGCTGCGGCGCCTCGGCTGACCCGGTTCACCCCCGGGGTCCCCCGGGATCGAGCCCGGGCGGGTAGAGGACCCGGACCAGGCACAGGCCCCGGGCGGGGGCGGTGACGCCGGCGGCGGAGCGGCGCCCGGAGGCCAGGACCCGGGCCGCGTCCCCCGGCGGGCGGCGTCCGAGCCCCACCTCGACCAGCAGGCCGACCAGGTTGCGGACCATCCGGTAGAGGAACCCGTCCCCCTCGGCCTCGATCTCCACGACCTCCCCGGGACGCTCCCGCACGGCCAGGCGGCGCAGGGTCCGCACGGTGGTGGCGGAGGGAGAACCGGCCGTCTGGAAGGCGGCGAAATCGTGCCGGCCGACGAGGCGGGCCGCCGCCGCCCCCATCGCGGCCCGGTCGAGGGGCGCCCGCACGTGCCAGGCCCACGGGTCCTCGAACGGGAGGACGATCTCCCGGTTGACGATCCGGTAGCGGTACACCTTGCCGGTGGCCGAGCGGCAGGCGTGGAAGGCGGGAGGCATCTCCCGGACCGCCAGGACGCGGACCTCCCGGGGCAGCAGGCCGGCCAGGGCCGTCCGCAGGACCTCCGGGCGACGGGGAGTGGGGGGAACGTAGCTGGCCACCTGGCCCAGGGCGTGGACCCCGGCGTCGGTCCGGCCGGCGCCCACGATCCGCACCGTCCCTTCCGGCACGCCGTGGACCCGGGCGAGCGCCGACTCGACGATCCCCTGCACCGTCGGCCGGTCCGGCTGGACCTGCCAGCCGGCGAACGGCCGGCCGTCGTACGCCACGACCAGGGCCAGGGGCCGGCCAGGGCCGGTTGCGGAATCCGGCACCGGGGCCCTCACGGGGGCGGGAGGACGGCCACCTCGCCCGCTTCCCCGTCCACCCGCGCCCGGTACCCGAGGGGAAGCACCCGCGTCCGCGGGCCGTGCCCCACCGGCAGGCCGGCGAGGGCGGGGACGCCCAGGGCCTCCGCGTGCTCCCGCAGGACGGCCCGCAGGGGCCGGGAAGGCCGCCCCGGGAGGGGCCGGCAGCCGACGAACTGGCCGTAGAGAAGGGCCCGGACCCCGCGCAGCATCCCGCTCTGCCGCAGCTGCCAGAGCATCCGGTCGACCCGGTAGGGCGCCTCGCCCACCTCCTCGAGGAACAGGACCGCGCCCCCGAGGTCCGGCTGCCAGGGGGTGCCGGCCAGGGCCGCCAGCACGGCGAGGCACCCCCCCGCCAGCCACCCCTCGGCCCGGCCCGGGACCAGGACGTCCCGGGGCCCGGGCGCGAAGCGGCGTTCCGCCCGGGGGTCCCGGAGGAAACCCCGCAGGTCCCGGGCCACGTACCGGCGGGGATCCGCCAGGTCCACCACCAGGGGCGCGTAGACCGGGGTCCAGCCCTCGCCCAGGAGCACGGCGAACAGGGCCGTCACGTCGGAAAACCCCAGGACCCACCGGGGAGCGGCCCCGGCGAGGTCCGGCACGACGGAAGGAAGGAGGCGGGCCGTTCCCCACCCTCCCCGGGCCATCCAGGCGGCGTCCACGGACGGGTCCAGGAGGGCACGGCGCAGGTCCTCCGCCCGGGCGTCGTCCGTCCCCGCCAGGTCCCCCGAGCGGTCGAGGAGGTGGGTACCCCGGGCCACCTCGTATCCCCAGGACTCCAGCACCCGCAGGCCCCGCCGCAACGGGTCCCGCCGCACGCGGGAACCGGGCGCCACCACGGCGATCCTGGCGCCCGCCTCCAGCGGCGGGAGGGGCTGCCGGACCCGCCTCACGGGGACTCTCCCGCGACCACCAGCGGCACCTCCGCCCGCCGCCGGCGGGGAGCCCGCTCCCGGTGGGCCCGGTGCGCCCGCGCGAGCAGGGCCGGGTCCGACAGCAGCCGGTGGCCGGTGGCCGCCAGGGCCCGGGCCGCCAGCAGGGCCCGGGCCAGCGCCCCGTCCGTCCCCGCCCGGCGGGCGAATTCCCGGGTCAGGGTGGGCGGCGTGTCCTCGCCCAGGGAAAACGTCGGGTGCAGGCAGGGAACCACCCGGGACAGGGTTCCCATGTCGAGGGAGCCGACCGGCCGTCCCGCTCCGTCCACCGGGCGAAGCCCCGCGGCCCGCGCCTCCTCCCGGTAGACCGCGGCGAGGACCGGGTTCGGCAGGAACTCGTCGTAGAGGTTGTCCACCGGCTCGACGCTGACCCGGGTACCGGTGGTGGCGGCCACCCGTTCCGCCGTCTCGCGGAACCGCGGGACGACCACGTCCACCAGGTAGGCGGCGTCCGCGGCCCGCAGGGAGAACCGCGCCCGGGCCCGTTCCGGGACCAGGTTCGGGCGGACCCCCCCGTCGAGGATCACCCCCGGGATCCGGACGTCGTCCCGGAGGTCGCGGAGCAGCTCCTGCCGGGCGACGAACAGCCGGATCAGGGCGTCCAGGGCGTCGATCCCCTCCTCCGGGGCGGCCACCGCGTGGGCGGCCCGCCCCCGGTAGGTCACCTCGAAGACCCAGGAGGCGAGGGACCTGACCTCCACCCGGTCGGCGGTCCCGGGGTGGGCGAGCAGGGCGGCGTCGATCCCGTCGTAGCCGCCCCGGGCCGCGAGAACGACCTTCCCTCCCATCGTCTCCTCCGCG
The DNA here is from genome assembly GCA_964582785.1 of uncultured Acidobacteriota bacterium. Taxonomy (GTDB): domain Bacteria; phylum Acidobacteriota; class Polarisedimenticolia; order J045; family J045; genus JAMOQA01. Next base: position 5,650 of record CAZOTT010000003.1, on the reverse strand, counting down.
GGCGCCCCGACCACCGCCACCCGTCCCCCGCCCGGGGGCAGGGTGCGGGAAAGGGCGATCGCGGCGGCGCAGCCGGCGACGACGACCAGGTTGTGGCCGGAGGCATGACCCAGGCCGGGGATGGCGTCGTACTCGACGAGGAACGCGACCGTCGCGGGCCCTTCCCCGGCCTCGGCCCGGAAGGCGGTGGACAGTCCCGCGATCCCGGTCGTCACCCGGAACCCTTCCTCCTCGAGTTCCCCCGCGATCCGGGTCACCGCGTGCATCTCCCGGCACCCCAGTTCAGGGTCGCGGTGCAGGTCCCGTCCCAGCGCGCGGAGAGAGGGCAGCAGGCGCCGCAGCTCGGCGCCGATCCGCTCCGCCCTGCCGGGGCCGCCCTCGCTCATCGACCGGTTCATCCTCCGGGAAAGGATAGCAGCGGACGGGAAGGAGAAAGAGCGCCGGGCGGAGTCGGACGTAAGCCGGATTCTGTTCCCCTGGCGGGGGAGGATCATTCCTCTGGGACGGCGGTTGCCCGCCGCCTCGAGCGGCCTACCCGGGAGCGGCGCGGGCCACGCCATCGCTCCCCTATTTGGCCTTGCTCCACGCGGGGTTTGGCGAGCCACCCCGGTCACCCGGGATGCTGGTGGGCTCTTACCCCACCGTTTCACCCTTGCCCGCACCGGCCGCCGGGGCGGCCGGCCGCTGGCGGTCTGCTCTCTGTTCCACTTTCCGTCGGGTCACCCCGCCTGGGCGTTACCCAGCGCGCCGCCCTGTGGAGTCCGGACTTTCCTCCCCGGGCGCCCGGCCCGGGGCGATCCTCTCGCCGGCTCCGCCCGGCGGTTTCATTGTACCGTTCTCCCGGGCCCGGGTCAGGAACCGACCAGGGTCTCGAGTTCCGGGACGAGCAGCTCGATCGCTTCCCCGAACGGGCGCTCCAGGACGATCCCGGAGGCGTTCCGGTGGCCGCCCCCCCCGTGCCGGCGGGCCAGGAGGTTCACGTCCAGCTCTCCCTTGGAGCGCAGGGAAACCTTCGTCCGTCCCCCGGCCAGCTCCCGGAACAGGCAGGCGAGGCGGCTGCCGTCGAGGCGGAGGGCCAGGTTGATCACCTCGGCGAAGTCCTCGTGGCGCGTGCCCGTCCGTTCCATCTGCTCGATGGTGACCCGCAGCACGACGAGGCGGCCGTCCGCCCGTACCTCCATCCCGGCGAGGACCTCCCCGAACAGGCGGAGGAGCCCCGCACCCAGGGTCTCCTCGAGGCGGGAATAGACCTCCGCCGGCCGCACCCCCAGTTCCAGGAGGCGGCGGGCGGTCTCGAAGGCCCGGGACGTGGTGTTCGCGAACCGGAAACGGCCGGTGTCCGAGACGAGGGCGGTGTAGATGGCGGTGGCCGCCGGCGGGTCCGGGACCAGCCCCGCGGCGTCCCAGAGGTCCAGGACGAGCTGGCCGGTACAGGACGCCGTCTCGTCCACGTAGAGCACGTGCCAGAAGGGGTCGGGGCCCGGGTGGTGGTCGATGCAGACCCGGGTCGCCCCCGAAGACCGGACCGCGGGCAGGAGCTGCTCCAGCCGCTCCGGGTCCGAGTTGTCCAGCATGACGATGGCGTTCGCGGACCGGAACAGGTCCTCGTGGGCCGCGGGATCGAACCGCTCGATCGGCTCGGGCCCCTCGAGGAACCGGAGCACCCGCGGGAGGGGATCCCGGTTGACGATCCGGGGAACCCCGCCGAGCCGGCGGACCAGGCCCGCCAGGGCCACTTCCGCCCCGATTCCGTCCCCGTCCGGGTGGACGTGGGTCGTCAGGACGACGGTGCCACCCCGCCGCAGGATCTCGAGCACCCGCCCGGGATCACCGGCCCCCATGGGGCCCCCCGCCCAGCCGGCCCTCCCGGTAGGCGCGACCGTAGGCCACGTAGTGGTCCTTGTTCAGGCGGATGCGCGCCAGGGTCGCCTCGTCCAGTTCCCGGACCACCTTCGCCGGGACGCCGGCGCAGAGGGTCCGCGGCGGCACCTCGAACCCTTCCCGCACGACCGCCCCGGCGGCGACAAGGGAAAGTTCCCCGACCCGGGCACCGGAAAGGACGACTGCGCCCATCCCCACGAGCGCCCCGTCCCCGATCGTGCAGCCGTGGATGACACAGCGGTGCCCGATCGTGACGTCGCTCCCGATGACCGTCGGCCAGCCCTCGTCCACGTGGACGACCGTCCCGTCCTGGACGTTGGTCCGGTCACCGACGCGGATCGGCTCGATGTCTCCCCGGAGGACGCACTGGTACCAGACGGACGCCTCCGTGCCCAGCGTGACGTCCCCGACCAGGACCGCGCCCGGGGCCACGAAGGCGCTGGGCGGGATCGTCAGCCGGGTCGGCAGGAAGCCGGAAGACTCGGGCATCGCTCACCCCCGCGGAAAAAGGGGGCGAATCTAGGGGTTCCCGGTCCCCGCGTCAACCGGTTCCGCGGGTGGCCACCGGGGAGGGGGCAGGGAACGGGGACGCCGGGAGACCCCGACGAGTCGCACGCGCACGCTCCCCACGGCGTCCGCGCGTCCCTCCACCCGGACGAGGATCCGCCCCCGCGGGTCCACCTCGACGACGGTCCGCCCCGCCAGGTCGAACAGGGTGGTGGCCTCCCCCTCCCCCGCCGGCTCGAGAGCGAGCCGCACGGCATCGACCGGGAGCGAGCGCCGAACCCCCGCGTCCTCGTCGAGGAGGACGAGCCGGCGGCGGACGGTTCCCAGTTCCCGCACCCGGGCCCGGACGACCCCCCGCCGCGTCAGGAGGGAAATGTCCCCGCCCCGGGCCGCCAGGAGCCGGGCCGGGTCGGCGAGGATCGACCACCCGTCGGGGGTTCCCGGCCCGGGGGGCGCCCCGGGAAGGGGCCGGTCCCGGGGCCCCCGCAGCCGGCCGGATCCGTCCGCCCGCCAGGTCCGCACCCACCAGGAACCGTCGGCGGCCGGGACCACCGCCCGGGCCTTCTTCCGCGGGACGACGACCAGAAATCCCCGGCTCCCCTCCCCCGGGGCACCCCCGGCCAGGCTCCAGGCGGTGCGTTCCCCCACCCCCCCGCCGAACAGCCGCGCCGTCATCGTGACCCGCACGAGCCGCCGGGGAACCGTCCCCCCCGCCGTCCACCAGGAGGGGAGCACCCACCGGGGGGCGGGCGCCCGTTCCACCCGGGTGGTCGCGGTGGCGACGAGGAACTTCCGGGCCCGGTAGGTGGCCGCGGTCCAGCCGGCGAGGGGGTCCCCTCCGTCACCGGCTCGCGGGGCGGCCGGCGGGAGAAGCAGGGCGCACCCGGCCAGGACCAGCACGGCCCGGCGGAAAAGGCGTGGTGGGACGTGTCTCATCCTTCCATGGTGCTATGATCTCCCGTCCCGCGCAGCCCCCGGAGAGAGGACACCTTGGTCGAAGAGACGAAACCGCCGGCCGGCAACCCCGAGATCGTTCCCTTCACGATTCCCCCCGAGCGGATGGACCCGGAAGCGGGGAAGGTCGTGCGCCGCCTGGCGGAACAGGGTTTCGAGGCGTACCTGGTCGGCGGGTGCGTGCGCGACCTGCTGTTCGGCCTGCGGCCCAAGGACTTCGACGTGGTCACGTCGGCCCGCCCCAACGAGGTCCGGAAGGTCTTCCGCAACTGCCGGATCATCGGCCGGCGCTTCCGGCTCGCCCATGTCTACTTCCGGGACAAGATCATCGAGGTCGCCACCTTCCGCGCCGCGGTGCCCCCGCCGGCCCCCCCGGACGCGGGCAACGGCGAGCTGATCATCCGGGACGACAACGTCTTCGGAACCGCGGAGGAGGACGCCCGGCGCCGGGACTTCACCATCAACGCCCTGTTCTACGACCCGGCCCGGGAGGCGATCCTCGACTACGTGGGCGGCGTGGCCGACGCGCGGCGGAAGGTCGTCCGCATGATCGGCGACCCGAACGTCCGCCTGCGGGAGGACCCGATCCGGATGCTCCGGGCGATCCGGCTCGCGGCCCGCCTCGGGTGCGAGATCGATCCCGCCACCTGGGAAGGGATCCGAACCTGGCGGGGGGAAATCCTCGAGGCCGCGGCCCCACGGATCCTGGAGGACCTCCTGCGGATGTTCCGGGGTGGGGCGATCGCCCCGGCCTTCGACCTGATGGCCCGCAGCTCCGTGCTGGCAACGATCCTGCCCGAGCTCGCCGAGCGGCTGGAGGAGGCCCGGCAACGGGGGCGCGAACGGGAAACCGAGGCGATGGGACTCGTCCTGCGGGCGGCGGACGCCTGGACCCAGTCGGGGAGGGAGCTGTCCACGGCCCAGGCGCTCTCCCTCCTCCTGTCCCCGGTCCTGCGCCACGCCCTCGCCGCGGGACGGCGGCAGGGGCTCTCGGAGACCGCGGCGATCGACCGGGTACTGGAACCGATCGCGGTGCGGATCGCGATCTCGCGCAAGGACCGGGAGAAGATCCGCCAGCTCGTCGTCAACGTGGAAAAGCTCGTCCCCGGGCAGCGGAAGAAGGGGAAGAAACGGTCTTCCGGGGCGCTCGTCCGCCGCTCCTACTTCCCCGAGCTGCTGGAACTGTTCGAGCTGCTGTGCCGGGCCACGGGGGACTTCCTCCCGGAGGTGGAGAACTGGCGCCGGCGTTACCGGGAAGCGTTCCCCGACGGACCGCCCCGGGAGGAACGCCCGCGCCGTCGCCGGCGGCGCCCCCGCCAGCGCCCCTGAACCTCCTTCCCCGCGACATCCCGGAGTCCGTCCCTGCCGGCTCCCCGGAAGCCCCCGGCGGGCGCCGGTTCGTGCCCCGGTCAGAACGACCGCGCCAGCTCGACCAGGGTGCCGACCCCGAAACCGGTCCCGCCACGGCCCCAGTACGGGTGCTGCCGGGACCGCCAGGCGGGGCCCGCGATGTCCAGGTGCGCCCAGGGGACGTTCCCCGCGAACTCCCGCAGGAAGAGGCCCGCGGTCAGGGTCCCGCCCCAGCGGCTGCTGCCGGTATTCCGCAGGTCCGCCACCGGGCTCCTGAGGAGGTCCAGGTAGTCGTCCCACAGCGGCAGGGGCCACAGGCGTTCCCCCGCGGCCCGGCCGGCGGCCAGGACCCGCTCGCGGACGTCGTCGTCGTTCGCCATCACCCCCGCGGCCCCCTCCCCGAGGGCGACCACGCAGGCCCCCGTGAGGGTGGCCACGTCGAGCATCATCCGCGGGCGGACGCGGGTCCGGGCCCAGTCCAGGCCGTCTGCCAGGACCAGCCGGCCCTCGGCGTCGGTGTTGTCCACCTCCACCGTCCTGCCGTTCCGCATCCGCAGGATGTCACCCGGGCGCAGGGCGTCCCCGGAGATCATGTTCTCGGCCAGCGGCAGGACGCCGTGGACCTCCACGGGCAGTTCCAGCTCGGCGACGGCGGTCATCGCCGCGAGCACGGCGGCGGCCCCGGCCATGTCCGACTTCATGTCCACCATGTGGGCCGCGCCCTTGATGTCGTAGCCGCCGGAGTCGAAGGTGATCCCCTTGCCGACCCAGGCGATCCGCGCCCGGGGCCGGCGGCCCCGGGGCTTCCAGGACAGGTGGACGAACCGGGGCTCGTGGGAACTCCCCCGCCCCACGCCCAGCAGGCCCGACATCCGCTCCCGGGAAATTTCCCGGGGGCCGAGGACGCGCACCCGGAGGCGGTGTTCCCGGGCCGCCCGGACGGCCACCCGGGCCATTT
>CAZOTT010000002.1:20171-68774 GCA_964582785.1 uncultured Acidobacteriota bacterium | reverse complement strand
CGATCTGGGTACCTCGTGGCGGACCGGCCAGCCGGTGGCCCGGGAGATGGCCGCCCGCTTCCCCGCCACCCTCGAGCTGAACCTGGCCGCCCTCCTGCTGGTCCTCGGGATCGGCGCTCCCCTCGGGTGGTGGATGGCCGCCCGGGCCGGGTCCGGCCGCGAGCGGGCCGCCGGCCTCCTGGTGCTCGGTCTCTACGCGGTTCCCTCCTTCTGGCTCGCCCTCCTGCTCCAGCAGGTCCTGGCCGTCGAGTGGCGGGTCCTGCCCCTCTACGGGCGGCCCCCCGTCGGGGTGGCCGGGCTGACCGGACACCTGCGCCACCTGGTGCTCCCCGCCCTGGCCCTGGGCCTGCACCAGCTCGCCTTCTACGCCCGGTTCGCCCGGGACACCGCCCTCGCGGGGCTGGGGGCCGGGCACGCCCGGGTCGCCCGGGCCCTCGGCGCGGGGCCGCTGCGGGTCGTCCTGCTCCACGGGGTCCGGCCCTCGCTGGTTCCCCTCGCCACCCTCCTCGGGCTCCTGGTGCCCGGCCTGGCCACCGGCTCCGTGCTGATCGAGAACATCTTCGGCTGGCCCGGGCTCGGCAGGCTCTTTCTCCGGGCGGTCCTCGACCGGGACCTGCCCCTGGTCCTCGGCCTGACCCTGGTGACGGGACTCCTGGCGGTGGCCGGGACGTTCCTCGCCGACCTCCTCGCCGCCCTGGCGGATCCCCGCCTCCGGGCCGGCACCGGGACCCGGCGATGAGCGGCGGACGGGCCCTGCGGGCCGGTGCGGCCCTGCTGCTCCTCCTCGCCCTGGCCTGCCTCGGGGCTCCCCGTTCCCTGGACCCCCTGGCGATCGACACCGGGCGGATCCTCGAGCCGCCGGGGCCGGGGCATCCCCTGGGCACCGACGGGCTGGGGCGGGACGTGCTCGCCCGGCTCCTGCACGGGGGCCGGCGCAGCCTGCTGGCCGGTGCGGTCGCCACCGCCGTGGCCCTGTTCGTCGGCGGGTTCCTCGGGGGGATCGGCGGCCTCCTGGCCGGCTGGCCGGACCGGTTCCTTTCCCGGCTGGCGGAGATCGTCTACGCCTTCCCCGCCCTGGTCGCCGCGATGGCGGTCCTCGGGCTCGCCCGGGCCGGGGGGGGGACGACGGGAGGGGCGACGATCGGTCTCCTGGTGGGCCTCCTCGCCTGGCCCGCGATCTTCCGCTACGTCCGGGCGGAAGCACGCCGGCTGCGGGACGGGGACCGGGTCGCGTCGGCCCGGGCCGCCGGGGCGGGTCCCCTGCGGACGCTCCTGCTCCACGTGATTCCCGCCGCGATCCTGCCGGCCCTGGTCCCGGCGGCGTTCCTCGCCGCCGGGGCGATCCTCGTCGAGGCGGGACTCGGCTTTCTCGGGCTCGGGATCCATCCCCCCGACCCTTCCTGGGGCGGACTCCTGCGGGAAGCGATGGAACACGTCGAAACCGCGTGGTGGCTCGTCCTCTTCCCGGGAACCGCCCTGTTCCTGGTGGTCCTGGGCTGCCACCTGGTGGGAGAGGGGCTCCGGGCCCGGATCGGGGACGGGTCCTCCCACGGCTGACCGGGGGACCGGCTCCGGTCAGGCGTCCTTCCCGGCCCGACCCGGGTCCCGCAGGCCGGCGGGACGGTACCCCTCGAGGTCCAGGGAGACCCGCTGCCAGCCGAGGGCCCGCAGGCGGGTCACGACCTCCGCCCGGAAAGGAGGGCCGGCGATCCGGGGCAGGTCCCCGGGGGAGACCTCGATCCGGGCCAGGTCCCCGTGGTCGCGCACCCGTACGACCCGGAAGCCCCGCTCCCGCAGGAACGCCTCCGCCCGGCCGATCCGGTCGAGGCGGGAGGGGTCGATCGGGAGGCCCCGGGCCACCCGTGACGAAAGACAGGCGGAAGCCGGGCGGTCCGGCTGCGGCACCCCCAGGGCCCGGGCGAGGGCGCGGACGTCCTCCTTGCCCAGCCCGGCCTCGAGCAGGGGGGCGCGGAACCCCGCCTCGGCGAGGGCCCGCATCCCCGGCCGGTCCTCCGCCAGGTCGTCCGTGATCGCCCCGTAGACCGGGGTCTCGCCGGCCCGGGCGGCCAGGGGGCGGAGGGTCTCGGCCAGGGATCGCCGGCACCAGTAGCAGCGGTCGGCCCCGTTCGCCAGGTACCGGGGGTCCTCGAACTCCCGCGCCCCGACCTCCTCGAGGGGGACCCCGGCCCGCGTGGCGGCCTCCCGGGCGGAGGCCAGCTCGCCGGGCGGCAGGGAGGGACCGACGGCGATCGCCGCCCGGACCCGGCCGGGGCCGAGTTCCCGGGCGGCTGCCGCGAGGAGGACGGTGGAATCGAGCCCCCCGGAAAGGGCCACGAGGACCCGCCCGAGGTCCCGCAGGATGCGGGCGAGGCGTGCCCGCCGGGTGTCCAGGTCGTCGCTCACCGGGTTCTCCCCTTTCCCTCGTCCCGCCCCGTGAGCGGAGAATAACCGCTCCGGGTCCCGGGTTCACCCCGGGCCCCGCGGGGCCCGGGCGACGGCCTTCCGCGGGGACCGCGCAGCGAAAACGACAAAGCCCTTGCGCCCCGGGCACTTGCCGCCCCCCCGTCCCGGAACCCCCCGGGTTTCCGGGGTTTCCGCGTCTCCCGGCACGGGGAATTCCGGTTGACTCCCCCGGGGGGTCGTCGTAGCTTTCCGGCGCCCCGTCGCCTGCCCGGCGGCCGGCTTCCCGTGCCCCGCGGGAGGTCGCCCCGGTCGGGCGCGCCGGATCCATCAACGGAGGTCGCCCGTTCCAGCGGGGAGCGGGCAGAGAGAAACGCAGCATCGTTCTCCTGGAGGAGGAGGTCATGCACGAACGGATCAACGCCCGGCGATGGCTTTCCGCCATCCTCGTCGCCGGGGTCCTGCTGGCAACTCCCCTCCTCGCCCTCGCCTCGAACACCCCGATCCGGATCGCACCCGGTGGTGCGGCCGGCCTGACGGTGTCCCAGGCGGGCAACGAGGAGGCCCAATCGCCTCCCACGTTCCAGCACAAGACGTACCCGCGGAGCGTGGCCTGGTGGCCCTACACCAAGGGCCCCTGGTACGGCATCACCCCGGGCGCGGAACGCCGGGCGGACGACGTCATCATGACGCCGGTCGGCAAGTTCCGCGTCGGGGACAGGCTCGACATCCCGGCGGAGCTCACCGCCACCCTGGACCCCCTGGCCAACGGGCAGCGCCAGTACTTCGTCGTCCAGCTCAAGCCGGCGGCGATCGGTCAGGACTGGCAGGAATCCCTGGCCTCCATGGGAGCGGAGATTGTTGCCCACGTCCCGGTGAACGCGGTGATCGTCCGCCTCGACCGGGCGGCCTACGACATGGTCTCCGGGTCTCCCCTGGTCCAGTTCATCGAGCCCTGGCACCCGGCCTACCGGATCGACCCCCGCGTCGGGCACATGCCCCAGGCCACCCCGGAGGCGGCGGCCTCGCCGGTCTTCCGGCTGCGGGTCAAGCTGTTCGCCGGGGAACCGACCGGGCCGGTCGTCGAAGCCCTCAAGAAGATGGGCGCCGAGGTGCTCTCGGTTGACGACCGCTCCATCGTGGTCCGGGCCCACGCCTCCCTGGTCACCCGGATCGCCAGGCTCGAGCCGGTGTTCCTCGTGAGCGAGCTCGGGCCCCAGTACCTGCTCGGGGACCGGGGCGCCCTCTTCCTCCAGAGCGAGCGGGCGCTCCTCGGCGACTTCCCCTACTGGAAGTCCCGCCTGGACGGCGACGGCCAGGTCGTCCACCTCACCGACTCCGGCATGTCCGTGGACGCCGGCGACTTCGCCGACACCCGCTCGGATTCCGGCTGGAACGACAGCCTCGCGAACCGCGTTCCCGACGATCACCGGAAGGTGGTCGCCTACAAGCGGGCCGGCGAGGTGGCCTCGGGCGGCGGCGGCGACCTTTCCGCCTGCGACTCCGGCGTGTCCGGCGCCTCGACCCACGGCCAGGTCTGCTCCGGCATCGCGGTCGGCAACGGGACCCGCGGCAAGGTTCCCGTCGAGGGGACCCCGAGCCCGACGGACGACCCGGACGACCCGAATCACACCTGGGTCCGGGACTTCGGCCAGGGCTTCTGGGAGGACGACCCCCAGGGCGAGGCCGGCAAGTTCGACCTGCGGGACACCACCTTCGACGGCGTCGGCAAGGGTGCGAAGCTGGTCTTCCTCGACGCGAGCTCCGGGTGCCCCGACGGCGGTGGCATCTCCGGCGGCAGCTGGTACGAGAACGTCGTCGACACCTGGACCGACTACAAGGCCAACATCCACAGCTTCTCCTACGGCTCCACCGCCGACCCGAACCTCGGTTCCAGTTACGCCACCGGGGCCGATGACATCGACCGGGCCATCCTGGACTACCCGGTGAACTTCGTCGTCATCGCCGCCGGCAACGACGGGAGCTTCGACGACAGCCCCGCGGACGACGGGACCAACATCGGCAACATCGGCAACGAGGCATCCTGCAAGAACTGCGTCTGCGTCGGCGCGTCCGATGGTGTCGACGGCTCGATGTTCTACTTCACCTCCCACGGCCCGGCGACCCAGCAGAGCCACCGCGTCGCCCCGCTGATCTTCGCCGAGGGGTTCGACAACGCCTGCCGGTCCGAGGACGAGGGGACCGAGGACCAGACCGGCCCGGCCACCTGCTACTCCCAGAGCATGCAGGGGACCTCCCAGGCCACCCCGCAGCTCGCCGGTGCGGCCGCCGTCATCCGCGAGTACTTCGCGGAGGGGTTCTACCCCGACGGCTCCGACCAGAACTCCTCGAACGACAACGACCGGGTGAACCTGATCAGCGGCTCGCTGATCAAGGCGCTGATGATCGTCGGGACGAAGCCGATCACCAGCGGCAAGACCCTGGTCCCGGAGTACCGCTTCAACCACCTGACGGGCTACGGCCAGTTCTTCCTCACCCGGGCCCTGCCCCTCGTCGACTACCCCGACTCCACGGTCTCCGGGCTGATCGTCCACGACCTGCCGGGTGACCTGGACGGTGACGGGAATGACGACGGCGTCAGCCACCTGTCCCTGACCGATCCCCTGGCCGGGGGCAGCTCCACCACCGCCGAGTTCCAGGTCCTCGACGAGGAGGGAGACGACCTGGCGGTCGCCCTCGTCTGGAACGACGATTCCAGCTCCGAGAACCTCACCTGGGACCTCGACCTGGAGGTGCGCTACTGCGGCGCCGACGGGACCTGCGGCAACTCCGACGATACGGTCTTCTTCGGCAACTTCTTCCAGGAAGACATCAACCGCAACGGCCAGGTGGACTCCGGCGAGGATCTCGACGGGGACAACACCCAGGACGAGTACTTCTACTCGATGGACGCCACCGGTGTCAGCGACAACTTCCGCGACACCTGGAACAACACCGAGGCGGTCTTCGTGCCGACGAAGTACAACGCCCCGGACAAGGACGGCGACGGCACCTTCGACGTGCCGGTGCTGAAGGCGGGCACCTGGCAGGTCAAGGTGATCAACCACAGCTCCACGGCGCTCCACTACTCCATCGCGATCGCGGGCCCGGTGGCCGCCGGCTCGTCCGTGCGGTTCGACCAGAACCCGGTGACCTGCAACGGCGAGGTCAAGGTGCTCGTCGACGAGGTCGAGGACGCCGGTGATCCGGACTGCCCGGACGCCGACCACTGCCCGGCCTCCGCCATCGGGAACCGCGTCACCGTCCAGGTCCTGGACGAGAACGGCACCGTGGTCGATACCGAGACCGGGATCGACTTCACCCGCCCGACGGACGCCCTGCACTTCGTTTCCACGGAGCCGCTCCCGCTGACCACGGAGCTCGACTCCCCCGCCGACAACGACGGCATGCTGTCGGTCGGCAACAACTACACCCTGAAGGTCTTCTACGACGACAAGACGGACAACGGCGCCACCGACGTCCAGCGCGTCTCCACCGCCACGGTGGACTGCCAGCCGAACCTCGGCGTTTCGCTGATCCGCCAGCTCGGCCCGGACTACGCCTTCTACCTGGACGGCGGGTGCGACGACGACAAGTACCTGGACCAGGGCGAGACCTTCTCCCTGACCCTCCAGTACTACAACCTCGACGCGTTCGACCTCGCCGACGCGGTCCTCGGCCTGCGCGCGGTGGTGCCCGACGGGGACGACGAGACCGACCCCTGCCGGGAGAACAACGCACCGGTGTCCTGGATCGACATCGAGAACCCGGACATCCACGTGGGCATGCTGCCCTCCCAGTCCCTGCAGCGTTCGACCTTCACCTTCTCGGTCTCCGGGACGCCTCCCCAGCGGGAGCGGATCGAGCTGGTCGTCTCCCTCAAGGGCGAGAAGGCCGGCCAGCCGGTGGCCGACTGCCAGGCCTTCGAGTTCCTTGGCCAGGCGGATGACGAGGTCCACCACTACATCACCGACTGCCCCACCGGCTGTACCCTGGACTTCGACCGGAACTACGACGAGAAGTGGGAAGACAAGATCGCTCCCAACGACTTCGATCCGATCGACTTCATCCACCGGGGCCTCCAGGAAAAGGGCGTCGTCTACGAGGACCTGACGGACGACCAGTACGGCTACGGAAACCCCGGCTTCAACGGTCCCTGGGACTTCGACCAGGACGACGAGGGCTTCCGCGTCGGCGTCAGCCCCCAGTCCGAGAACGCCGAGTCCAACCCCGACACGATCACCAACTGGGGCGAGGACATGAACTGGGACGGGGTGCTCCAGGTCGAGGAGGACCGGGACCCCGACGGCCAGCCCAACCACCTGGACGAGAACTGGGGCACCGGCGGCGGCTGCGGCTGGATGACCAAGGCCACCAGCGCGTCCCGCGGCGGCGTCTGGCACACCGGCACGATCAAGAGCCCGGCCGACCCGAACAACGGCGGGGCCCAGTGCGTCGGTGACGAGAACTTCTGCGAGCCGTACGACACCGCCTACGGCACCGAGGGGAAGGGCTTCTGGTTCGAGGGGCTCCGCACCCCGGTGATCCACCCGGTCCACTGGGATCCGGACGGCACGGCCTCCTGGAACGACGGCTACGCCTGGAAGACCTGGATCCTCGACTGGTCCTGGAACTACCAGTACGACGTCAAGGACGACGACGGCAACGCCGCCTTCTCCTGGGAGTTCGATCTGGACGTCGATTCCTACAGCCCGGTCCACCTCGGCGACGAGTACATTCACGGCGGCCTGTTCGGCAACAAGATGGGCCTCCGGGGCGGCGGCCAGCTCTCGATCTACGGGGGCGGCTTCGCCTTCCAGCCGACCGAGACCGACAAGACCTCCCCGAACTACGGTGACGGGACGAACGGGACGATCGGCGGCAACCGGGCCGGCGTCCGCGGCTGCTACTTCAACGACCTCAACCTGATCGATACCGGCGACGGCCTGACGGGCGCCGAGCGCCCCGTCCGGACGGCGATGCCGAAGGACGACGACTGCGACAACGACTACACCCTCGGGCCCGACGGTTGTCCCGGCTCCTGCGGGGTGGACGACGACGGGGACGGCGCGGTGGACGAGCCGGACGAGATCTGTCCGTGCCGGGTCTGCAGCGGCGGCCCCCGGGCCGGCCAGTGGTGCCTGACGGCCGCCCAGTGCAACGTCTCCACCAGTACCAGCTACACCTGCGATCCGAACACCGACGCCAACGGCAAGCCCCAGGGCTGGGGCGACGACGTCTGCGGTGACGGCCAGACCGACGAGAACGTCGCTCCCGACTTCGGGACGAACACCTCGATCCGCCAGGTCCGCAACGCGGACATGTCGATGGTCAACGGCATCGCCCGCGGCGGCCGCGGCGCCGGTTCTCCCTACTACAACACCCTCGAGGACTTCTACGGCCCCGTCGGCCCGAGCTGGCAGGCCGAGATCGGCTTCATCGTCTTCGAGGGCACCGGCAAGTACCCGGACACCACCGGCTACGGCGCCGCCGTCGACGACATGGTCATCGAGTGGCGGGAGTCCCACCCGGTGGGGCAGGCCGGTGACAAGTGCTCCACGGCGAGCAGCGACTACGAGGGGCAGTGCGCCTCGGTCGCTCTCGGCGTCGCCTACAACACCCACAACGGCGACGGCGCCGTCCCGGTGACCGTCATCGACTGGAACGCCTCCACCACGGACAACGCCGTCGACTGCGACGGTGACGGCACGATGGAGGTCGAGGTCCAGGCCTACTCCGAGGCCGAGCGCAACCCCGAAACCTTCTGCCTCGACCCGGTCGCCCCGGGCTCCGACGAGTACCGCGGGGAGATCCAGTACACGACCCGGGTCAAGAAGCAGGGCGACGGCCTCGTCTACCTGGCCTTCAACGGCCTCGACACCCCTTCGATCAACGTCCGCTACTTCGACAAGGACGACGGGGTCCACGGGTGGAACACCGGGCCCGACGGCCAGCCCGGCATCGCCGGCTTCGACGATGACGGCGACGGCGTCGTCGACAACCCGGAGGAGCTCTGCCCGACCGAGACCAACCTGGCCCCGGGGCGCACGCCCCACCTGCCCGGCCAGGAGGCCCGCTACTCCGACGACGAGTGCGGCTGCATCGACAACCCGCTGACCGACGCCACCTTCGCGGCCTTCGACGTCGCCGACGTCATGATCGCGAAGGTCAAGGTGTGGGACGGCATCGACGGCCACGGCACCGGCGACGGTGACGGCTGGGCGGACCCGGGCGAGGAAGTGCTCGTCAGCTTCCTCGTGCGGAACATGTCCGACTTCCGCATGGAGGACGTGGTCCTCACCGTCACCACCGACAGCGACAACGTCGAGTGCCTCACCGACGACACGATCGTCATCCCGGAGCTCGCTCCCCACGGGGAGAGCGGGGACGAGGTGGACACCTCCACCCTGGACGACGGCTTCGCCGGCTTCGTGGCGGCGCGGGTGACCCGCAGCTCCACCGGCGAGGACCTGTCCTCCCTGTTCAACGTCTCCCTCCGGGCGATGGCGGTCGTCACCCCCGACTCCCACGACCTCGCGGCGGTTCGCACCCAGAACGTGCCGATTTCCGGCACCGCGATCGCCCAGAGCTTCCGGGTGGTCCACAACCTCGACGCCTCCGGGTTCACCGAGACCACCTGGTCCGACGACTTCGAGTCCTACGCCTCGGACCAGGATCTCTTCGAGAAGCCGCATCCCAGCAGCCGGATGGGCTGGGAGCGGCACAACACGGGTGATGACGCCTCCGAGCTGGACGGCACCCGGTGCCAGTACAACGACCCGAACAACCCCTACGGGAACAACACCGATCCGGAGGACTACTGCGAGCTGGGCGAGGGGTACGACAACACCGAGAACCACTGGCACCTGCACACCAGCAAGCAGCCGCCGGCCGGCGAGACGGTCTGCGAGCTGACCGCCTGCCCGGACAACCGCTCCATGGCCGGGGGTATCTCCTCGCTCCACCTGGGGAACCACCCGGAGGCCGACGGCTCGATCCTCGACGACAACACCACCCTCGACATGAACCGCATGCGGTGGGCGGAAACGCGCTACAGCATTCAGCTGGGGACCGGTAACCCCGAGCTCTCCTACTGGACCCAGCTCTCGATCACCGACTGGCGGCTCTTCAGCGGCGGGTACCCGCCCTGGGACTTCGACGCCGCCCTGACCTACATCTGCGTCGACAAGAACGGAAACGACGACTGCGACACCCTCGAGACCGGCAACCGGGACGGCTCGGAGCACTGGGAGCCGCTCCACGCCTGGTTCAGCCCCGAGCAGTCGTTCCGCATGCCGAACTTCATCAACTGCATGTACGATCCGTCGGACGACGGGAACACCGAGGACGACTTCTTCGAGAACTCCCTGCGGACCGGTCCGTCCTCGACCTGCTTCCCGATGAGCTCCGACTCCTGCGTCGGCCGGACCCGGCAGGACGATCCGTTCGGCCAGGTCCAGGTCGTGCTCTGGTCGGGCTGCTTCCCCGAGACCGGTGAAGAGTCCGAGGGCTCGGTCGGGAACGGGGCGGTTCCCCAGACGAAGTGGATCCAGAAGAAGTACGACCTGACTCCCTGGAAGGGGCAGAAGGTCCTGATCCGCTTCCACGTCAGCCCGGGCGGCCTGCCCGGTATCGAGAACTGCGCGGCGATCATCGGTCCCTTCTGCTCGAACCGGGACGACGGCTGGTGGATCGACAACGTCCAGATCACCGGCGCCGCGTCCAGTGGGACCCTCTCCGTGGACAACGACGGCGAGGCCACTTCCGCCCAGTGCCCGGCGAGCAACTGTGGCAGCGTCAACGCCGCGCTCGCCGCCGTCCCCTACCCGCGGGTGGACAAGAACCTGAACCGGAAGCCCGCGATCGCCTGCTCCGACCAGACGCCGGAGTACTGCGACTTCGACGGTGACGGCAACACCGACGTCAACACCGACACCGGCGAGTCGAACGCGCCCGGCCGCCCCTTCTGGCTCGACGGCTCGAAGTCCGACGCCGACTCCTGCCTGGGCGGTGCTCTCGAGTACCGCTTCGAGACCAGCGACGGGGCCGTCGTCCGTGACTGGCAGACCAACGCCTTCACGGTCGTCACCCCGAAGTACAACACCACCTACGTCCTCAAGGTCCGGTGCTCCTCCGAGCCGAGCTGCATCGGCGAGGACGAGGTGACGATCAACACCCCGCTGGGAGGCGGTGGCGGCCCCGCCGAGTGCTGGACGGACAACCTCCGCTGGCCGGCCGACAACAAGACCACCTTCGAGTGGGACCCGGACGCCAACGCCGCCTGTCCGAGCATCTTCGACACGGCGAAGGGCGATCTCGACAGCCTGCGCAGCTCGGGGAACTTCTCCGGCGGCAGCTGCCTCGAGAACGACGGGACCGACACCCAGTCGACCGACTCCGCCACGCCCGCGGCGGGTGCCGGGTTCTGGTACCTGACCCGGGTGGACGGCTACAGCTACAACACGCAGGCGGCCAGCCAGAGCGGCGACCGTGACGCGTCGCTCGACGCCTGCCCCTGATGCGCTGACGCGCTGAAGGATCCCCGACCACGTCGCGGGGCCGGCCGAGGGGCCGGCCCCGCTTTTTCTCCGTCCCCGGAGCACGCTAAGATCGGCCCGTTCCCGCCGACACCCGAGGAGCCTCCCGATGGGCCGTTTCCGCTCCCGTTTCCCGGTCTCCCCCCGGGGCCTCCCCGCCACGCGGGGCCCGGCTTCGGGAGCCGCGGGACCCCGAACCGTGACCGGGGCAACCGGGCCCGCCGCCGGGAAGAAGGCGCCGTCCCTCCCCGGCCCCCGGGCCGGCCGGGGGCTGCGCTCCGTCCCCCTCCTCGCCGCATGGGTCCTGTTCCTCCTCCTGGCCGGGGTGCTCGCGGCCTGCGTGACGAACCCGGCCACCGGCCGGCGGCAGCTGCTGCTCGTGGACCGGGACCGGGAAATCCGGCTCGGGAGGGAAGCCCTCCCCGGGATCCGGAGCGAGTACGGCGCGTACGACGACCCGGCCCTCGCGTCCTGGGTGAAGACCATCGGCGGGAAGCTCGCGGCGGTGACGGAGGATCCCTCCTACCCCTTCTCCTTCACCGTCCTGGACTCTCCCGTGGTCAACGCCTTCGCCCTCCCCGGCGGGCCGGTCTTCGTCACCCGCGGGCTCATCGCCCATGCGAACTCCGAGGCGGAGCTGGCCGGTGTCCTCGGGCACGAGATCGGCCACGTGGAAGCCCGCCACGGGGCCGAGCAGCTCTCCCAGCAGCAGCTTCTCGCCGTCGGCCTCGGCGTCGCCGGGATGGCCGACCCCCGCCTGGGGCGGGTCCGCGACCTCCTCGGCACCGCCGCCCGGCTGCTGCTCCTTTCCTATTCCCGCCGGGACGAGCGGGAGGCGGACATGCTCGGGGTGCGGTACATGGCGCGGGCCGGCTGGGACCCCCTCGCCTTCCCCGCTTTCCTCTCGGTGCTCGACCGGCTGGAGCAGCGCTCCGGCCAGGCCCTCCCCTCCTGGCTCTCGACCCACCCCGCCCCGGCGGACCGGGTCGCCGTCACCCGGCAGCTCGCCCGGAAGATCCGGGCCCGCAAGCTGGCGCGGGGGAAGACCCTGGTCCGCCACCGGGAGATCCTCCTCGAGCGGGTCGACGGCCTGGTCTTCGGCGACGACCCCCGCCAGGGGTTCCTCCACGACGGCCTGTTCCGCCATCCCGGTCTCCGCTTCCGGGTCGCGTTCCCCCCGGGCTGGAAGCTCCTGAACACGAACCGATTCGTGGCCGCCCTGGACGACCCCGAACGCCCGTCCGCCCGCCTGGTCCTGGAGCTCGTGCCGCCGGGACGGGCGAACGGCCTCCCACCGGCGGAATACGTCGCCCGGCTCGCGCGCCGGGAACGGTTCCTCGACCTGGACGGGAGCTCGACCACGGTGGGCGGGTTCCCCGCCTGGATCGGTTTCGCCACCGTCCCGGGTCGGGAGGGGACCCCGCCACGCCCCCTGCTCCTCGCGGCCATCCGGGACGGGGAGCACCTCTACCGCTTCGTCGGGGCGTTCGCCGGCAGGCGGGACGGGGACCCGGTCCGGGCGATGGAGCGCACGGTCCGCTCCTTCGCCCGGGAAACGGACCCCGCCGTGCTCGGGGTCGAGCCGGTCCGCATCCACCTCGTGGCCGTCCCGGGGGGCAGGACGCTGGCGGAGATCTGCGCCACCATTCCCGACCTGGCGGTCCCCTGCCGGGACGTGGCCCTGCTGAACCACGTCCACCGGAAGGACACGGTGGAACGGGGGTCGAGGCTCAAGGTCCCGCTGCGCGGCTGCCCGATCTATCCCTGACCGGGGGGACAGGAAAAGGGCCCGGGCGCCCGGCCCGGGCCCGTCCTGCCGCCCCCGCGCAACCCCTCAGGCCAGATCCAGCCCGGGGAACATGTAGCCGATCTCGAAGGCCGCCGTCTCCGGCGCATCGGAGCCGTGGAACCCGTTCCGCTCGATGCTGGTGCCGAACCGCCGGCGGAGGGTGCCCTCTTCCGCCTCGGCGGGGTTCGTCGCGCCGAGAATCCGCCGCCAGGTGGCGATGGCGTCCTCGCCTTCCAGGACCATGACCACCGACGGCCCCTCGCTCATGAAGTCGGTCAGGGCGTCGAAGAAGGGCCGCTCCCGGTGCACCGCGTAGAACCCTTCCGCCTGGCGCTTCGTCAGCTGCAGCCGGCGGATCGCCACGACCCGCAGGCCGGCCCGTTCCGCCGCCACGATCGCCTCCCCGAGGACCCCCCGGTCCACGGCGTCCGGCTTGACGATCGCGAGGGTGCGCTCCACCGCCATGTCACTCCCTCCCGAGGACCCGGGCCACCGTGGCCCCGATCTCGGCCGGCGAGTCGACCACGTGGATCCCGTGCTCGCGCAGCGCCTTCTTCTTCTCCGCCGCCGTTCCCTTCCCGCCGGAGATGATCGCTCCCGCATGTCCCATCCGGCGCCCCGGGGGGGCGGTAGCCCCGGCGATGAAGGCGACGACCGGCTTGGTCATGTTCGCCTCGATCCAGGCCGCCGCTTCCTCCTCGGCGGTGCCACCGATCTCGCCGATCATGACGACCGCCTCGGTCTGGGGATCCTGCTCGAAGAGGGGCAGCAGGGAGGTGAAGGGCGAACCGATGATCGGGTCTCCGCCGATGCCGATGCAGGTCGACTGGCCGATCCCGCGGCGGGTCAGCTGGTCGACCGCCTCGTAGGTCAGGGTGCCCGACCGGGAAAGGACACCGACCGGCCCCGGCACGTGGATGTTCGCCGGCATGATGCCGATCTTCGCCCGGCCCGGCGTGATCACGCCGGGACAGTTCGGGCCGATCAGCCGGGTCCGGCCCGAGGCCGCGAGGGCGTTCTTCACCCGCAGCATGTCGAGCACCGGGATCCCCTCGGTGATGCAGACGACGAGGGGCATCCCGGCGTCGATCGCCTCGAGGATCGCGTCGGCGGCGAACCGCGCGGGGACGAAGATCACGGACGTGTTCGCGCCGGTCTTCTCCCGGGCCTCCGCGACCGTGTCGAAGACGGGGATCCCCTCGTGCACCATCCCGCCCTTGCCCGGCGTGACGCCGGCGACGACCCGTGTCCCGGCGGCGACCATCTGCTTCGTGTGGAAGGTCCCCTCCGAGCCGGTCATTCCCTGCACGACGACCTTGGTTGCCGCATCGACCAGGATGCTCACCGGGCACCTCCCTTCGCGGCCTCGACCACCTTCCGGGCCGCCTCGTCGAGCTCTTCCGCCACGATCAGCGACAGGCCCGACGCCTCGAGCATCTTCCGCGCCTCCTCGTGGTTCGTCCCCTGCAGCCGGACGACGAGGGGAACCCCGATCTTCACGTCCTTCGCGGCGGCGATGATCCCCTCGGCGACCCGGTCGCACCGGACGATCCCGCCGAAGATGTTGACCAGGATCGCCTTCACGTCCGGGTCGCGGAGCAGGATGCGGAACGCCGCGGTGACCGATTCCTTCGAGGCTCCACCGCCCACGTCGAGGAAGTTCGCCGGCCGGGCGCCGTGCTGGTCGATGATGTCCATCGTCGCCATCGCCAGGCCGGCGCCGTTGACCATGCAGCCCACGGTGCCGTCGAGGCGGATGTAGTTCAGGCCGGCCTCGCCCGCCTCCACCTCGAGGGGGTCCTCCTCGTGGATGTCCCGCAGGCCGGCGATGTCCGGGTGCCGGAAGAGGGCGTTGTCGTCGAACGAGATCTTCGCGTCCAGGGCGACGATCTCCCCCCCCGGCGTGCGGATCATCGGGTTGATCTCGACGAGGGACGCGTCGGTCTCGAGGAAGCACTGCACGATCCCGCCGAGCAGCTTCGTGAACTGCTTCACCTGGTTCGGGTCCAGCCCCAGCCAGAACCCGACCCGCCGCGCCAGGTAGGGACTGAACCCGGCCACCGGGCTCACGGCGAGGCGGAGGATCTTCTCCGGGCTCTCCGCCGCCACCTTCTCGATCTCTACCCCGCCTTCCGCCGAGGCCATGATCGTCAGGCAGGCGTTGGCCCGGTCGACGAGCACGGAAAGGTAGTACTCGTGCTCGATGTCCACGGCCGCGGTCACGTAGACCTTGCGGACCAGCTTCCCCTGGGCCCCGGTCTGGGGGGTCACCAGGGTCATCCCCAGGATCTGCCGCGCCTTTTCCTCCGCCTCGGCGGGACCGTCCGCCAGCTTGACCCCGCCGGCCTTGCCGCGCCCCCCCGCGTGGACCTGGGCCTTGACGACGACCCTGCCCCCGAGGCGCTCGGCGATCGCCCGGGCCTGTTCCGGCGTCTCGGCGACCTCGCCCGGGGGAACCGGCACGCCGAACCGCGCCAGGACTTCCTTGGCCTGGTACTCGTGGACGTTCAAGGGATTTCCTCCTCCGGCTCCGGCCTCCCGCGCACCGGGGCCGGCGGCATCCCGGGGGATCCCCGGCCGGCGGACGCGGAGGTCGCACGTGAGCGTGCGGGAACAAAGGTGGGACGCAAATGCTAGTCGCCAGCGCCGGGAGGGGCAAGGGATCCGGGGCCGCCGGGACGCCAGCGCTCCCCTTCCCGGAGGAACCGCGCCGCCTCCCGGGGGCGGCCCGCCCGGTCGAGGCACCGGGCGACTCCCGCCGCCGCCTCCGCCGCCCCCCGGGCGTCCCCCGCCTCCCGGGCCCGGTCGAGGAGCTCGGCCCAGGCGCCGGCCGCCCGGAGGGGATCGGCCGCCTCGAGCAGCCGCGCCCGGACGGCGGCCATCCGCCGGTCCCGCGGGTCGCCCCCGTCGGCGATCCTCCGGGCGGCACCCGCCAGGCCCAGGCGCTCCAGGGCCTCCGCCTGGACGTCGAGAACCGCCCCGGGGTCCCGCGACCGGCCCGCCAGGAGGAGCGCCAGGAGCGGGGACCCGAGGGCGAGGACGGCCCGCGCCAGCACCGGGGGCGCGGAACCGGCTTTTCCGGGAGCGGGCCAGGCCCGCAGGGCGAGGACGGCCGCCTCGGCCGGCCGCCCGGCCGCCAGGTAACCGGCCGCGGCCCGGAGGAGCGGGCCGCCGCGCCCGGCCGGGCCCGCCACCCGGCCCGCGGCCTCCTCCAGGACCGGGGCCAGGAGCACCCATTCCAGCAGCTCCGCCGGGTGGAACCCGAGGGCCCGGGCCAGGGCGGGAAGCCGGGAGAGGGTCGGCAGGCGGTCCCCGGTTTCCAGGTCCCGGAGAACGGTCGGCGCCAGGGGACGGTGCGGCCCCCGCCGGGACCGCCGGAGCACCTGGCCCCGGGTGAGGCCGAGGGCCTCCCGCCGGGCGCGGAGCAGGCGCCCGAGAAAACGGGCGCCGGGCTGCGGGCGATGCATCGCGACATCCTCCTCGTTCCCCTCGGGGGAGGGAGCGGGGCGTGGAATGCCGCCTGGTTGTACGGGGCCCCCGCCCCCCGGGCCGCCGGAAAGGGCCGCTCCCTTCCGGGACACCGGGGCGAACGCCCGCCGAATGCTCGCCACCCGTCCCGTTCCGGGACGGCTGACTCCGGCGAACGAAGGCAGGCGCGGCGGGTCGCCGGGGCGGCCGACTCCGGCGAGCGAAGGCAGGCGCGGCGGGTTGCCGGGACGGCCGACTCCGGCGAGCGAAGGCAGGCGCGGCGGATTGCCGGGACGGCCGACTCCGGCGAGCGGTGCGAGACCCGGCAGCGCGGGGTCCGGAGCGCCGAACCGGAGCCGCAGAGCGGCGGGGGCGCGAAGCGCCCGCGGCGAGCCGGCCGCCGCGCCATCCGGTCACGCGCCCGGCGGGCGGCCTGCGAGCCGCCAGGCGCGGAGGACCCCGCGACCGCCGCCGGTCGAGCGCGCGAGACGGCCGGAGGCCGCTCCCGGCGACCCCCGCGCCACGGACCGCGAAAGCACGGCCCCACGCACCGGGCAGGCGGTGCGGCACGCCGGGTAGAAGCGGCCCGCCGGGCGCGGTAGCCTCGCGCCATGCGCAGCACGATCGTTCGCGTTGTCCTGCCGTTCGTCGTCGGCGCGTTCCTTCTCGCCGGTTCCGCGCGGGCCGGGGGAGGGGTGCCCGCCCGTGCCCCGCGGCGGGTGGCCGGGCCCCGGCTCTCCCGGGTGCTGGAGAGCCCGGCCCTCCGCGGCCAGCGGGTGGGGATCCTGGCGGTGGACGCCGGGACCGGCCGGGTGCTGGCGGCGGTCCACCCGGACCGACCCCTGGTGCCCGCCTCGACGGTCAAGCTCGTCACCCTCGCCTGCGCCCTCCACCGGCTCGGCCCGGCCCGGCGGATCGAGACCGTCTTCCTCGCCCGCTCTCTCCCCCGCGCCGACGGCGTGCTCCGGGGCAACCTCTGGATCCGCGGTGGGGGCAACCCCCTCCTGCGGGCGGAGGACCTCTGGGCCGCCTTCCGGGAGCTGTGGGCCCTCGGCGTCTCCCGCATCGAGGGGAACGTGGTCCTGGACGACGGCCTGTTCGAGCCGCCGGGCCGCCCGCCCTCCTGGCCCCGCCGGCGGGCGGTCGATCCCTACGACGCACCCCAGGGCGCGCTGTCGATCGCGTGGGACAGCGTCGAGGTGATCGTGCGGCCCGGCCCCCGGCCCGGGGCCCCGGCGGACGCGCGGCTGTTTCCCCTCGCCCACCCGTGCCGGCTGGAGTCGCGGGTCCGGACCGGTTCCGCCGGGACCCCTCCCCGGGTGCGGGTCCGGGTCCGGGAGGAGGGGGCCGGCGTGCTCGTGCTCTCCGGGTCGGTGCCGGCCGGGGGCTCCCCCTGGCGGCGGTGGGTCCACCTCGGCCACCCCGGGGAAGTCGCCGTGGCGGCGGTACGGGAACTGCTGGGACGGGCGGACATCCGCCTCTCCGGGACGGTCCGGCGGGGCCCCGTCCCGGACGACGGGAACCTCGTCCGCCTCCTCGCCCACGAGAGTCCCGCCCTGGCCGAGCTGGCCCGCGCCGTCGCCAAGCACTCCTCCAACTACGGCGCCGAGATGCTGACCCGCCTGCTGGCGGTGGACGCGGGCGGTCACCGCCCGGGAACGACCCGGGCGGGCGTCGAGGTGCTCCGGGGCTGCCTCGACGAGTTCCACGTCCCCCGGCGGGGGGTCCGCCTCGTGGACGGCTCCGGGTTCGGCCGGGACAACCGCCTGACCGCCCGGGCCCTGGTGGCCCTGCTGCGGGCGGCGGAGGACCACCCGGAGTGGGGCCCGGAGCTGCTCGTGGCCCTGCCCCGGGCCGGCGAGGACGGCTCGCTCCGGGATCGCCTGCCGGCCTGGCGGGGAATGCTGCGGGGCAAGACGGGGACCCTCCGCGGGGTGGCCGCCCTCGCCGGGCGGGCCGATCTTCCCGCGAGCGGGAACCGGCCCCGGCGGGCGGTCCTCTTCGCGGTCCTGCTCAACCGCCGGGAGGGCGCGCCGCCGGCCGGGGCGCCGGAGGTGGACCGGATCGTGGACGCCCTCCTCCGGGACGCCGCGGGACGGTCCCCCGCACCCGGCGCGCCTCCCGCCCGGTGAGCGGGGGAACCGGGACGGGACGCGCGGGGCGAACCCGCCGCCGAACCACGCGGCCGGGACGGCTCCCGGCCGGGGGTGAAGGCGGGATCAGAACGGCAGGCCGATGGAGAACTGGAAGGTGTTCGTCCGGTCCCCGGGGAACTCCCGCACGGGCCAGCCGTAGATCAGCCGGATCGGGGCCTGGAACATCGGCATGAACACCCGGAACTCGACCCCGGTGGACATCCGCATGTCCCCGGTGTTGATGTCCACCCCGTTGTCGTAGACCCCGCCCGCGTCGAAGAACAGCGCCAGGGTCGCGGTCCGCCCGATCGGGTAGCCCAGCTCGAACTGGAAGAGGGCCTTCTTGCTGCCCCCCACCCAGGCGGGGTAGATGTACGGGTTCCCGTTGGCGTCGACGACCGGGTTCCCGTTCACGTCCACCTGGGCGATCCAGCGGATCGGGGAGATCGTCCGGGTCTCGAAGACCCGGGGACCGATCGTGTCGCCCCCGAGGAAGAACCGCTGGAAGCGGGGCACCCCGTCGACGAACCCCGGTTCCCGCTTGATCGCGCCGAACGGCTTGATCCACCCGAGCTCGCCGTGCAGGGCCACGAACCAGCGGCCGACGAGGTGGAAGTAGACGCTCCCCTCCACCTGGGGCCGCAGGTAGTCGTTGTCACCCCCGAGGGACCGGGCGGCCACCTGCCCGATCACCGTCAGCTCGGCCCCCCGGGTCGGGCGCAGGAAGTTGTCCAGGCGACGGAAGGAGAAGACCGGCGTCAGGGTGGCGATCCGCGTGTTCGTCGTCGCGTAGCGGGCGGAGATGTCCAGGGTATCGGCGTCGGTCGTCTCGTAGCCGTAGGTGAGCTGGACCTGGGTGAAGTCGCCGAGCCGCTTCCCGATCGTCACCGCGCCGCCGGTGGCCGACTGGGTGAGCCGGATCAGGTTCCCCTGCGCGTCCAGGGCCCGGCCGAAATCGAAGCTCCGCCGGTAGATCCGGAAGCCGAAGGTCCAGGGCTTGCCGAGGAACCACGGCTCGGTGAACGCGATCGAGGCCTGGTTCATCCGGCTGCCGACCCCGAGGTACAGGGAGAGGGTCTCCCCGCGCCCGAGGAAGTTCCGGGTCTGGTAGCTGGCGAGGAAGAACCCGCCCTCGAGCTCGCTGTAGCCGCCTCCCACCTGGATCTCGTTCCGCGACTGCTCCTGCCCGTGGATGATCACGTCCACGAGGGGCTCGCCCGGGACCGGTTCGAGGGTGGGCTCCCCCTCGGGGACCCAGTACCCCAGCATGTTCAGCTTCTGCATCGACCGGTCGAGCTGGGCCTTGTTCAGCAGCTCGCCCTCGTAGATGTTCAGCTCCCGCCGCAGGACCAGGTCACGGGTTTCCGTGTTGCCCCGGAACTCGATGCGGCGCACGGTGTAGGCCTGGTCCTCGTCGATGCTGATCACGAGGTCCGCGACCGGCTCCCCCTCGTGCCGCTCGAAGCGCCGCGTCACCGTGGCGTAGACGTACCCCTTCGTCCCGTACGCCCGCCGGATCATCTCGATCCCGGCCTCGATCACGTTGTCGCGGATCACGCTCCCCGGGGCGAGGGGAACGAACGGGCGCAGCCGCCGGGAGGTGAAGACCGTGTTCCCCTCGAACTTCACCTCCCCCAGCCGGTAGACCGGGCCCTCCTTGACCGGGATCGTCAGGTAGACCCATTTCCGGACCCGCGGGCCGGTGTCCACCGGCCGCTGCTCCTCCCGCTTCTTCCCCCGCCCCTTTCCCCGGCGGCGGGAGCGGGCCTTCCGGTGACGCTCCTTCCGCCGCGACTCCCGGGTGACGACCCGCACGATCGGGGGCTGGACGTCCACGTCCAGGTAGCCGTGGTCCCGGTAGAACTGGAGGATGTTCGTGATGTCCTGCTGGTACTTGAGGGGGTGGTAGAGGGCCTTCTTCGAGAAGGGCCAGTACCAGTGCCAGGTCGAGGTCAGCTTGAACCGCTTGCGCAGGGCCCGGTCGGAGAACGCCTCGTTCCCCGTGAACCGGATCTTCCGGATCTTCGTCTTTCCCCCGGGAACGATGCGGAAATGCACCTTGACCGCGCCCGGGGAAAGGGTGCTGACGACCGGCTCCACCCGCGCGTCCAGGTAACCCTTCTGGCCGAGAAACTCGCGGATCAGCTCCCGGGCCCGCCACAGCTTCTTCCGGTCCAGCGGGGCTCCCACCGAGAGGTGGAAGTTCCGGTCCTTGAAGTAGTCCTCGATCTGCTGCTGGCTCGCCATCTTCAGGCGGTCGTAGTCGATCGAGAGGATCGTGGGGCGTTCCCGCAGGACGACGACGAGGACCGCCCCCTCCGGGGTGCACCGCCGGAAGAAGCGGAGATCGGAGAAGTACCCCCGCTTCCAGAAGCGCCGGAATTCCCGCCGGATCCGGGCATCGTCCCACCGGTCCCCCGGCCGGATTCCCAGGTCGAACCGGACCGCGTCCGCGCTCATCTTCCGGTTGCCCCGGACCTCGATCGCGTGGATGACGGCGCACGGTCCGCCGCCGGACCCGGACGCGGCCGCCCCGCCGCCGGAGCCGGACGGTTCCGGGGTCTGCGCCGCCACGGGGACGGTTCCCGCCACGAAGCAGGCGGCGAGAAACGCGACGAGGGCCAGGACGGGCCGGCGGGCAGGACGGCGCATGGCGCACAAGATATCCCAACGCCCCGGCGCCACCAACATCCCCCGGCCGGTCACCGGCGGATCGCGGTGCGGTCGCGGAGAAACTGGTCGAGCTGGGCCTCCAGCTCGTGCAGGGCACGGGGCCGGTCCGGCGGCACGGGACGCTCCTCGCCGGCCCCCGCCAGCCGGAGCTCCTGCCGCCCGTCCGGCCAGCGGACCAGCTTCAGGAACCCGATCCGGGCGGAGACGACCCGGGGGGGCGGCCCGGCGCCCCTCCCCGGACCGAGGGGACACTCGCTGAAGACCGGCCCCGAGCGGGGGTTCCGCTCCCGGAAGCCCCGGTCCACCAGGTAGCGGGAGAGGTCCTCCCCCTGGCCGTCGCGGCCCGGCTCGAGCCGCAGGACCCCCAGCACGGTGGGCATCACGTCCACCAGGCTGCACGGCCCCCCCAGGGAACGGTGCCGGGCGATCCGTGGGCCGGCGAACAGGAGCGGCCGGTGGATCACCGGCTCGGGGAGGGAGCTGCCCATGCCGAACCACGTTCCGTCTTCCCCCAGCGTCACGCCGGCCTCCCCGGTGACCACGACCAGGGTCCGCCGCTCGAGCCCCCACGCCCCGAGGGAGCGCAGGATTCCCTCCAGCACCTGGTCGGTCCGGCGAACCGCCCCGTCGTAGGCCCGCCGCCAGGCGGCGAGGGACGCCCGCCGCTCGCCCGGCAGGGCCCAGTCCGGCGGCGGGTCCAGGACCCCCCGGGCGCCGCCCCCGGCAACCTCTCCCGGGGGAGGCGGCTGGAACGCCCAGCGGGGGTGGGGTCGCCACGGGTCGGCGAGCTCGACCCAGGCGAACCACGGCCCGGCGCCCCGCCGGATGATCCAGTCCCGGAGGGCGGCGGCGGTGTCGTCGCAGAGCCGGGGCTCGACGTCCGGGGGGAAGGCGAGGGCGGCGATCCTCCCCAGGGGGACACGCCGCAGGCGCCGCCCGAGGGTGGTCGTGTCCCGGTACTCGTCGAACAGGTCCGCGAAACCGGTCGGCCCCCCGTCGAAGTCCCGGGAGGAGACGAAGGCGGCGGTCTCCCAGCCGTGGGCGGCGAGCACCCGGGGCAGGGACTGGAGGGGCCGGTGCAGGCGCTCGCCCGGGGCGATCAGCCCGTGCTCCGCCGGGTAGAGGCCGGTCAGCAGGGAGGCGGCGGCGGCAGGAGGCCAGGACGAGGGGGTGACCGCCTCCCGGAAGACGGTCCCGGTGGCGGCCAGGGCGTCCAGGAAGGGGGTGAAGCCTTCCGTTCCGTGCCACGTCCTGGTGTGATCGGTGCGCAACCCCGTCAGGGTGACCAGGAGCACGTTCGGGGCGGGCGCCCCGGCCGGGGCCACCGGCGCCCCGCCCCCCGCGAACCTGGACACGGCGAGGAGGCCGAGCAGCACGGCGGTGCTCCCCCCGGCAACCACGGCGAGGCCCCAGCGGCCTTCCCGGGCCCGGAGCCAGGCGGCGGGCAGCACGAGAAAGACGACGCCGGCCGCGGCGACCATCGCCACCACGGCCGCGAGCAGCAGCCGCGGGGGTGGCCCGGGGAGAGCCTGCCGCGGGGCGAGCAGGAGCAGGAGAGGCAGAACCGCCAGGAGGCCGATCACCGTCCGCCGGCCGTGCTCGTACCCCCCCGGGGCCCGGCCACGCCACCACCGTTCTCCCGCGTAGAGCACCCCCGCGATCCCGGCCCCGATCACTCCCGGCACGACCAGGCCGGCCAGCAGCTCGACAAGGGCGAGCAGGAAGGCATCGAACCGCTCGATGCACGGTTCGGTCGCCTGCCCGAGCAGGACCACCGTCTCCCCCGCGGCGACGACCACCCCGGCCCCCGCCCCGAGGAGCAGGCCCGCCCGGAGGGCCCGGGGAAGGGTGGTCGGCGCGTCCCGCGGGGGAAGGCCCTGGCGGGCGTAGAAGGTGACGAGCCACCCCTCGACCCCCCCGGAGCGGCGGGAAAGGGAGAGCCGCCAGGCGGCGAAGAGGAAGAAGAGGCACGCGGGGAAGGCGGCCCCCCAGGGACCGACGACCAGGTTTCCCGCCCGCAGCCGGGGCCCGCCCGTGGCCAGGGCGACCAGCGTGACGAGGCCCGAAACGACGAGACCGAGGTTCGCGAGGCGCGCGAGGCGGTGGCTGTTCAGGGTGGCTCTCCCCGGCGCCCCCGGGGGCGCCGGGGGGATTCTACCCCGCGGCCGGGTGGACGGCCCGCGGGGCCGAACCTAGATTGCCGGTGGGGAGCCCGGGTCGACGGGACGAAAAGGCATGACCTCCCCCCTGAAGACAGCACCCGTTGCGATGGGCCCCGGGCTCCCCGCTTCTTCCCTTCTCCCGGTCTGGCGCACCACGACCACCCGCTGGTAGCCTTGCGGACCCTCGGGGCGCGCGGGCCCCCGCGTCCCGGGGACCGGAGGGTCGCCATGACGATCGCGCTCGCACCCGGGGCTGACCCGCGGGCCGTCCAGCAGGTCCTCGCCCGCCTGGGCCTGTGGACGCGGCGTCTCGCCGACGGCGGCGGGGAAGTCCTCCTCGAGGTCCTTCCCCACTCCGCCCGGGTGCCGGTGGAGGCGGTGCGGGCGGTACCCGGGGTCCGGAACGTCTTCGTTCCCGACAGTCCCCATCCCCGGGTGGACGCCCACCCGGGGGTCGTCCGCGCGGGCGGCGTGGCGATCGGGGGAAACCATCCCCCGGTCCTGATGGCGGGCCCCTGTGCCGCGGAGACCGAGGAGCAGGTGCACCGGCTCGCGGCCGCGGTCGCCCGGGCCGGCGCCCGCGTCCTGCGGGGCGGAGCCTTCAAGCCCCGCACCGGCCCCTACTCCTTCGCGGGGCACGGCCGCCGGGCCCTCCGCTGGCTCGCCGAGGCCGCCCGGGAACAGGGCCTCGCCCTCGTCACGGAGGTGATGGAGGTCTCCACGGTGGACGCGGTGGCGGAGGCCGCGGACATCCTCCAGGTGGGTTCCCGGAACATGCAGAACTTTCCCCTGCTCCACGCGGTGGGACGGGCCGGGAAACCCGTCCTCCTGAAGCGGGGGATGGCGGCGACGATCGAGGAGTGGCTCCAGGCGGCCGAGCACTGCCTCGCCCACGGCGCTCCCGCGGTGCTGCCGTGCGAGCGGGGGATCCGGGGCTGGGACCGGGGAACCCGCAACCTCCTCGACCTGGGGGCGGTCGCCCTCCTCGCGGGGGTGCGGGGCCTCCCGGTCATCGTCGATCCGTCCCACGCGGCCGGGCGCCGGGACCTGGTCGTTCCGCTGGCCCGGGCCGCCCTGGCCGCCGGCGCCGCCGGGCTGCTCGTCGAGGTCCACGACGACCCGTCCCGCGCCCTGTCCGACGGCCCCCAGGCGATCGAACCGGGGCTGCTGGCCTCGATCCTGCGGCCGGGAGGAGCGACGCCACCGCCCAGGCCCGCCCGACCGGCCAGGCCCCTCGCGCCGTGAGCCCCGCGGTGTCCCGTCCCCGCCCGGGCAGCGGGGAGATGTTCGACCGGATCGCCGACCGGTACGATCTCCTGAACCGGTTGCTCTCCCTCGGGATCGACCGGGGCTGGCGTCGCCGGGCGGTCTCCGCCCTGGAACTCCCCGCGGGCGCCCGGGCCCTCGATCTGGCCACGGGCACCGCGGACCTGGCGATCGAGATCTGTCGCGCGCACCCGGACGCCCGGGTGACCGGCCTCGACCCGGCGCGGCGGATGCTCGCCCTCGGGCGGGCGAAGCTGCGGCGCCTCGGTCTCGAGGGGAGGCTGAGCCTGGTTCACGGGAGGGCGGAGTCCCTTCCCTTCCGTTCCCGGAGCCTCGACGGGGTGACGATCGCCTTCGGGATCCGGAACGTGCCGGACCGCCCGGCCGCCCTGCGGGAGATGGCCCGCGTCCTGCGGCCGGGCGCGAGGGTGGCGATCCTGGAGCTCGGCGAGCCGCGGCGGGGTCTCCTGGCCCCGCTGGCCCGGGCCTGGATCCGCGGCGTCCTGCCCCGGGTCGGCAGGATCCTGTCCGGCTCGGACGCCTATGCCTACCTGGCGGATTCCATGCGCGCCTTCCCCGCGCCCGGCGCGTTCGCCGCGGCCATGGAACGGGCGGGCCTCCGGGTGATCGGGATCCGGCCCCTCACTGCCGGGGTGGCGACCCTCTTCGTCGGGACGCCCCGGGGGAGCGCAGGATGATCCCGGCGGCCGGACCGGAGGGACTGCTCGGAGCCCGGTTCGCCCGGGGCTTCGTCCTCGTCGACCGGGAGGACGGCCGCGTCACCGTGGGGCTCGGGCAGGGGAAAGACCCCGGTGACCGGCGGCCCTCCGTGCGCATCCTGCCGTTCGACCCGGACGACCCCCGGGACCCGGGCCCCTGGGCGCCCCCCCCGCCCCTGGTTCCCCGGTGGGTCGCGACCCGGACCCGGCCCGGGGATCCCCCTCGGTGGTGCGGAGATGCCCCCCCGCGGGAAGGGCCGCCCGGCTCCCCTCCCCCCCTGCCCGCCCCGGGGAGGCTGGAGCTGCCCCCGGAAGAGGCGGTGGTCCGGAGGGTGAAGGAGGCACTGGCGGCGGTCCACGCGGGCGGGGCGGAAAAGATCGTGCCCTCGTGCGGGGCGCGCCTCGTCTTCCCGGCGCCCCCGGCGCCCGGGGCCCTGGTCGCCGGGCTCCTGGCGGCGGGAGGGCCGCCCGGCGCTTCCACCCGCTTCGCCATCCTGTCCGGGGGCCGGCTCCTGCTGGGGGCCACCCCGGAGCGGCTGTTCCGGCTCCGGCCGGGGGGGATTCTCGAGGCCGAGGCCCTCGCGGGAACCGCCAGCCCCGGGGAAGGAAAACGGCTTCTCGCCAGCCCGAAGGACCGGGCGGAGCACGACCTGGTCGTCCGGGACATCCGGCGGGCGCTCGCCCCCCTGGCGGAAGAACTGGTCGTGCCCCGGGCCCCCCGGGTCCGCTCCGTGCCCGGGCTCGTCCACCTTCACACCCCGGTCACGGCCCGCCTCCGCCCGGGGGTGACGCCGGCCGGGGTGCTGGCGGCCCTCCATCCCACCCCCGCGGTGGCGGGCGCCCCCCGGGAACGGGCGCTGGAGTGGTTGCGGGCCCGGGAGCCCGCGCGGGGGGCGTTCGCGGCGCCCCTGCTCGTCGAGCACGACGACGGGACCGTGGAGGCGTCGGTCCTCCTGCGGACGGCGGTCCTCCAGGGGAACGTGCTGCACCTGCGGGCCGGCGCCGGGATCGTCGCCGGTTCGGACCCGGTCCGGGAGGCGCGGGAGATCCTGGCCAAGCTCCGGGCCACGGTGGCGAGCCTCGGGATCCGGCCGTCGGCCACCGGGGAGGTGCCGGCGTGAGCGGCCGGGCGAACCTGGGCGCCGCCCTGGCCCTGGTGGACGGGCTGGTCGGCGGCGGCGTGGCCCGGGCGGTGGTCTCCCCGGGATCCCGCTCCACGCCCCTGGCGGTGGCGTGCGCCCTTCACCCCGGCCTCGCCGTCACCCCGGTGCTCGACGAGCGCGGGGCCGCCTTCTTCGCCCTCGGGCTGGCCGCCGCCTCCGGCGAACCGGTGGCGGTCCTCGGGACCTCCGGGAGCGCCCCGGCCAACTGGCTGCCCGCGGTCCTCGAGGCGGACCATGCCCGCGTCCCCGTCGTCTTCGTGTCGGCCGCCCGTCCCTTCGACCTCCAGACCACCGACGCACCCCAATCGACGGACCAGGACCTGTTCGGCCGGCACGTCCGCTTCTTCGCCCGGCTGGACGCACCGTCCCCGGGGTCGCCGGGCGCGGCCCCGTGGCGCCGGGTAGGAACCCGGGCGGCGGCCGCGACGGCGTCCCCCGTGCCGGGCCCGGTCCACCTGGACGTTCCGTTCCGCAAGCCGCTCCTGCCCGCCCGGGTCCCCGTGATCGACGAACTCCTCCCGGGGAAACCCGCCACCCCCGGGTGGGGCGTGCCCCGTCCGCGCCCGGCGGACCGGCGGCCCCCCCGCGGGGCGATCGGGGATCTCGCCGCGCGGCTGCGCCGGGCCCGGCGGCCGGTCCTCCTGGCGGGCCCCGGCCCGGCCCGGCGGCACCGGGACCTGGCGGCCGTGGCCGCCTTCTGCCGCGCCACCGGCATCCCCCTCCTCGCCGAGGCGGCCAGCGGCTGGCGCTACCGGGGAAACCGCCACGGGACCTTCCCCGCGGGCGATCGTTTCGACCTCGCCTGGCGTCACCCCGCCGGCCGGCGAGCGCTGCGCCCCGACCTGGTCGTGCAGGTGGGCCTGCCCCCGGTTTCCCGCGGGTTCTCGGAACTGCTGGCCGGGGCCGGGGACCTGTCCCTGGTGATCCTGGCGGAGCACGGCTGGAACGATCCCGCGGGCCGGGCGGTGGAGATCCTCGCGGGCAACCCGGTCGAGGCCCTGGACCTCCTGCGGGAACAACTGGCCGGGTGGCGCGTGAGCCCGGAGTGGGCCCGTGCCTGGGAGGGTTTCGAGACGGCGGTCCGGCAGGCCGAGGCCGCGATCGCCGCCCGGGAAGGGAGTCTCCGCCCGCTCCCGGAGGCCCGGGCGGTCCGGGCCGTGGTCGAGAGCCTGCCGGATGGAACGCTCCTCCTCGCCGGGAACGGGCTTCCGGTCCGGGAGCTGGACCTCCACGCGCCGGGCGACCTCGCCTCCCTGGAAGTCCTTCATCGCCGGGGCCAGAGCGGCATCGAGGGCGGGCTCGCCCAGCTCGCGGGGGCGGTCTCCGCCCGGGGAACGGCCGCCGTCGGGCTGCTCGGGGACCTGGCGTTCCGGCACGACGCGGGCAGCCTGGAGGTCCTGGCCCGGGCGTCCGGCCCCGCCGTCGCCGTCGTGCTCGAGAACGGCGGCGGGCGGATCTTCGACGGCCTCCCGGTCTCCCGCGCGGGACTGCCCGGGAACGCCTTCGAGGACCTGTTCCGGTGCCCGGGAGGCCCGGACCCGGTGGCCCTGGCCCGGGCCCACGGGATCCCGGCCGTGCGGGTGGAAACCGAGGACGAGCTGGCGGCGGCCCTGGCGGAGGCCGTCCGGGGGAACGGTCCGTCGGTGGTGGCGGTCCCCACCGACGGGGAGGGAATCGCGTCCCGGCTGCGCCGGCTCGCGGACGAGGCGGCGCGCCGGGCCGGCTTCGACGCTTCGTGAGGACCGGCAGGGTCCGAAGGGAGAGCACGGGATGAACGGAGTCGAGTGGAAGGAAATCCCCGGGTTCGAGGACATCCTCTTCTACAAGTCGGAGGAGGGGATCGCCAAGGTGGTCATCAACAGGCCCCACGTGCGGAACGCCTTCCGTCCCCGCACCGTGGACGAGATGATGCGCGCCTTCGCCAACATCCGGGACGACCCCGCGATCGGGGTGGCGATCCTGGCCGGCGCCGGCACGGAGGCGTTCTGCTCCGGCGGCGACCAGAAGATCCGGGGCGACGGCGGCTACGTGGACGAGCGGGGAGTGCCCCGGCTGAACGTTCTCGACCTCCAGCGCCGCATCCGCACCCTGCCCAAGCCGGTGATCGCGATGGTGGCCGGGTACGCCATCGGCGGCGGGCACGTCCTGCACGTGATCTGCGACCTCACGATCGCCGCCGAGAACGCCCGCTTCGGCCAGACCGGGCCCCGGGTCGGCAGCTTCGACGGGGGGTACGGGGCGAGCTACCTGGCCCGGATCGTCGGCCAGAAGAAGGCCCGGGAAATCTGGTTCCTCTGCCGCCAGTACGACGCCCGGGAGGCCCTGGCGATGGGACTCGTGAACGCGGTCGTGCCCCTCGACCGTCTCGAGGAGGAGACGATCGCCTGGTGCCGCCGGATCCTCGAGCTCTCGCCGACCGCCCTCCGCCTGCTCAAGGCGGCGTTCAACGCGGACTGCGACGGGCAGGCGGGCCTCCAGCAGCTGGCCGGGGACGCCACCCTCCTCTACTACCTGACCGAGGAGGCGAAGGAGGGGAAGCGGGCCTTCCTCGAGAAGCGGAAGCCGGACTTCCGGCGGTACCCGCGCTTCCCCTGAGGCGGGGAGGACCGCGTGACGACGCCGGCCCGGAAACCTTCCCTGCCCCCGCCGGGGAGCGTCCGCGCCCTGCTCCTCGCCTGCCGGCCGCGAACCCTGTCGGCGGCGGTCGCCCCGGTGGCGGTGGGGGCCGCGTGCACCTTCCGGGAGGGCTGCTTCCGGGCGGGACCGGTCCTGGCGGCCCTGGCCGGGGCCCTGCTGATCCAGGTCGGCACGAACCTGGCCAACGATGTCCAGGACGGGGTCCGGGGCACCGACCGGGAGCGGGTGGGACCTCCCCGGGCGGTCGCCTCGGGCCTGCTCTCTCCCGCCGGGGCCTGGGCCGCCGCCGCCGCCGCCTGGCTCCTCGCCGCGCTCTGTGGTCTCTACCTGGCGTGGACCGCCGGCTGGCCGGTGATCGTGATCGGGACGGTCTCGATCCTCGCCGGGCTCGCCTACACGGGGGGGCCCTGGCCCCTCGGCTACCACGGCCTCGGGGACCTCTCCGTGCTGGTCTTCTTCGGCCTCGTGGCGACGGCGGGAACGGCGTACGTGTCCTGCGGGCGGGTCCCCGCGGCGGCCCTGGTCGCCGCCCTCGGACCGGGGGCAACGACCACCGTGCTCCTCGCGGTGAACAACCTCCGGGACCTGGACACGGACCGGGCCGCCGGGAAGCGGACCCTCCAGGTGCTCCTCGGCCGGCGGGGAGGAGAACGGGAGGTGGCCGGGCTGCTCCTGCTCGCCTTCGCCGGGGTCCCGGCGGCGCTCCATCTCGGGGGACTGACCGGGGCCGGGCCGTGGATCGTGCTGCTGGCGGCCCCGGACGCCGCGGGGATCGCCCGCGGCGTCCGGCGGGCCCGGGTGCCCGCGGAGTGGATCGGGCTGCTGGGCCGCGCCGCCCGCCTGGCCCTCGTCCACGGTCTGCTGCTCGCCCTGGGAATCGCCCTGGGATGATCGCGGGAGGAACGGATGAGAATCGTCTCCGGCAGGCTGCTCCCCCGGCCGCCCGGTGAGCGGGGAACGCTCCTCGCCGGAAGCGGGGCGCTTCGTCCCGGGGAGGGAACGATCCTGGAGCTGCGGGACGGGGAGGGACGGGCGGGCCGCGGGGAAGCCTCTCCCCTCCGCGGGTGGTCGCCGGACACCCCCGGGGAGGCCGCGGCGGACCTGGCCGCCCTGATCGCGCGCCTCCCCCTGCGGCTCCCGGATCCTCCGCCCCCGCGGGAAGAAGCCGGGGTCGCCGACCGGGCACGGGAACTGGCCCCGCTGGTCGCCGGCCTCCTCGCGGGGATGTCTCCCGTGCCCTCGGCGCGGTTCGCCGCGGAGACCGCCCTGCTCGCGCTCCTGACCCGCCGGTCGGGGACGCCCCTCCACCGCTTCCTGGGCGGGCCGGCCCGGCCGGCTCCCCTGCCCGTCCACGCCCTGGTCGGCGGACACGACCCCGCTTCCGTGCGCCGGGAAGTGGAGGCCGGCCTGGCGGCGGGCGTCCGGTCGTTCAAGCTGAAGATCGGGGCGCCGGGCCGCCTCGAGGAGGAAGTCGCGGCGGCCACCCTGGCGGCGGAGCTTCTCGCCGGCCGGGGAGACCTGGCCCTGGACGCCAACGGGTCCCTGCCGCCGGGCGAGGCCCCGGCGATCCTGCGGCGGTTCGCCGGCCTGCCGGTCCGTTTCGTCGAGGAACCGGTCGGGGGCCGGGCCCTCCTCGCCCTCGCCCGGGCCGGCGCTCCCCTGCCCCTGGCGGCGGACGAGTCCCTGGCCGACGCCGGCTTCCTGGAGTCCGCGCTGGAGACGCCCGGGATCGGGGTGCTGGTCCTGAAGCCGGCCCTGCTCGGCGGGGTTCTCCCCCTCCTGGAGGTGGCCGACCGCGCCCGGCGCGCCGGCAAGGGGATCCTGGTCACCCACGCCCTCGAGGGGCCGGTGGCGATCGGGGCGGCCACCGCCGCCGCCTTCGCTCTCGGGGGCCTCCTCCCCTGCGGCCTCGCTCCCCACCCGTTCCTCCTCCCGGGGGAGCGGGAAGCCTGCCCGCGGGTGGAGCGCGGGGCGGTCCTTCCCCCGGACGAACCGTGAGCACGCCCCGCCACGCGGTCCCCCTCCCGGTCCGCCCGGACCGGGACGCCATCGAGGCCTTTCACCGGGCCTGGGAGGCGGAAACCCCGCTCGCGCCCCTCGACGCCCGGCTGCCGGCGGCGGAGCTGCGGCGCCGCGCCGCCCTGGTTCGACGGCATCCGCTGCCGCCCGGGTCCGGGGCTCCCGCCCTCCTGCTCTTCACCTCCGGGACCACCGGCGCGCCGAAGGGGGTCGTTCTCTCCCGCCGGGCGGTCCTGGAGGCGGTGGAAGCGAGTGCCGCGCGCCTCGGGTGGCGCCGGGACGACCGCTGGGGGCTTCTCCTTTCCCCCGCCCGGGCGGGAGGCGCGGCCGTCATCCTCCGGTGCCTCCTCGCCGGCCGACCGGCGGTGCCGGGCCCGGCCCGGTTCGACCCTCCCCGGGTCGCGCGCTGGATCGAGGAGGAGGAGATCACCCTCCTCTCCCTGGTCCCGGCCCAGCTTTCCCTCCTCTTCCGCGGGCTGCCGGGCTGGCGCCCTCCCCGGCACCTCCGGGCGGTGCTGCTCGGGGGGGCCGCGGCGCCGCCGGCCCTCCTCCGGGAGGCGGCGGCCCGCGAGGTCCCGGTCCTCCCCACCTGGGGCATGACGGAGACCCTGGGGCAGGTGGCGACGGTGCCCCCCGGGACGCCGCCCGACCCGGCCCACGGGTCCGGTCCCCCGCTCCCCGGGCGGCGGGTCCGGGTCCGCCGGGGGCGGCTCGAGGTCGGCGGCGCGGGCCTGATGGAGGGGTACTGGCCCCCGGGCCTGCACCCGGACCCCCGGGATGCGGACGGGTGGCTGCGCACCGCGGACCTGGGGCGGCTCGACCGGCGGGGGTACGTCCACGTCCTCGGCCGGGCGGACGAGGTGATCGTCACCGGCGGCGAGAAGGTGCACCCCGCCGGGATCGAGCGCGTCCTGCGGGACGTTCCGGGGGTCGCGGACGCCCTGGTCTTCGGTCTCCCGGATCCCACCTGGGGGCACCTGCTCGCCGCCGGGATCGTCCCGGGCGAGGGGTTCTCCCGCGCCCGCCTCTCGGCGGCGATCGCCCGCCTCGGCCCCTCCCTCCGGCCGCGGAAGATCGCCCTCGTACCGGAACTCCCGTACCGGGAGGGAAAACCGGATCGCCGGGGTGCCGCCGGCCGCCTAGGGCGCCTTCTCCGGGACCCCTGACCGAACGTTTTCCGTGGAGAAGCCGGGGGGGCCGTCTATAATGCCGGCCCGAACCTTTGCGAGACGCTTTTCCTTCACCCGGATGCCGTGACGCCCGCGCCACGGCGGGAGGCGAGACCGTGAGCCAGGAACTGATCGAACGTGCCAGGGAGCACTTCGGCCGCCTGCTCGAGAAGCAGTTCGAGCGGGTCGCCCGGATCAAGGCCGAGGACGAGTGGATCGACTACTCCCAGCTCAGGCCGATCATCGTCGGCGTGATCGGCGGAGACGGCATCGGCCCCTACATCGCCAAGGAGGCCGAGTGGCTGCTCCGGGAACTTCTCCGGGACGAGATCGCCTCCGGCAAGATCGAGATCCGCGACATCGAGGGACTGACGATCGAGCGGCGGGCCGAGGTGGGCAAGCCGATCCCCGACGACGTGCTCGAGGAGATCCGGCAGTGCCACGTCACCCTCAAGGGCCCGACGACGACCCCGCGGAAGGGCGACCCGTGGCCGAACATCGAGTCCGCCAACGTGGCGATGCGGAAGGAGCTCGACCTGTTCGCCAACGTCCGCCCGGTGCGGGTCCCGGAACAGGGGATCGACTGGACCTTCTTCCGGGAAAACACGGAGGACGTCTACGCCCTCGGCTCCGACGGGATCGACGTCGGCGACGACATCTCGATCGATTTCCGCCTGGTCACCCGCCCCGGGGCGGAGCGGATCGCGCGTCTCGCCTTCGAGTTCGCCCGGAAGAACGGCAAGAAGCGCGTGACGATCGTGACCAAGGCCAACGTGGTCAAGACCACGGACGGGCGCTTCCTCCGTACCTGCCAGGAAGTGGCGAAGGAGTACCCGGAGATCGAGACCGACGACTGGTACATCGACATCATGACCGCCAAGCTCGTCGACGAGAAGCGCCGCCGGGACTTCCAGGTGATGATCCTGCCGAACCTCTACGGCGACATCCTCACGGACGAGGCGGCGGAGTTCCAGGGGGGCGTGGGGACGGCCGGCAGCGCCAACATCGGCAAGCGGTACGCCATGTTCGAGGCGATCCACGGGTCCGCCCCCCGGATGGTGAAGGAGGGCCGCGCCCAGTACGCCGACCCGTCCTCGATGATCCGCGCGGCGGCGATGCTGCTCGCCCACATCGGGTACCCGGAACTCGGAAAGAAGCTCGACATGGCCCTCGACATCTGCGGCCAGTACGAGAAGAAGCTCGTGATGACCGGGCGCCCCAACGGCGCGACCAGCCACCAGTTCGCGGAGTACATCATGGAGACCCTCCGCGACCCGAACCTCGAGGAGCGGCACGCCGGCTTCCAGCGGCAGCGGTGACCGGGAGCGGGGAAACCGTCAGTGCCGGGGGCGCCCGCCGGGCGCCCCCGGTTCCCGTTCCGGGGCCCGGCCCAGCAGGGCGGCCAGCAGACCGAGGGCCCGCACGTACCCGGCCGGTCCCTCTCCCTCGACGAACGCCGCGCAGGCCGGCCGGGTGACGCTCCGGCGCCGCCAGGGCTCGCGGCCGGACACCCGGGACAGGTGCACCTCGACGACCGGGCCGCCGAAGTCCAGGATCGCGTCGTGGAGGACGTAGCTCTGGTGGGCCAGGGCACCCGGGTTGAACAGGCAGCCGGCCGCCTTCCCCGTCTCCTCCTGGAGCCGGTCCACCAGTGCGCCCTCGTGGTTCGACTGGAAGCACCCCACCTCGAAGCCGAACGCCC
Source organism: uncultured Acidobacteriota bacterium (assembly GCA_964582785.1). Taxonomy (GTDB): domain Bacteria; phylum Acidobacteriota; class Polarisedimenticolia; order J045; family J045; genus JAMOQA01. The sequence continues at coordinate 34,935 of CAZOTT010000002.1, read as the reverse complement.
TTCCCCGGTCCCGGACGAGGGCCTCCAGCTCCGGCAGGGTGATCGTGCCGTACTGCCGCGGGTCCCGGCGGCCGAGACGGTTCAGGTTCGGGCCGTGGAGGAGCAGGATCCTGGTCACGGCCCGGCCTCCGCCGGCCCGGCGGTTTCCCCCGGCCCGTCGAAGAACCCGCGGAGACCGCACAGGACCGTGCCCCGTTCCACCTCCCGCACCACCGCCATCCCCGCCCGTACCGGCAGGACCCACCGGGCCCGGCCCCCGCGGCGCTTCTTGTCCCGCTCCAGGTGCCGCAGGAGGGCGGCCCGGTTCACCCCCGCGGGGGGCCGCACCGGGAGTCCCAGGGCCCGCAGCGTCTCCTCGACCCGGCCCGGGAGGTCCCGGTCGGCCAGGACCCCCGTCTCCGCCGCCAGCCGGAGGGCGAAGGCGGTCCCGATGGCCACCGCCTCCCCGTGGGAGAGAAACGGTCCCCCCTCGCCCGCCGCCCCCTCGAGGGCGTGCCCCAGGGTGTGCCCCAGGTTCAGCAGCTCCCGCTCCCCCCGCTCGTCGGGATCCCGGGAGACGATGGCGAGCTTCACCCGGCCGGCCCGGGACGCCACTTCCTGGAGCCACGGGAGGGAAACGGTCCCGGGGGGACGCCCCAGGACGCCGAGCAGGCCGGGGTCCCCCAGGAGGGCGCACTTCACCGCCTCGGCCAGTCCGACGGCGACTTCCCGGCGGGGGAGGGTCGCCAGCCACAGCGGGTCGATCGCGACCTCCCGGGGGAACCGCACCGTGCCGAGAACGTTCTTCGTGCCGCCCAGGTTCAGGGCGTTCTTTCCGCCGAGGGCGGCGTCGAGCTGGGCCAGGAGGGTGGTCGGCACCAGGGACAGGGCCAGTCCCCGCTTGTAGAGCGCGGCCACGACCCCGGCCAGGTCGGTGACGGTCCCGCCTCCCACCGCGAGCAGGACCCCGTCCCGGTCCACCCCCGCCTCGAGGAGGGCTTCCCACGTGGAGGCCGCGACGGCGAGATCCTTCGCCCCTTCCCCGCCCCGCACGGTGAACATCCGCAGCCGGCCGTCCCCGCCCGGGAGGGAACCGAGGGACGGTCCCAGCGCTCCCGCGTGGACGTGGGGCAGGTCCTCGTCGATCAGCAGCACGACGGGGCCCGGAACCGGATCCTCCCGCCCCGGGCGGATGGCGGCGGGCACGGCCCCCGGCCCCGCGACGACGCCCCGGGCGGCCGGCAGGCCCGGCGCGACCGGAACGGGGTCCTCCCGCCAGGGCCCGGCCACCGGGTCCCACAGCCGCCGCAGCAGGATCACGGCGACCTCGTCCACGGGAAGCCCGTCGGTTTCGATCCGCAGCGCCGCCCGGCCGTAGCCGGCGGCCCGGGAGTTCCGCAGGGCCGCCAGCCGGGCCACCGGGTCCGCCGCCCCGGCCACCAGGGGCCGGACTTCCCGGTCCCCGGCCAGCCGCCGGGCCAGGGTCCCCGGGGCGGCGTCCAGGTGGACCAGGGTGCCCGCGTCCAGGACCGCCGCCAGGAGCCCCTCCTGGACCAGGGTTCCGCCCCCGAGGGCGATCACGGTGCCGGGGTGCGGCAGTTCCGTCAGGAGGCGGGCGAGGGCCCGCCACTCCGCCTCGCGGAAGGCCCGTTCCCCCGCCTCGAAGAGGGCGGGGATCGGACGTCCCTCCAGGGCCGCGATCCGCTCGTCCAGGTCGACGAACGGTACCCCGAGCAGCTCGGCGACCCGGCGGCCCACCGCCGTCTTGCCGGCGCCGGAAGGTCCGCAGAGAAACAGGGGGCGGTCCGGCGGCAGCCTCACGGGAGCCTCCGTTCCCGGTCCTCGGTCACCCGCCGGGCGATCTCGTCGAAACGGTCGCCCCCGTACCGCTCGAGGAGCGCCCCGGCGAGGACGATCCCGGCCAGCGCCTCGACGATCGGGGGCACCGCCGCCACCTGGGTGACGTCCGCCCGCACCGGGCGGCCCGGGGCGGGGCGGCCGGTGGCCAGGTCGACGGTGGGCAGGGGGCGGCGGCGGGTGGGCAGGGGCTTGATCCCGGCCCGGAGCACGAGGGGTTCCCCGTTCGTCACGCCCCCTTCCAGGCCCCCGGCCCGGTTGCGGGGCCGCCGGATCCGGCCCTCTTCGTCCACCTCGACCGGGTCCTGGGCCTCGCCTCCCGGCAGGCGGGCCTGCAGGAGCGCCTCTCCCACCTCGACCTCCCGGACGGAGGGGATGGAGAGCACCTCCGCGGCCAGCCGGGCATCGAGTCTCCGGTCGTGCTGGACGAACGACCCCAGTCCCCGGGGCAGCCCCGAGACCACGAGTTCGACGCGGCCCCCCAGGGTCTCTCCCCGGGCCCGGGCCTCCTCGATCCGGGCCGCCATTTCCCGGCCGGCCGCGGGATCGAGGCAGGCCACGGGGGACCGGTCGCGGCGCCGGGCGAGTTCCCCGGGTTCTGTCCCCGGCATCCCTCTCCCGGGGGCCTCGACATCCCCGAGGGCGATCACGTGGGCGACCAGGTGGATGCCGAGGAGTTCGAGCATCCGGCAGGCGGCGGCGCCCAGGGCCGTGCGGATCGCGGTTTCCCGGGCGGAAGCCCGCTCGAGAACCGGGGTCACGTCGGCGGTGCCGTACTTGAACGCCCCGGCGAGGTCCGCGTGACCCGGCCGGGGAACCGTCCGGGGCGGGGCCGGCCGGCCCGACCGGTCGGAACGGTTCGGCAGGAGGATCCCGAGGGGAGCGCCGGTCGTCCGCCCGCGCAGGACCCCGGCGACGATCTCGGGCCGGTCCTCCTCGAGGCGCATCCGCGGCCCCCGGCCCGCCGCCACCCGGCGCCGCCGCATCCGGGGAAGGAGGTCCCGGGACCGGAGCGGCACGCCGGCCGGCATCCCGTCCAGGATCCCGAGGAGCACCCGGCCGTGGGACTCGCCGGCCGTGAGGTAGCGCAGCATGGCCCTCGCCTCCCTCCGGTTCCTCCCCGGCACAGGATACCCCGCGCGGCCGCCCCTCCCCGGCGGGGGCGGATCCGTCAGGGGAAGAGACGGCGGGTCGCCGCGAGGAGCAGGGCCCCCGCCCCGGGGCCGAGCCACAGGTCGGCGGCCCGGGCCGCCTGGTGCCGCAGCATGTCCCGGCCGTCCACGGCGGAAAGGCCCCGCTCCCGGGCCGCCCGGACGAAGGGGGTCGCGGTGTCCGCGTAGACCAGGTCCACCGCGACGGCCTTCGCCGGTACCGGGTCCCACGGGACGGGGGGCGCCTCTCCCGGCCCGGGCCCCCCGGGCATCCCGAGGGGCGTGGCCTGGACGAGCAGGTCCGCCCCGGCGCAGGCCTCGGCGAGCCGGGGGTCGCGGGTCCCGAGAAAACGGGTTCCCGGGTCCGGCCAGCCGGCCCGGGCAGCGGCCGGGTCCCGGGTCGCCACGGTGACGCGGACCCGCCGGCGGCGCAGTTCCGCCACGACCCCCCGGGCGGCCCCGCCCCAGCCGAACACGACCGCCCGGCGCACCCGGGAAGGCCGGGGCTCCCCGCCGAACGCCTCCCGGAACGCCCCGGCAAACCCCGGCCCGTCCGTGTTCTCCCCCCGCAGCCGGGCGGGGCCGGCGTCGTCCTCGCGGAGCAGCACGTTCACCGCCCCGGCATCCCGGGCCAGTTCCCCGAGCCGGTCGATCCGGGCGGCCACCTCCCGCTTGTGGGGCACGGTCACGTTGGCCCCGTCCCAGTCCCCCCGGCGCAGCCGCTCCAGGACCCCCGGCAGACGGGCCGGCGGGACGTCGAGCAGCCGGTAGTCCACGGGCGGCCCCCCCGCCCGCTCGAGGGCCGCGAACAGGTCGGCGGAGCGGGAATGGGCCACCGGGTGGCCGAGCAGGACGGCCCGGAAGGGCCGGGCCCCTCCCACCGGCCCCGGCACCGCCACCGCCGGGGAACGGCGGCGGACGAGCCGGGCCAGGACGGAAGGGAAGGAGGGCCACGAGACCGCCGCGGCGGAGGCGCCCCGGACCACGGTCCCTCCCCGGGCGAGCAGGCCGGCGATGCCACCGAGCATCGCCAGCCGGTGGTCTCCCCGGGCGTCGACGACCCCTCCCCGGAGTTCCTTCCCGCCCCGCACGGCCAGCCCGTCCGGGAGTTCCTCCACGTCCGCCCCGAGGGCGCGGAGGAGGGCGGCGGTCCCCGCCAGCCGGTCCGACTCCTTGACCCGCAGTTCCCCCGCCCCCCGGATCAGCGTCTCTCCGCGGGCCAGGGCCCCCAGCAGGGCGACGAGGGGAACCTCGTCGATCGCGTCCGCCACCTCCGCCGGCCCGACCCGGACTCCCCGCAGGCCGGCCCCCCGGACCCGCACCGTCCCGGCGGGTTCCGGGCCCGGATCGCCCGCGGGGATCACCTCGACGGGTACCCCCATCCGCCGCAGGATCCGGAGGAAACCCAGCCGGGTGGGATTCAGCGAGACCCCCTCGACGGCCAGGTCGCTGCCGGGGATCGCCGCGGCCAGGGCAAGGAGGAACGCCGCCGACGACGGGTCCCCGGGAATCTCCAGCTCGAGGGGAGCGAGGGGAGCGCCGGACGGACGGCCCCGGACCAGGATCTCCGCGGGAGGGTTGTCGCCGCCCCGCCACTCCACCGGCGCGGCGGCGGCCGCGAGAAGACGCGGGCCGTGGTCCCGCCGCGGGCCGGCGGGCACGAGCCGGGACGTGCCACCGGCCTGGAGAGCGGCGAGGAGCAGGGCGGTCTCGAGCTGGGCGCTCGGGACCCGCAGCTCGAGGTCCACCGGCGACAGGGAGGCGCCCCGCACCAGCAGGGGGAGCGTGGTGCCCCCCACCACGGCGGCCCCCATCCGGCGGAGCGGTTCCGCCACCCGGTCCATCGGGCGCCGGCGCAGGGAGGCGTCCCCGTCGAGGGAAAAGACCCCGGGACGGCCGGCCAGGAGCCCGAGGAGGAGCCGGGCCGTGGTGCCGGAGTTGCCGCAGTCGAGGGCCAGCGGCGGCAGCCCCGGGGCTCGCCCGATGCCCCCCCACCCCTTCCCCCGGACGAGGATCTCCCTCCCCTCCGCCCGCACCTCGACCCCGAGCGCCTCCACGGCCCGCCGGGTGGACGCCACGTCCCGCCCCGCCGGCAGGCCCCGCAGCCGGGAGGTCCCCTCCGCCACCGCCCCCACCAGCAGGACCCGGTGGGCGATCGACTTGTCCCCGGGAACCCGGACCCTCCCCCGGACCGGTCCCGCCGGGCCGGTCCACCGGGCCACGTCACTCCCCGTCCGCATGCGCCTCCTCCCGGAACCAGCGGCGGACCGGGCCCGGAACCGGCACGCGCCGGAAGGTGGCCGGATCGACGAACACGTGGACGAGCTGGACGGTGGACACGACCACCCCGTCCCCCTCCCGGACCAGGCGGAAGCCGGCGGCCAGTTCCGTCTCGCGCAGGTGGGCCGCCACGGCGTGGACGGTGACCGCATCCCCGAAGCGGAGGGGCGCCAGGAAGTCCGCTTCCGCGTGGCGCAGGGGGGCGAGCGGGGCCCCCTCGGCCAGTTTCCGCGGCACGGGCCAGCCGGCGGCGGCGAGCACGCGGATCATCCCGTCGTGGGCGAACTCGAGGTGCCGGGCGAAGAAGACGACCCCGGCGGCGTCCACGTCCTGCAGCCGGACCTCGTGCCGGTGGGACGGCCCGAAGGGCCTGCCGGAAAGCAGCTCGTCCCGGGCGAAACGGTGGGCGGGCAAGGTCTCCCTCCTCCTCGTCAGTACTGGACCAGGGATCCCTCGCGCTTCGCCCGGTTCACCGCGATCCGCGCCCCGGCGAGGCCCAGGGGGACGAGCACCGCGGCGAAGGCGGCAAGGGCCCCGAGGTCGGGCAGGATCTCGCGGAACCCCTGGCCCTTGAGCAGCGCTCCCCGGACGGCCTCGGTGGCGTAGGAAACGGGGACCAGCCGGGAGATCCACTGGAGGGATTCCGGCAGGCTCCGGGCGGGGATCAGCACGTTGCCGAACAGCATCGTCAGGGACGAGATGACGAAGTTCACCGGGTTGCCCCGCTTGAAGTAGAGGACGAACGCCGCGGAAAGGATGCCGATCCCGGAAAAGGCGAGGACGGTCAGCGCCAGGGCGGCGGCGATCCCGGCGATGGAACCGACGTCGAGGCGGAGCCCGAAGAGGGTGACCCCGAACAGCAGGTAGAGGCTCGACTGGATCGCCGCGAAGAGAAAGGCCCAGGCGGAGCTGGCGACCACCAGGTGTCCGAGCCGGGCGGGGGTGACCAGCATCGCCTCGAGGGTGCCGGTGGTCTGCTCCTGCCGGATCTGGCTGGCGTAGGCGTGGAGGCTGACGTCGAGGAACCGGCTGACCATCAGCCCGACCAGGACATAGGCGAAGTAGTCCAGGTTGCCGGTCAGCTCCAGCATGCGGGCGGACGGATGGTTGCCCCCGACGAAGCGGGCCATGAAGTACCACAGGGTCGCCGAGACGAGCAGCCCGAACACCTGGAGGACGAAGGCCAGGCGGTAGCTGGTCTCCACCTGGAAGTCCCGGACGAGGAAGGCCCAGGCGACCCGCAGGAAGTCCCTCACCGGCCGTCCTCCCGGTCCCCGGCGACGAGCTCGCGGAACACCTCCTCGAGGTCCGGCTCCTCGGGGCGGACCGCGAGCACCCGGCAGCCCGCATCCCGCACCTCGGCGAGGAGGGGGTCGAGGTCGTCCTCGCCCGGCACGAGGACGACGAGTTCGCCCGTCCGTCCGGGCTCGCCATCCCGGGAAACCACCCGCCCCACCCCGATCGCCGCCGGCAGCGGCGCGAGCCGCAGGCGCCAGGCCACGCCCCCGAGCCCCCTCTGTCGCAGCTCTCCCGGGGTGCCGGCGGCCCGCACCCGCCCGGCGGCGAGCACCGCCACCCGGTGGCAGAGCTGCTCCGCTTCCCGGAGGTTGTGGGTCGCGATCAGGATCGTCCTCCCGTCTCCCCGGTGCAGTTCTTCCCGGATCCACTCCCGCTGCCGAGCGGCGCTGACCGGGTCCAGGCTCCGGGTCGGCTCGTCCATCAGCAGGACCGGCGGGTCGGCGATCAGGGCCCGGGCGATGGCCAGCCGCTGGCGCATCCCGGAGGAGAAGTCCCCGAAGCGCCGGTCCGCGTCCCGCGCCAGGTCCACCCGCTCGAGGAGCTCCGCCACCCGCTTCCGGCGGGCGGCCCCGACGAGGCCGTGCAGGCGGGCGAAGAAGTCCAGGTTCTCCCGCGCGGTCAGCCGCCAGTAGAACGACCGCTCGTCCCCGTGGACCAGTCCCAGAACCCGGGACAGGCCCGGGGCCCCGGCGGGCACCCCCAGGACCTCCGCCCGGCCCTCGTCCGGGAGAACGAGGCCGCACAGCACCTTGAGCAGGGTCGTCTTCCCCGCCCCGTTGGGACCGAGCAGGCCGACGATCTCGCCCCGGCGCACCCGGAGGGAGACGCCGCGCAGGGCGGGAACCCGCGGGGGCCGCCGGAACGGCGCCCGGAGCAGGGCCCGGACGGTCCTCCGCCGGGGAAAGGACTTGGCCACTCCCTCGACCCGGACCGCCGTCCCGCCGTCCTCCGCCGCGTTCCCTGCCCGCATCGGGGTCTCCATCGCCCGGGAAGGATACCGCGCCGCGCCGCTTCCCGGGCCAGGTTGACCGCCCCCCTCCCCTCGTCTAGCATCCGCGCGGGGTCGGCAAGGGGACCTGTTCGACAGGAAGAGCCGAACGCGGAGAGACGGACCGTGCCGGATGCGCTCGCGGTGATCCCGGCCCGCTGGGCCTCCACCCGCTTCCCCGGGAAGGTCCTCGCTCCCCTCGGCGGCCGCCCCCTCTTCCTGCGGGTCGCCGACGCCGCCCGGGCCGCCGGGGTCTTCCGCTCCGTGATCGTGGCGACCGACGACGAGCGGGTGATGGCGGCCGCCCGGCGGGCGGGGCTCGAGGCGGTGCGGACGGACCCGGGCCTGCCCAGCGGCACCGACCGGGTGGCGGCGGTCGTCCGGGAGCGGACCGAGCCGGTCGTCCTCGGTCTCCAGGCCGACGAGCCGTTCCTCGAGCCGGTGGACCTGGCCGCGCTGGTGGAAGGCCTCGAGGAGGAGGGGGACATCGCCCTGGCCACCCTGGCCCGCCCGGTCCGTTCCCTCGAGGAATACCTGGACCCGAACGTGGTCAAGGTGGTCCTCGACGAGGAAGGCCGCGCGCTCCTGTTCAGCCGGGCCCCGGTGCCCTGGCCCCGGGACGGCGGGGGCGCGGCGTTCCCGCCCCGCTCGCTGCCGGAACCGCCTCCCCTGGCCCACGTCGGGGTCTACGCCTGGCGGCGGGAGACCCTGCTCGCCTTCGCCGGCCTCCCCCCGTCCCGTCTCGAGCGGATCGAGCGGCTGGAGCAGCTGCGCGCCCTCGAGGCCGGGTGGGCCATCCGGGTGCTCCCGGCCCACGGGGAGCCGCTCGGGGTGGATACCCCCGCCGACCTCGCCCGGGCCGAGGCCCGGCTCGCCGCCGGCCGGAGAGACGGCCCCGGCGCCACCACCGAAAGGACCTCCGACCGATGATGCGACGCGACGAGACCCGCTACGTGTTCGTCACCGGGGGAGTCGTCTCGTCCCTGGGCAAGGGACTGGCGGCGGCCTCCCTGGCCCGGCTGCTCGAGGCCCGGCGCTTCCGGGTGACGATCCAGAAGCTGGATCCCTACATCAACGTCGATCCCGGGACGATGAACCCCTTCCAGCACGGCGAGGTCTTCGTCACCGAGGACGGGGCCGAGACCGACCTGGACCTGGGCCACTACGAGCGGTTCACGTCGATCACCACGGGCCAGCGCAACAACTACACGACCGGCAGGATCTACAACCGGGTCATCGAGCGGGAGCGCCGGGGCGACTACCTCGGCGCCACCGTGCAGGTGATTCCCCACATCACCGACGAGATCAAGTGGGCGATCCGGGACCTTTCCGCCGACCACGACATCCAGATCGTCGAGATCGGGGGAACGGTGGGGGACATCGAGTCGCTGCCGTTCCTCGAGGCGATCCGGCAGTTTCGTCTCGAGGTCGGGCCGCGGCGGGCGATCTTCGTGCACCTGACGCTCGTCCCGTGGATCCCCGCCGCCGGCGAGCTGAAGACGAAGCCGACCCAGCACTCGGTCCGGGAACTGCGGGCGATCGGGATCCAGCCGGACATCCTGCTCTGCCGCTGCGACCGCCCGATTCCCCCGGAGATCAAGCAGAAGATCGCCCTCTTCTGCAACGTCTCCGAGGACCAGGTGATCGCCGCCCCCGACGTGGACAACATCTACGAGGTTCCCCTCCGCCTGAGCCGGGAGGGCCTCGACGAGATCGTCACGAAGCTCCTTGACCTCCCCTACCGGCGCCGCGACCTGTCCGACTGGGAGGAACTTCTCGACCGGGCGCGGAACCCGCGGGACGAGGTCGTCATCGCGATGGTCGGCAAGTACGTCGCCTACGAGGACTCCTACAAGTCCCTCAACGAGGCGCTGCGCCACGGGGGGTTCGCCCACCGGCTGCGGGTCCGCCTGGAGTTCGTCGAGTCGGAGCAGATGACGGATGACGGTCGGATCGACGCGGTGCTGGACCGGGTGGACGGTGTTCTCGTCCCGGGAGGGTTCGGCACCCGGGGCGTGGAGGGAATGATCCGCACCATCGCCCGGGCCCGGGAGCGGAAGATCCCCTTCCTCGGCATCTGCCTCGGCATGCAGTGCGCGGTGATCGAGACCGCCCGGAACGTGGCCGGGCTCTCCCGGGCGAACTCCACCGAGTTCGACCCGGAGACCCCCCACAACGTGATCGACCTGATCCCGGAGCAGCGCGGCGTCGAGGACAAGGGGGGCACGATGCGCCTCGGCGCCTACCCGTGCCGGATCAGCCCCGGGTCCCTCGCCCACCGGCTCTACGGCCGGGCGGAGATCAGCGAGCGGCACCGGCACCGGTACGAGGTCAACAACGACTACCTGGATCGCCTGCGGGCCGCCGGCCTGGAACCGGTCGGGATCTGGCCGCAGGGGGAGCTCGTCGAGATCGTCGAGCGGCGGGACCACCCCTGGTTCCTCGCCTGCCAGTTCCACCCCGAGTTCCGCAGCCGCCCGCTGGCGCCCCATCCCCTCTTTTCCGGGTTCGTCGGCGCGGCGTGGGACTACCGCCGGGAGCGGGCGCGGTGAACGACCTCCGGCCGGTCCCGGCGGTGGAAATCGCCCCCGGCGTGGCCGCGGGGGGCGGGGGACCCCTGCTCGTCATCGCGGGAACCTGCGTGATCGAGTCCCGGGAGAGCGCCCTCGCCCATGCCCGCGCCCTCGGGGAGATCGCGGGGGAGGTCGGCCTGCCCCTGGTCTTCAAGGCTTCCTTCGACAAGGCGAACCGGACCTCGATCGACTCCTTCCGGGGCCCCGGCCTCGCCGCCGGCCTGGAGGTCCTCGCGGAGGTGAAGGAAGCGACCGGCCTGCCGGTGCTGTCCGACGTCCACGAGCCGTCCCAGTGCGGGCCCGCGGGGAGGGTTCTCGACGTGGTCCAGGTGCCGGCGTTTCTCTGCCGCCAGACCGACCTGCTGCTGGCCGCGGCGGCGACGGGCCGGCCGGTGAACGTGAAGAAGGGGCAGTTCCTCGCCCCGGAAGACACCGCCCCGATCGTGGAAAAGCTGCGCCGGGGAGGGGCCAGGGGAATCCTCCTGACCGAGCGGGGAACGACGTTCGGGTACCACGACCTGGTCGTGGACCTGCGGGGTGTTCCGCGAATGCGTTCCCTGGGCGTGCCGGTGGTCTTCGACGCCACCCACTCGGTGCAGCGCCCGGGGGGGCTCGGCTCCGCCTCCGGGGGAAGGCCCGAGTTCATCCCGGTGCTCGCCCGGGCGGCCGTGGCCGCCGGAGCGGACGCGGTCTTCCTGGAGGTCCACGAGGATCCGTCCCGGGCCCTGTCCGACGGCCCGAACTCTCTTCCCCTGGCCCGGCTGGCGTCTCTCCTCGCCGAGCTCCGGGATCTCCACCGGTTCGTCCGGTCGGCCCGCCGGGAGGACGGGCCGTGAGCCTGCGGGAGACCGGCGTCCGGGTCCTGCGGGTCGAGGCCCGGGCCCTCGCCGCCCTGGCCGACCGGCTGGGGGAAGAGTTCGACCGGGCGGTGCGCCTGATCCTCGAGGCCCCCGGCCGGGTCGTCCTCACCGGGATGGGGAAGTCGGGCCTGGTGGCCCGGAAGATCGCGGCCACCCTCGCCTCCACCGGGACCCCGTCCCTGTTTCTCCACCCCGCGGAGGCGATCCACGGGGACCTCGGGATGATCGTCAGGGGGGACGTGGTGGTCGCCCTGTCCCACAGCGGGGAAACGGGGGAGATCGTCGCCCTTCTCGAGACGATCCGGCGGCTCGGTGCCTCGATCGTCGCGGTCACCGGCCAGCCCCGTTCCACCCTGGGGCGCGAGGCCGACGTGCTGCTCGACACCTCCGTGGAGGAGGAGGGCTGTCCCCTCGGGCTCGCCCCGATGGCCTCGACCGCCGCGGCGATGGCGGTGGGGGACGCCCTCGCCGCCGCGCTCATGGTCGCCAAGGGCTTCGGCGAGCAGGACTTCGCCCGCCTCCACCCGGGGGGGAAGCTGGGGCGCAAGCTCGCCCGGGTCCACCAGATGATGCACACCGGGGACGCCCTCCCGAGGGTGAGCCCCGAGGCCAGCATGCGGGAGGTGGTCGTCGAGATGAGCCGGGGGCGCCTCGGCTGCACCACGGTGGTGCGCGGGGACGGGAGGCTCGCCGGGATCATCACAGACGGGGACCTCCGCCGGCTGCTCGAACGCGACCCGGACCCCCTGGCGCGGCGCGCGGGAGACGTGATGACCCCCGAGCCGGTCACCATCGCCCCGGACGCCCTGGCCTCCGCCGCCCTCCGGATCATGGAGGACCGGAAGATCACCCAGCTCCCGGTCGTCGATCCGGATGGTACCCTGCGGGGGATCATCCAGATCCACGACCTGTGGGGCACCCAGCTTTTCTGAATCCCCCGGGGAGCGACGGTGACCGGTTCGAACGGCAGCAACGACCCGCTCGACGCCCGCCGGGCACGGATCCGGCTTCTCCTCCTGGACGTGGACGGCGTGCTGACCGATGGCGGCCTCTGGTACCCGCCGGCGGGGCCGCCGACGGTCCGCTTCCACGTACGGGACGGGTACGGGCTCGTCCTGGCCCGCCGGGCGGGCCTGCTCGTCGGGATCGTTTCCGGCCGGGACCTGCCCCAGGTGCGGCGGCGGGCCGACGAACTCGGGCTCGACGAGATCCACCTCGGCATCCGGGACAAGGGCCCCGTGGTGGAGGAGATCCTCGCCCGGCGGGGGCTGCCCCCGGAGGAAGCCTGTTTCGTCGGCGACGACCTGCTCGACCTGCCGGCCCTGGCCCGGGTGGGCCTGCCGGTCGCGGTCGCCGACGCGGCCCCGGAGGTCCGGTCGGCGGCGGCGTGGGTCACGTCCCTGCCGGGCGGGCACGGGGCGGTGCGGGAGGTGGTCGACCGGCTGCTCGCCGCCCGGAACGGGTGGCGGGTCGAGGAGGGTAGCCAGCGATGAGAGCCGTCGTCTTCGCGCTCGTGGCCGCGTTCGTCGTCCTCGTCCTGTGGGTGGCCTTCGCCAACGCCTCCCAGGTGGTGACCCTGACCTTCGGGTTCGGCGGCGCGCCCCGGGAGGTCAGCCTCGCCTGGGTCATCCTGGGCGGGGTCCTCGCCGGGACGATCTTCATCGGCGTCCTGGCCGTGATCGAGGGCGTGGTGGTGCGGATCGACAACCTGCGCCTGCGCCGCCGGGTGAGGAAACTGGAGGAGGAGGTGGCCGACCTGCGCAACATGGTCCTCGAGGCCCCCGCCGGGGACGGCCCGCGGCGGGAACGGCTGGCCGACGCGGCGGGACCCGGGCCGGCGGAGGGACCGGGCGCCCGATGATCGTCCTCTGGCTTCTCCTCGCGTTCGCTGCCGGCCTGCTGGTCGGGGCGCTGGCGCTGCCGGGCGCGGCGGGCGCGATCGCCCGGCGACGGGCCGAGGGCCCCTGGCGCAAGCTGCTCGGCACCGCGTTTTCCCGGGTGGTGGCCGGGGAACACGGCGAGGCCGCCCGTCTCCTCCGCAGCGCCGTCGAGCTGGCGCCCGGGGACGACGGACTGGTGCTCCTGCTCGGGGAGGAACTCCGGCGCGCGGGGGACCTCGCCCGCGCCGCCCGGGTCCCCGACCTGCTGCTGGCCCGGCGGGAGCTCCAGCCGGACATCCGGGCGGCGGCGCTGCTCCTGCGCGGCCGCATCCTGGAGGCGGAGGGCCGCTGGCGGGAGGCCCTCGACGCCTACGGGGAGGCGCTCCTGGCCCTGCCCCGTTCCGAGGAAATCCTGGTCGCCACCGAGCGGCTCCTGTCCCGGCTGCGGCGGTGGGACGAGGCGATCGAGGTCTCCCGCCGGCTGGTCCGGGTGAACCCCGAGCGCGGCCGGATCGTGCTCGCCCGCCGCCACGTGCTCGAGGCCCGGGAGCGCCTGGCCGAGGGGAACGCCGAGGAAGCCCTCGCGGCGGCCCGGGAAGCGGCGCGGAACTGGCCGGACATGGGAGCCGGCGAGCTCACCCGGGGAGACGCCCTCTACCAGCTCGGGCGACACCGCCGGGCCCGGGAGGCATGGCTGGAGGCGGCCCGGGTTCAGCCCCGGCTCGCGCCCCTGGTGCTCGACCGGCTGGAACACCTGGAAGGCGGGGAGGGCCGGGCAGCCGTCCGCGGGTTTGCCGAGCAGGCCCTGGGCGAGCTCGGGGAGGAGCCCCGGGCCCGGGGGCGGATCCTGGCCTGGCTCGCCGACGACGCCCTGCGCCGGGGGGACGCGGAAGCCGCCCGGGGATGGCTGGAACGCCTGCGCCGGGACCACCCGGGCGTCCAGGCGACCGCCCGGCTGGAGGCGCGCCTCGCCGCCGCCGGCACGGCCCCTCCCCCGTCCCTCGCCCGCCTGCTGGAGCGGTGGGCGGCGGATCCTCCCTGGCCGGACCCCTGGCGGTGCACCCGGTGCGGGGCGGAAAGCCCGGAATTCCGGTGGCGCTGCCGGTCGTGCCTCGGGTGGGAAACCCTGTCCTGACCTTCCCCCGGGACCGCCCGGCCGCCGGCTCAGGGAATCTCGGCGAGGCCGCGCTCGATCTCCCGGAGGCTGGCCGGGTGGACGAGCCCGCGGATCATCCGGATCTCCGTTTCCACCAGGTCGTCCAGCGCCCGGCGCGGGTCGAGGGCCGGCCGGGCCGCGAGCCGGCGGGCCAGCTCGTCCCGCCCGTACTCCCCCTCCGGCCCGGGCTCCAGCCCGTCGAACAGGTCCCCGGCGACCGCGAGGTTCCGCTGGCAGGTGAGCACGAAGTTCCGGACGCCCGCCCCGATCTCGAGGCGCAGGGCGCGCCACACCACCCGGTGCCTTCCCAGGAACCGGTCCACCTCGGCCAGGAGTTCCGGGGACGGCGCCGTCCCGGGAGCCTCCCCCTCCGGCGCGGGGGGCGGCTCGTCCGGCACCGGCGGGACCGGGGCGGGCTCCTGCTCCTCCGCCACCGCTTCCCCTTCCGGCGGACCGGCGGCCGGTTCCTCCTCTCCCGGGACCCCTTCTCCCGGTGCGGAGGGCGGCCCTTCCGGCACCGGCGGGACCGGGGCGGGCTCCTGCTCCTCCACCACCGCTTCCCCTTCCGGCGGACCGGCGGCCGGTTCCTCCCCTGCCGGGAAACCTACCGCCGGCGCGGGGGGCGGCCCTTCCGGCACCGGCGGGACCGGGGCGGGCTCCCGCTCCTCCGCCATCGTTTCCCCTTCCGGCGGACCGGCGGCCGGTTCCTCCTCTCCCGGGAACCCTTCTCCCGGCGCGGGG
>CAZOTT010000002.1:0-20071 GCA_964582785.1 uncultured Acidobacteriota bacterium | reverse complement strand
GGCGGCCCTTCCGGCGCCGGCGGGACCGGGGCGGGCTCCCGCTCCTCCGCCACCGCTTCCCCTGCCGGCGGACCGGCGGCCGGTTCCTCCCCTGCCGGGAAACCTTCTCCCGGCGCGGGGGGCGGCCCTTCCGGCGCCGGCGGGACCGGGGCGGGCTCCCGCTCCTCCGCCACCGTTTCCCCTTCCGGCGGACCGGCGGCCGGTTCCTCCCCTGTCGGGAACCCTTCTCCCGGTGCGGGGAGCGGCCCTTCCGGCGCCGACGGGACCGGGCCTTCCTGCCGGAGCGCCCGCTCCACCAGGTCCCGGGGCACCTCCAGGGTTCGCGCCGGGTCCGCGGACGGAGGGGCGGCGGCAGCCCCGGGCGCGGCCTCCGGGGCCGGCCCGGACCCGGTCTCCCCGAACAGTTCCGGGGCGATCTCCCGGGCCGAGGAGGGCGCCTCGATCGGGACCCGGCGGGACCCCTGTTCCTCCGCGTCCTCCCCGGCGACACCTTCCCCTTCCCCGGCCCGCCCGTTCCCGGTTTCCCCGGCCGGTGCGGCCGCCGGGGGCGCCGGCGGGAGAACCTGCGCGGCCTCCGGCGTCCCGCGGTCGCGCAGGCGGGCGACCAGTTCCGCCTGGGGAACCCTTTCCACGATCCCCACCAGTTCCATCGCCCGCAGGAGCCTCAGGAGAAGCGCGTCCGGTTCCTCCCGCGCGGCGAGGATCTCGCCGAGGGTCCGCTCGCGGCCCAGCAGGGACACGATGTCCCAGAGCACCGGGCGCAGCGTCATCCGGTCCATCCGGTCCAGGTATTCCGGCCGGAGGCGGAAAAGGGTGTCCAGGCTGCCGAGGGCCCGCCAGACGTTCTCGAAGGCGGCGGACGTCTCGAACGCCTCCACCACCAGGTCCTCCACCGTCGCATCGAAGAGCGGGACCGGGGGGACCGGCTCCCCCTCCGCGATCGCGATCTCGCCCCGGCGCCACAGGAGGACCTCCCGGGCCACCTCCCGGGAGAACTCCGGGAAGAGGAAACCGAGTTCTTCCGCGGTCAGGCGCTCCCTTTCCAGCAGCTCGTCCCGGAAGGAACTCCCGGCGGCCGCCCGTGACAGGGCGCGGGCATGGTCGCGGTCGGAGAGGAACCCGCGGGCCAGGAGCCAGTCGAGGAAGGCGGAGGGGTGGAAGGGCCGCCAGGCGTGGACCACGCGGCCACCGCGGAGGTGGAGAACCACTTCGCGATCCCCGTCCCGGAAGCTGACGGCCCCATCCACGCGCCGGTCGGCCAGGTCGAGGAGGAGCCGGACCGGTCCCTCCTCGTCGAGCAGCCCTTCGCCCACGTCGAGAAGCGCCGGGGGGATCTCGTCGGGAGACAGCCGGACCGCGAACCCGAGCAGCCCGAGGGCCCACAGGGACCGGTAGACCTCGAGGGCGGGGGCGTACACCTCCCGGGCGAGCGCGGCCACCCGCCGGGGGTTCCGGAGCGCCGCGAGCAGCGCCCGCTCGACCCGGCCCGCCCCCGGGGGTTCCGTTCCCTCCACGTCCGGGGCGAGGCGCCAGGCCGCCCCGGGCCCCCCCGTCGCCCGGCGGACCCGGTCCCAGCTTTCCACCCGGCGGATCCCCTCGAGCACCAGTTCCTCCCAGGGAAGGTCCAGGGTGATCGACTCGTCCTCGGGCAGGCGCGCCCGGCTGACGCGGAAGGTGCCTTCCTCCCAGGCGAACACCGACAGGGCGATCTCCCGCACCTGTTCCAGGACGGCGCGGGTCAGCGCCCGGGCATCCATCGCGCCCCGTTCCACCAGGATCTGGCCCAGCCGGCGGCCCCGCGCCACCTCTCCGCTCGCCTCCACCAGGTCCGCCAGGGACGTGTCTCCCTGCCGCAGCAGGTGGGCTCCCAGCCGATCGTCGGGGTCCGTGGAGGCGGAAAACACGAGGCGCCCCTCCCGGAAGTAGAGCACCTTGCGGATGCCGCCCCGTTCCAGCACCAGGGAACCGTTCCAGGCCACCTTCCCGAGGGCGGCGACCAGCTCGGGGACGGGAATGCCCGCGAGGCGTCCCTCCCCGGGCACCGGCACCTCGTTCCGCGCCGTGACGCTCATCCGCCCACCTCCTCCTCTCCCGGGATGCCCGCCAGGAAGCGGGCCAGCTCGTCCCGGGAAACCGCGGCGGTCCCCAGGCGCCCGACGGCGACGGCGGCGGCCAGGTTCGCCCAGCGGGCCGCTTCCGGCAGGCCCAGGCCGGCGGCCAGCGCCGCCGCGAGCACCGCCGTGACCGTGTCTCCCGCGCCCGTCACGTCGTAGACCTCCCGGGCGAGGGCCGGGATCTCCAGGGGACCCCCTTCCCGCGGCACAAGGAGCATGCCCTCCTCTCCCCGGGTGACGAGGACCGCGTCGAGCCGCAGCCGGCGGTGGACCTCCCGGGCCGCCGCCGCGGCCTCGTCGGCGTCCCGGATCTCGCGGGCGGTCGCCCGCGCCAGCTCTTCCTGGTTCGGCGTGATCACCGTGGCCGGGCTGTACAGGTCGAAGTGGCGGATCTTCGGATCGATGATCACCGGGATCCCCCGCGCCCCCGCCTCCCCGAGGAGGGCCGGGAGGGTGCGGCCGTCCAGGAGGCCCTTCGCGTAGTCCGAGACGACGATCGCGTCCGCCCGGCCGAGGAGGTTCGTCCCCTCCTCGACGAGCCTCCGCGCCACCTCGTCCGGGACGGGCAGGTCCTCCTCCTCGTCGAGGCGAAGGACCTGCTGGTGGCGGGCCAGCACCCGGGACTTCACCGTCGTGGGCCGCCCCGGCACCGGGAAGAGGCCGGAAGGATCGACACCCGCCGCCCGGACGAGCCCGGCCAACCGCTCCGCCCCCTCGTCCCGGCCCACGACCGCGAGCAGGTCCACCTCGACGCCGAGGGCCCGCAGGTTGACGGCCACGTTGGCCGCCCCCCCGGGCCGCAGTTCTTCCCGCTCGACCCGCACCACCGGAACCGGCGCCTCCGGGCTGATCCGCTCCACCTGGCCATGCAGGTAGCGGTCCACGATCACGTCTCCCACGACCAGGACGCGCCGGCCGGAAAGCCGTCCGAGCGCCATCGGGTCGAGGGAGGCCGCCCGGTTCATGGCCCGGCCGGGTCCTCGCCGGGCAGCGGTTTCCCCGAGTCGGGCAGCATCTGCGGGATCCCGTCCTCCACCGGGTAGACCACGCGGCAGGCGGGGCAGACCAGCCCCTCCGGGTGGGATTCGACCTTCCCGTGGCAGCGGGGACAGGCCAGGATCTCGAGCAGCCAGGGTTCGAGGGAAGCCATTCGTTCTCCTCCCCGTCGTGGAACGGACCGGGAACCTTGCGGCGATGCCCTATCGTGCCGGACCGCCGGCCCCCGGGTCAACTTCACCGTGCCGGGGCCCTCCCGGGCGGGGATAATGCCCGGGATGGCAGCCAGCCGCGAACCGGTTCCCCCGGGTCTCCCCCGCCCGCCCCGGCGCATCCTGGTCGTGCGCCTCGGTGCGATCGGGGACGTGGTCCGGACCCTGCCGGCGGTCCGCCTCCTCCGGCGCACCTGGCCCCGGGCCCGGATCGGGTGGCTCGTGGAACCCGCCGCCCGCCCCCTGGTGGAGGGTCACCCGGACGTGGACCGGGTCATCGTGTTCCCCCGGGGCCGGATCGCCCGGGACGTGGGACGCCGCGACCCGGCCTTTCTCGCGCCACTGCGGGAGTTCCTGGACCGGCTGGGGGCCGAACGGCCGGACCTGTCCCTGGACTTCCAGGGCAGCTTCAAGAGCGGCCTGCTGGCCTGGCTGGCGGGGGCGCCCGCCCGGTTCGCCTTCGACCGGGCCCATGCCCGGGAAGGCAGCCACCTGTTCGCCACCCACCGGGTGAGCCTGCCCCCCGACCGGGTCCACCGGGTGCTGAGGGCCGCCTGGCTGGCCCGGGCGGCGGGTGCCCGGGAAGGACCCCTGGCGGCGGATCTCGGCCTGGGCCCCGGGGAACTCGCGGCGGGGCGGGAGGAACGGGACCGGCTGGCCGCGGGGGCGCCCCTCGTGGTCCTGGCCCCCTTTTCCAGCGCCCGCCAGGAGTGGAAGCGGTGGCCCCTCGAGCGGTGGACCGCCGTCGCCGCGCTCCTGGCCCGGGACGGAACCCGGGTCGTGGTGGCCGCCGGCCCGGGCGAGGAAGCGGACGCCCGGCGTCTCGCCGCGGAGGCGGGGGAGGGAGTGGTCTTCCCGGGAACCTGGAGCCTCCGCCACCTGGCCGCGGTCCTGGCCCACGCGGACCTCTTCGTCGGGGGAGACACGGGGCCGATGCACCTCGCGTGGGCGGCCGGCTGCCGGGTTCTCGCGATCTACGGGCCGACCGACCCCGCCCTGAACGCTCCCTTCGGCCCGGGCCACCGGGTGCTCGCCCCCCCGCGGCCGACGAAACGGTGGACCAGCGAGTCCTTTCCCGGTATCACTCCGGAACGCGTGGCCGGGGAGGCCCGTGCTCTCCTCGCGGCCGCTTCCCGTCCCGGGCACGGAGGAGGTTCCCGATGAAACGCGCGGCGATCCTGGTCCTGTCGTTCCTGGCCTGCCTGGTTCCCTCCCGGGGCGCCGGGCCGGCGGGCGATCCCCTCACCGAGCTCCGGGGCCTGTTCGACGCCGGCAAGTGCGACGAGCTGCTCGCCCGGGCCCGGGCGGCGGGAGATGCGCTCGCCTCGAACCCCGACGTCCTGGTCCTGGAGGCCAACTGCCTCGTGCGGGCGGCCCGCACGCCCCAGCGGGTCTTCGACGGAAAGCGGTACGAGCGGATGAAGATCGCCCGGGGCGCCGGGTTCGTGCCCCCGGCCCTGACCGAGCGCTTCTACGTCACCCGTGTCCGGTGGGATGCCGCGAAGCGCGACGAGGCGCTCACCCTCTTCCGGCGCGCCCTCGAGATCGCCCCGGACCGGGGGGACCTGGTGGCGGGGAACGTGGCGGCCCTGCTCGACGCCGGACGGACGGACGACGCCCTCGAACTCCTCCGGGCCCACCGCCGCGCCCTCCGGGAGCGGGACCTGGACGACCTGCTCCAGGCGAGCCAGGACATGCTTCGCCGGGGCGAATCGGACACGGCGCTGCGGCTGGCCCGCGCCCTCCAGGAGGCCGCCCCCACCGGGGAGCAGGGGTACATGGCCGAGGCGGTCGTGCTGCTCGACCGGTACGACACGAGGGGAGCCATCCGGGCCCTCGAGGAGGCCCACCAGCGGAATCCCGGGCGGGACGGGATCGTCGAGCGACTCGGGTTCCTCCTGGGAATGGCCCGGGACTGGCGGGAGGAATCCCGGGTCCTGGCCACCTCCGTCCGCGACGACCGGCCGCACTGGCTCGCCTGGCTGGCGATCGCCCGCGGGCGGCTGGCTCCCGGCTCGGATCGTCCCCTCTGGGAGGATCTCCGGAAGGCCCTCTCGAAGCTCCGGGAACCCCCCGCCTCCCTGGCCGAGCTGGCGAAGCACCGCCTCGCCCTCCTGGCCGAGAAACGGGAACCCCGTCCGACGACGCGGGTGAACGCCGCCCGCTGGTTCCTCGAGCGCGGTCTCCCGGTCGCCGCCGTGGCCGAGCTCGACGCGGCGATGGCGGCGAACCCGTCGCCCGTGTCCGCCCGGGAGGAATATGTCTCCCTGCTCCGTCGCCGGGGGCTGCTCGACCTGGCGGCGCAGGCGTGCCGGGACGGCATCGAGGACATCGCCGCCGGCCGGGTGGTCCTGGGGGACGGAACGCCGGCGGGGAAGGACCGGCAGGGCCTGTTCGCCTCCGCCCTGGCGCGGGTCCTCTTCGGCATGGGCCGGGACCGGGAGGCGGTGTCCGCGGAGGAGCAGGCGGCCCGGTTCGGGCACCCCGACCCGCTGGTCCGCGGCCTCGCCCTCGAAGCCCTCGGGAAGCGCGAGGAGGCGGTGGCCGCGTTCCGGGAGGCGGCGGCCGCGGGAGGGGACGACGCGGACTGGGCGAAGGCGCGCCTGCGGCGCCTCGTCCCGGCGGAAGACGGGAAGACCGGGCAGTCGCCCGGGGTCACGTCCCCACCGGCTCCCGGTCGAGACCGTAGGCCTTGATCTTCCGGTAGAGGGTCCGCACGGAGATCCCGAGGATCTCGGCGGCCCGGCCCCGGTGCCAGTGGACCTGGTCGAGAACCTCCCGGATCCGCTGCCGTTCCAGCTCCTGGAGGGTCGCCCTGCCGGGCGGAGGTTCCGGGACCGCGCCCGCCGGTGGGCCCCCCGGGGCCCGGGACGGCCCCGCGGGCGCCGTCCCGGGAGCCGCGACGATTTCCCGGGGGAGGTCCTCCGGCCGGACGAACCCTTCCCGCGCGAGCAGGGCGGCGCGCTCGATGACGTTCCGCAGTTCCCGCACGTTCCCCGGCCAGTCGTACGCCAGGAGGGCCTTCTCCGTGCCGGGGTCCAGCTCCAGGCGCCCGTCCACCTGCCCGAGGAACGCCCGCGCGAGCACGAGGATCTCCTCCCGGCGCTCCCGCAGCGGCGGCACGACGATCGTGCCGGCGTTGATCCGGTAGTAGAGGTCCGCCCGGAAGCGTCCGTCCCGGGACTCCGCGGCGAGGTCCCGGTTCGTGGCCGCCACCAGGCGGACGTCCACCGTGATCTTCCGCCGTCCTCCGACCCGGAAGAAGGTCATCGTCTCCAGGACCCGCAGCAGCTTCACCTGGAGGCCGGAGGGCAGCTCGCCGATCTCGTCGAGAAACAGGGTGCCCCCGTCCGCCGCCTCCAGCAGGCCGGAACGCCCCCTGTCCGCCCCCGTGAACGCTCCCTTCTCGTAGCCGAACAGCTCGCTCTCCAGCAGGGTGTCCGGGATGGCCGCGCAGTTCAGGTCGACGAACGGCCCGTCCGCCCGGCGGGAGCGCCGGTGGATCTCCCGGGCGACGAGTTCCTTGCCCACCCCCGACTCGCCCATGACCAGCACCGGCAGGTCGGAAGGGGCGAGCCGCTCGATCAGCCGCAGGACCGGCCGCATCGCCCGGGAGTTCCAGCCCTGCACGAGGGGCGACGGGTCCTCCCGTTCCTCCCGGCGCCGCAACCGCTCGTTGTCCCGGGCGAGGCGCCGCTTCTCGCCGGCGGCCCGGACGAGGGCGTCCAGGTGCTCGATGCGGCACGGCTTGGTGACGAAGTCGTAGGCCCCGAGTTTCATCGCCTCGACGGCCACCTCCACGGTGGCGTTCCCCGTCAGGAGGATCACCTCCGGGGGGGACACCTCCTCCTGCAGGGTGCGCAGCACCGACAGGCCGTCCAGGCCCGGCATCCGCACGTCGAGGACGGCCACGTCGAAGTCCTCCTCGGCGAGCAGCCGCACGGCGCGCCGGCCGTCCTCCGCGAGGGAGACCTCGTGGCCCCTGCGGACCAGTTCCCGCCCCAGGATCCGCCGGAGCGGAGCCTCGTCGTCCGCGAGAAGGACCCGCAGGGGACGCCGTTCCGTCCCCGCGGCCTGTCCGTCGGCCGGCTCCCGGTTCGTCCGCCCCGTCTCCTCCATCGCGTCAGCTCCTCCCGTGTCCCCCCGCGGGGGTCCCGGCGCCGGCCGCCAGCTCTTCCCCGGCGCCGGCCGGCAGGACGACCTCGAAGCGGGTCCCGAGACCGGGATGGGACATCACCTCGATCCGTCCGCCGTGGGCCCGGACGATCCCGTAGGCCACCGCCAGCCCGAGACCGGTGCCCTTCCCCGGCGGTTTCGTCGTGAAGAACGGCTCGAAGATCCGCTCCCGGATCTCCGGGGGGATCCCGGGCCCGTCGTCCTCGACGGCGAGCACCGCCTCCCCATCGGTCGTCGTCCCCGCCCGCACCACCACCCGGCCCCCCGGCCCGGCCGCGTCGGCCGCGTTCAGGACGAGGGCGAGGACGACCTGGACCAGCTGGTCGTCGCCCCCGAGCACCGGCGGCAGGTCGCGCTCCAGGTCCAGCTCCAGCCGGACGCCCGACGTCCGCGGGTTGTGGCGCAGCAGGCGGACCGCCCGCCGGGCGATCTCGCGCAGGTCGCAGGGACCGCGGCGCCCGGTCCGGGACCGGGAAAAGTCGAGGAGCCCCTCCAGGATCTCCTTGCAGCGGTAGGCCTCCTCCTCGATCACCCCGGCATCCTCCCGCACCTCGGCCACGGCCTCCTCGTCCAGGGGTTCCCGCAACCGGGCCCGCATCGCTTCCGCGCACCCCGCGATCGTCGCCAGCGGGTTGTTGATCTCGTGGGCGATCCCGGCGGCGAGACGCCCGACGGCGGCCATCTTCTCCGTCTGGGCGATCGACCGCTCGAGGGCCCGCTGCTCGGTGACGTCCCGCGAGAAGGTGATCACGTGGGTCACCGCGCCGCCCGGCCCGTGGATCGGGACCTTCTCCACGCGGAAGATGCGGGGCGGGGTCGCGGCGCGGCCTTCCACCTCGGTCACCCGGGGCTCGCCCGTGCGGAAGACCTCCTCGTATTCGGCCCGCAGGGCCTCGTCTTCGCCGATGATCGAGAACAGGTTCCTGCCCAGGACCTCCCCGCGTGGCCGCCCGAAGGGACCCTCCTCCCGGTTCCGGTTCCAGACCACCACCCGGAAGGCGCGGTCGATCGCATGAAGGGAGAGCGGCAGGGCGTCGACCACCGCCTGGAAGAGGGCCTGCTGCTCGGCGATCTCCTCCCGGTGTTCCTTCCCCGCCCGGCTGCCCGGCCCCGCGCCGGCGACGACGCCACCGAGGAGCGCCCCCGCCTCGTACAGGATCCGGAGGTCGTCCTCCGACCACGGCGGAGCCGGGCGCCGGGCGCGGAGAACCGCCACGGCCCGCTCGCGGCAGACCAGGGGCACGCCGACCAGGTCCCCGTTCCCGGCCCCCGCTCCCCGGACCGGCCGCCGTCCCCGGATCACTTCCACGTCGACCCCGTCGAGGGGACCCCCGGGAAGACGCCGCGTCCCCCGTTCCGGGTCCCAGGCCAGCCGGAAGGCGCAACCGCCTTCCGTCCGCCACGGGGACGCGAGAACGCGGATCTCTCCTTCCGCGAGGCCGAGGACGCCGCCCAGCCGGGCCAGCAGCTCCCCGGCCAGGCCCGGGCGGAAGGGGTCCGCGGCGATCCGCCGGGCGACCGCCGACACCACGACCAGCTCCCGGGCCCGGCCGGCGTGGCGCCGGGCGAGCTCGATCCCCGCCAGGGCCCGCCGGGCCACCGCGACCCACTCCACGGCGGGGGCCCGCGGCGCGACGACGGCCACCGCCCCACCCTCCAGGACGGCCGCCCGTTCCCGCCCCCGGGATGCCGGCAGGACCCCGATCACCCCGGCGGCCCCGGCGGCGAGCAGGTCCCGCACTTCGCCGGCGGGGTCACCACCGCCGGGGAACAGGAACACCAGGGCACCCTCCGCGGCCCGGTCCGGCCGGAGCCCGAGTTCCCGGCAGACCGCCTTCACCCGGTCCCGGGGAATGCCTTTCCCCCTCGCCGCGACAGTTCCCGCGAAGGATCCCGGCACGTCGCCTCCTCTCCCGCGCACGAACTCCCCGCCCCCGCACAACATGGTTCCCGCTCCCCGGACCGGACAACTCGACCGGATCCCGGACAGGGACCGGACGGCCGGCCATCGGGTCCGCTCGACGGGAGGGGCCTTCCCCGAACGCGCGTCCGGGAACGTCCGGGACGGTCCGAAACGATCCGTCTCCCCGTGGCACGTCCCCTGCTTCTTCACGGGCGGACCCATGCGTACCGGGCGACAACTGGACGGCCTCCTCGTCGGGCTCTACGGGCTCGCCGCCCTCCCCGTGGTCGCCCTCGCCCTCGCCGACCTGGCCTCGCTGCCTCCCGGCGGCCGCTGGGTCGTCGCCGGGATGGCGCTGCTGCTGGCCGTCACGGGATCGTTCACGGTCCGCCTGCCGGGAACCCGCGCCTGGTTCTCCCTGGCGGAACCGGCGATCTTCGGCACCCTGCTGCTGGCGGGCCCGGGGGCGGCGATCCTGCTCGGCGTGGCGGACGGCATCTCCGGGACCCTCCGGGCCCGCCGCCGCCTGCGGACCGGCCTCGCCTCGGCGGCGGTGATCGCCCTCGCCTCCGCCGGGGGTGCGGGCACGTTCGTCCTTCTCGCGGGCTCCCCCCGGGCCGCCGGACCCGTCCCGGTGGCCGCCCTCGCGGGGGCCCTCCTCGTCGCGGCGCTGGTGCACTACGGGGTGAACGCCGCCCTCGTCTCCCTGCTGGACGCGGCCCGGGAGGGAATCCGCCCGCTCGACGCCTGGCGGGAACGCTACCTCTGGGCCCTCCCGGGGTTCCCCGCTTCCGCCTGCTTCGCCCTCGGGGCCCTTGCCGCCGAGCGCACCCTGGGGCCGATCGCTCTCTCCCTCGGGGTCCCGGCCCTGGTGCTGCTCTACCTGCTGTACTGGTCCCACACGCGCCGGCTCGCCGAGCACCGCGCCCACCTGGATACCCTGCCACGCCTCCACGACCAGACGATGGACGCATTCTCGCTGGCGATCGATGCCCGGATCCCGGCCGCCCGGGGCCATGCCCGGCGCGTCCAGGCCTACGCCCGTCTCCTCGGCCGGCTCGTGATGGAGCACGATCCGCACCTCGCGGAGGAGGGGGACGGCCCCCTCGACGGGTCCTTCCTCGAGGCCCTGGCGATGGCGGCGCTGCTCCACGACATCGGCAAGCTCGGACTCCCGGATCATGCCCTCCGGGAGTCGGAATGGGCTCCCGGCCACCGGTCCCGGATCCGGGAGCATCCCGCCCTCGGCGCCGCGATGCTGGCCGGCTTCCGGGACCCGCGGCCGATCGCCCCGATGGTCCGCCACCACCACGAGCGCTGGGACGGGAAGGGCTACCCGGACGGCCTTTCCGGGAGGAGGATCCCCCTCGGGGCGCGGATCATCGCCCTCGCGGACGCCCTCGACTGGGTGTACCGCTCCCGTTCCGACGGCAGCCATCCCTCCCTGACCACCCTGGTCCAGGCGGTCGCCCGGGAGGCGGGGACCCGCTTCGACCCCCGGCTCGTCGAGCTCTACTGCGCCCATGCCGAGGAGATCGAGGAGGCCCTCGCGGAGCAGGAACCGGACTCCACCCGCCCGACCGGCAACCTGCCGGAGGACGAGGAACTCTTCGCCAACGTGCGCGCCGCCCAGGAGGAGGCGGACTTCATCCTCCACCTGGCCCGCCGCCTCGGGGAAACGATCCACCTGGAGCAGGTGCTGGAGGTCGTCGCCGAGGAACTGCTCTCGCAGGTTCCCGCCGACGCCTGCGTCGTCTACGTGCCGGACCGTCTCGGTGGGCGGCTGGTGCCCCGCGCGGTGCGCGCCCGAGGGAACGCGCTGCCCGCGGATCTCCTCCGGGTGCTGGCGCGGGACCGTTTTGCCCGGCGGGAGGGGAACGTCGGCTGGGTCCACGAGACGGGGCAACCCCTCGTCGGGGTGGACCCGCGGATCGACCTCGGAGACGCCGCGGGGCTGGCGGACCCGCCGCTCCGCAGCGCGGCGGTCTTCCCCGTCGCCGGTGACGAGGGAGGATCGCCGGTGGCCGTGATCGCCTTCTACTCCCGCAAGAAGGGGGCCTTCCGGCAGGAACACTGGAACATCTTCGATTCCGTGTCCCCCCGGATCGCGCGGGCGATCGGGAACGCCCTCCTGTACGAGGAAACCCGGGCGACCAGCATGACCGACGCGCTGACCGGCCTCCCCAACAGCCGCTACCTCTACGCCCAGCTGGACAAGGAGATCGCCCGCGTCACCCGCAAGGGCCTGCCGCTGGCCGTGGTCGTCATGGACCTCGACGGCTTCAAGCCGGTGAACGACACCTACGGCCACCAGGCCGGGGACTACGTCCTCCGGCAGGTGGCCGGCCTCCTGCGCGAGACGTTCCGTTCCGGCGACACGGTCTGCCGGTACGCCGGGGACGAGTTCGTGGCGATCCTCCCCGAGACCAGCCCCGAGGAGGCGCGGCGGATCGTCGAGCGGGTCCAGCAGCGGATCGGGGCGACACCGATCCCGCTGCCCGGCGGGGACGAGGTCCGGGTGGGCATCTCGGCCGGCTGCTCCTGCTTCCCCCTCGACGGCAGCACCCTCGAGGACCTGATCCACCGCGCGGACAAGGAGATGTACCGGGACAAGGCCCGCCGCCACGCCGCCGGCGCACCCTCACGCTGACCGGCGGGTCTCCGGAGGCTCCCTCCCGACGACCTTCCGGTACGAGCGCGCGAGCCGGTTGCGGCCGGCCGCGCGCGGGCCGGGCCCGAGGGGTCCCGGAGCCAGCCGGGCCCGGTCCAGGTCGACCAGCCAGAGGCGGAACACCTTCTCCTCCCGCCGCGCCAGCAGGTTTCCCAGGTTGAGGTCCGGGTGGCGCAGGCCGGCGTCGTGGAACCGGTCGAGCAGGGAGAGGGCCGACCGCCACAGGACCGCGGCCTCGGCCTCCTCGGAAACGAGTCCCGTGAACCAGCGGACCAGGTCCGGCGCCCCGGGGACGAAGCGGGCGATCCCCCAGGCCCGGACGACGGGACCGCTGCCCGCGATCACCACGGCCCGCACCTCCCCGACGGGAAGTCCCCGCTCCCGGAGACGCGCTCCGACGGCGAGCTCCCGGAGGAACCGCCCGGCACCCGCGTAGCGGTCCCGGTTGAACCGCGCCAGGACGCCACCGCGCAGGTACTGCTTGACCAGCACCCGTTCCCCGCCGGGCAGCCGCACGACCGCCCGCGGTCCCCGACCGCTGCCCGGAACGGCGGCCCTCCCCCGGAGCGCGTCCTCGGGGCGGTCGAGACCGGCCGCCAGGAGCCCCGGCAGCAGGTGCGCCGGGGCGATCACCCGCCGTCCCCTTCCCGCACGGTGGACGGCGAACCCGGCCGGAAGCTCCACCTCAGTCCTCCCGGCCCCGCTCCCGCAGGGTGAGCTCCCACAGCCGCGCGTACTTCAGGTAGGCGCTGCACGTGGCCAGGAGCGCCAGCACCAGGCCGTGGCCCCCGTCCAGGAAGCCGCGCCGCAGGAGGTACATCTTGAGGAAGCGGGCGACCGCGTGGCCCAGGACCTCCCCGGCGCCGGCGCGGCGTCCCCGGGCGAACGCCTCCTCCGCCCACCAGCGGGCGTACCGGTCCACCTTCGGCCAGTACTGGTCGAACGAGCGGAAGGTGTCGTGCAGCAGGGAATGGCGGAGCACCGGGAGGGGTCCGGGCAGGTCGATCTCCTCGTGGACCCGCCGGTCGTCGTAGCGGGCGCGATCCCGGTGGACGAGCCGGATCACCCGGTCCGTCTCCCAGCCCCCGTGGCGCATCGGGCGCCCGAGGAACAGGTTGACCCGCCGGATCCAGTAGCCGTCGGCCTCCGGCCCCCGGGCGAGCAGTTCCCGCACCTCCCCGGCCAGCCCGGGGGTCACCCGCTCGTCGGCGTCCAGGATCAGCACCCACTCGTGGGCGCAGCGGGGCAGCGCCCAGTTCTTCTGCCGGGCGGGGCTCTCGTAGGGATGTTCCAGGATGCGCGCCCCGCGTTCCCGGGCGATTTCCAGCGTGCGGTCCGTGCTGCCGGAGTCCACCACGAGGACCTCGTCCGCCCAGTCGACGGAGGCGAGGCAGGCGGGCAGGGTCTCCTCCTCGTTGCAGGTCGTCACCAGGACGCTCAGCGGCGGGCGTTCCCGGCTCATCCCCGCGGCCCCCGTTCCCGGCGCGCGGCCCGCCGTTCCCGGGCCAGGGGGTCGGCGAGGAAGGCGACCAGGATGCTGACCAGGTAGAGCACGATCATCGGGGCGGCGAAGAGGGACATGGTGAGCACGTCCGGCGTCGGCGTGATCACCGCGGCGACCACGAAGCAGATGAAGATCGCCACGTCGAGCTTGCGCCAGAGGAAGCGGGCGGAAACCAGGCCGAGGCGTGCAAGGGCGAAGACGACGAGCGGCATCTCGAACACGGCGCCCAGCCCGAGCAGGAGCTTCGCCGCGAAGGAAAAGGCGTAGTCGACCGTGACGTGGAACTCGAACTGCTCCCCCTGGGACGCGAGAAAGTTCACCGCAGCGGGCATCGCGATCCAGTAGCAGAAGGCGGCGCCGGCGAGGAAGAGCGCCGTTCCCGCCGCCATGACGGGCAGGACCCACCTCCTCTCCCGCGGGTAGAGCCCGGGAGCGACAAACGCCCACAGTTGCCAGAAGAAGACCGGCAGCGTGACGAAGATCCCGCCGACGAACGACGCCTTGACCTTCGCCATGAAGGCCTCCGCCGGGCGGATGACGGCGAGCGGGCCCATCGCCCCGGCGACCGGTCCCAGCAGGAACGCCAGGATGTCGTCGGCGACGAACCAGCAGGCGACGAGCCCGACCAGGGCCGCCACGAAGCAGAAGAGCAGCCGGCGCCGCAGCTCGTCCAGGTGCTCGAGGAAGGACATCCGGGGGCCACCGGCCCCGGCGCCCTGGCCGTGTTCCCCTCCCCCTTCGTCCCGCACCGGCTCCCCGTCCCGGCTCACGGGCTCCCCTCCCCCGGCGTCCCGGTCTCCCCGCCCTCCTCCCCGGCGGGAGGCTCCTCCGCCGCCTCCCGGAGCCGCCGGGTGGGGTCGGCGTAGGGAGGCGGGCCGACGCCGGCCAGGTCCCGGGCCACGCCCTTCGCTTCCCGCCCCAGTTCCCGGACCTCCTCCGCCGCCCGCCGGACCTCCTCGAGGGCCGCCTCCCGCTCGATGGTTCCCTGCACGTCCCGCAGCGCCCGCCGCATCTGGGCGACGAACGCCCCGACCTGCCGCCCGATCTGGGGCAGCCGGCGCGGGCCGAAGATCAGCAGGCCCAGCAGGATGATGAAGAGAAGCTCCGGTCCGCCGATGTCGAACATCTCGCGATCGAGTCTACACCTTCCGGTCCCGGATTCATCCCCGGGACGGGGCGGGCGACCGGGCCCGCCGGTCCCTATACTCTGCCCCATGAGCGGAAAGACACGGACCTCCCTCGCGGCATCCCTCCTGCTCCTCGCGGCCATCGCCGGCTCCGCGCTCCCGCTCCTCGCCCGCGGGCGCGAGAAGGCGGCGGCGCGTTCCCGGATGGCGACCTGGACCCGGATCCTGGCCATCGTCGAGGAACGCCACGTCCCGCCG
Organism: uncultured Acidobacteriota bacterium; assembly: GCA_964582785.1. Taxonomy (GTDB): domain Bacteria; phylum Acidobacteriota; class Polarisedimenticolia; order J045; family J045; genus JAMOQA01. The sequence continues at coordinate 5,110 of CAZOTT010000002.1, read as the reverse complement.
GTGGACCCGAAGGACGCGATCTACGCCTCGATCCGGGGCATGCTCCACACCCTCGATCCCCACACCAACTTTCTCGACGACGAGGCCTACCGGGAGATGCGGGAGGACCAGCGGGGGACCTTCTACGGCCTGGGGATCGTCATCTCCAAGCGGGGCCGCTACCAGCCGCTGCGGGTCGTCTCCCCGATCGCCGACACGCCGGCGGCGCGGATGGGAATCCGCGCGGGTGACATCATCACCCACATCCGGGACGAGCGGGCAGGCGTCGACATCGACACGATGGGACTGACGATCCAGGAGGCGGTGAAGTACCTCCGCGGCCCCCGCGGCACGGTGGTGGAGGTGACGGTTCACCGGCCGGGCCTGGCGGAGCCGCTCGTCTTCCGCGTGACGCGGGACGCGGTGCGCACCCCGGCGGTGAACCAGGCCTTCCTCGTCCGGCCCGGGATCGGGTACGTCCACATCGCCAACTTCACCGAGACCACGGCGGCGGAACTGGACCGGGCGCTCGAGGACCTGTCGCGCCGGGGGGCGGAGAAACTCGTTCTCGACCTGACCGGGAACCCGGGTGGGCTGCTCGACCAGGCGATCGCGGTGGCGAGCCGCTTCCTCCAGCCCGGGGAACTGGTCGTCTACACGGAAGGACGCCTTCCCGGTTCCCGGCAGGACTACCCGGCCCTGTCCGACGCTCCCCGCGTCTCCTGGCCGGTGGTGATCCTCGTGGACCGCGGCTCGGCGTCCGCCTCCGAGATCGTCTCCGGGGCGCTCCAGGACCACGACCGCGCGATCATCGTCGGGGAAACGACCTTCGGCAAGGGACTCGTCCAGTCCGTCTACCCCCTGTCGGAAGGCTGCGCCCTCGCCCTGACGACCCAGAAGTACTTCACCCCGGCCGGGCGCTGCATCCAGCGGTCGTGGGCCAGCGAGGAGGAGTACTTCTTCGAGGTGCAGCAGCGGGAACCGGTTCCCGGGCCTCCCCCGGGAGCGAAGCGGTACCGCACCGACACCGGCAGGACCGTCTTCGGGGGCGGGGGCATCACGCCGGACGTCCCGTTCCGGGCCCCCGAGCTGCCCGAGACGGTGGTCCGGCTGCTGCGGGTCTCGGCGTTCTCCCGGTTCGTCACGCCCCACCCCGACGAGGACCTCGCCCGCTGGGAGGAGCATCCCGACGAACTGCTGGCCGCCTTCCGCCGGTTCGTCTCCCGGGAGATCGAGGGTGTCTCCCCGGAGGACGTGGATGCCGCCCGCGACCAGGTGCTCCTCCGGCTGCGGGCGGAGGTCGCCCTGGCCCGGCACGGGATGGCGGCCCACGACCGGGTCCTGCTCGAGGCCTCGCCCCTGGTGGCGAAGGCGATCGAGTCGTTCCCCGCCGCGGAGCAGCTCCTCGCGGCGCGGGCCAGGGTCCTGGCGCGGAAGACGGCCCGGGCCGGCCGCCGCTGACTCAGCCGGTCTCCCGGCGCGCGGCGTCGCCCAGGCGGCGCAGGAGCTCGTGGGTGTAGAAACCGGCGGCATGGCCGTCGGACCAGCGGAACGCGACGGCGTAGTTGCCCACCGGCTCCCAGGAGAGCGGGCGGACGTCGGCGGGCACGGCCGCCGGGTCGAGGATCCGCTCCCCCGAGACCTCGTCGACGCACTCCGCGCACGGGCAGGCGAGCCGCACCTCGCGGGCGGGCAGGAAATCCTCGCGACCGTCCTCCCAGCGGATCCCGATCTCCCCGCCGGGGAACACCTCGATCTGCAGTGGTTTCATCGGCCTTCTCCCCGCGGGGTGGTCAGCCTTCCCCGGCGGCCGGGGGCGCCGCCGGCCGGGGCAGTTCCGCCGGTTCCGGGCCGGTGGCCGCGGTTACCGTCGTCGTGATCCCCCCGCGGACCCGGAAGTACCCGGTCACCCGCATCCAGCGGGGCCGCGCGGCCCCGGCCAGGTCGTCGAGGAACCGGTTGACGGCCGCCTCGTGGAAGATCCCCTCGTCGCGGAACGACCAGAGGTACAGCTTGAGCGACTTCAGCTCGAGGAGCGCCTCCCCCGGCGCGTACTCCACGACGATCGTGGCGAAGTCGGGCTGGCCCGTGCGCGGGCACAGGCAGGTGAACTCCGGGGCGACGACCCGGACGCGGTAGGTCCGGCCCGGCGCCGGGTTCGGCACGGTCTCGAGATCGCGGTTCGGGCGGGTCGGCATCGCTCTTCCCCGTCCCGGGGGAACCCCCCGGCGGAACGATGATCGCGGATCCTCCGGGCCCGCGCCACCCCGGTCTCAAGGCGGCCGCCCACCGGCCGATACGTCCGGGGAGAGCCCCCACCCGGGGCCCGGGAGACGGAACGATGCACGACTCGACCGGCAACTGCCCCCTCGACCTCGAGGAAGCCCTCGCCCGCGCGGGGGACGACCGGGAATTCCTGCGGGAACTCGTCGAGATGTTCCTCGCCGACGTCCCGGGGCGGCTGGGGGAACTGCGGGACGCCCTCGACGCCGGCGACGCCTCGCGGGTCGCCGCCGCGGCCCACGGCATCAAGGGGGCGGCCGCCAACCTCGCGGCGGAGGGGATCCGGCGGGTAGCGTTCGATCTCGAGATGAAGGGAAGGAACGCCGAGCTGGCCGACGCCCCCGCCGTGCTCGCCGCCCTCGAGGAAGAGATCCGCGGGCTGGCGGACTGGGCGGCGACGTTCTGACCCGGGAGGAAGCGAGGAGGGACCGTGCGCCTGCTGATCGCCGACGACGACCCGGTTTCCCGCCGGCTCCTCGCCCGCACGGTCGAGGAAATGGGGCACGAGGTGATCGCCGTGCAGGACGGGCTCGAGGCGTGGACCGTCCTCCAGCAGGAACCGATCCACCTGGTGATCGCCGACTGGATGATGCCCGAGATGGACGGCCTCGAGCTGGTCCGGCGGATCCGCGCGACGACCCGGGATCGCTACGTCTACGTGATCCTCCTGACCTCCCGGAACGAACGGCGGGACGTGATCGACGGCCTGGCGGCGGGGGCGGACGACTACATCGTGAAGCCGTTCGACCGGGAGGAGCTGCTCTTCCGGATCCGTTCGGGGGAACGGGTGATCCGCCTCGAGGAGGCCCTCGCCGAGCGGAATCGCCAGCTGGCGATGATGGCCCTGGTCGACGGCCTGACCGGGATCGGCAACCGGCGTTCCTTCGACGAGCAGTTCCACCGGACCTTCTCCCAGGCCGTGCGCTACCACAACCCCCTCAGCCTGGTCATGGTCGACATCGACCACTTCAAGCGCTACAACGACTCCCTCGGCCACGAGGCGGGGGACGAGGCCCTGCGCCGGGTGGCCCGCTGCCTCGCGGCGGGGATCCGCGCCTCGGACGCCGTCTTCCGCTACGGGGGCGAGGAGTTCGTCGTCCTCCTCCCGGAAACCCGGGAGGAGGGGGCCGGCGAGGTGGCCCGGCGGCTGGTCGGGCAGGTCCGCCGGGAGGGGATCCCCCACCCCGACAACCCGCCCCGCGGCGTCGTCACGATCAGCGCCGGGGTCTCCACCTGGGTGCCGGGGACCGTGGTGACGGAGCAGGAACTGCTCAAGGCGGCGGACGATGCCCTCTACCGGGCCAAGGAGGAGGGCCGGGACCGGGTGGTGGTCGCCACGATTCCTTCCCCCGGCCCCTCGTGACCGGGGCGACACGGCGGTCTATAGTGGAACCATTCTCCGGGAGGTGGCCGATGCAGGTCCAGATCCGCTACTGTCGCGTCTGAAACTACTACCCCCGGGCCGCGAGTCTCGCGGCCGTTCTCGAGGAGCAGCTGGGTGTCCGGCCCGAACTGGTGGCCGGTTCCGGCGGTGTCTTCGACGTGATCGTCGACGGCGAGATCGTCTTCTCCAAGCACCGGGAGTGGCGGTTCCCGTCGGACGACGAGGTCCTGGAACGGATCCGGGCCCGCGCCGGCGCCAGTTCCTGACGGACCACCATCCCTCTGCTATCCTTCCCCCGCCCGCGCTGGGCGGGAGGGAGGTTCCCGGAGTGCATCCCGGACGCGGTCCCGGTGACGACTTCTACTGCTGGAAGTACCGCACCTGGTACAACCTGCGGGACTGCGCCTTCCGTCATGCCTGGCGGACCACCGAGGGCTGCGCCTCCTGCGCCCAGGGGGCGGCGAATCTCCGCCTGCTGGGGCGGGTTCCGCCGCGGCCCCGCTGGGCCCGGGTGCTGACCCTGGACGAGCGGCTCGGCGGAGGTCGCCGGCAGTGACCGGCCGCACCGCCCTCGCCGCGTTCGGGTTCCTCGCCCTGCTCCTCGCCGGGGTCCTCGTCGTTCCGGCGGCGGGGATCGCGGACGGCGCGGCCCCCCCCGCCCCGCCGGGGCCCCTGCCCCCGGAGCTGGCCCCGGTGCTGGCCGCCAAGGCGCGGGTGTACCGGGACAGGACCCTGCTCTTCACCTGCACGGAACGGGTCCGCCGGACCGGCTACCGGGGAGGACACGCGGGCCGGGAGGAACGGTGGTCCGAGCGGGAGTACCTCTTCACCCGCGACACCGACGCTCCCCTGGGGTTCCGCGCCCTCCGCACGCGCCCCGGGTCCCGCGGCAGGCGCCCCGTTCGTTCCCGGCTGGCGATGCCCGAGCCCTGGTTCTGGCCCCAGGTCTTCTCCCCGGCCGTCCGCTCGACCCTCCGCTTCCGGGTCGGAACCTGGCACACGACCCCCTGGAAGCTGGCGATCCCGATCACCTGGATCTCGGCGGGGCCCACCATCGACCCGACCCGGATCACCGCGTGGTCCGGCACGATCGAGGTGGAGTACCGTACCGGCAACGTGGTGCGGGTGGTGGCCCGGCCCAACTTCCAGGAGCAGCGCATCCGGCGGGAACTGGCCCGCTGGCTGACCGCGTTCCGCTTCATCGGGATCTCCACCGCGGCCCCGCCGGTCGGGCGGGAACTCGAGGTCTCCTGGAACTACGAGAAGGACGGGCTCACCTATCCCACCCGCGCCGAGCTGCGGACCTTCGTCCAGGTCGCCCCGAACCGGCGCTGGACCCGGGAGGTCCAGGTGGTCGAGTACCGCGACTACCGCTTCTTCGGTACCACGGTCGAGCAGCGCGTCCCGCCGCTGACCTGGACGCCCGGGGGAGAGTGACCCGCCCGAGGCGCCGGCGCACCTCCG
>CAZOTT010000001.1:82697-104902 GCA_964582785.1 uncultured Acidobacteriota bacterium | reverse complement strand
GGGCCGGCGGTCTCCGCCGGCAGCGCGTCCGGGAGGGGGAACGCGAAGCGGGCGTCCACCCGGATCCGGTCGGCGAACCCCCCGGGACGCCCGACGCAGGTCGCCCGGTGATCGGGGCAGAACGGCTCGTCACCCGCGAGGCACCACTCGCAGGCGAGACAGGCGCCGCACTGCCAGCCGATGCCGACCCGGTCCCCGGGCTCGAGTTCCGTCACCGCGGCTCCCCGGGCGGCGACATGGCCGACCACCTCGTGGCCGGGAACGAGGGGCCAGGAGTCGACCTCCCAGTCGCCGTCGACCAGGTGGAGGTCGGAGTGACAGATGCCGCAGTGGGTGATCTCCACCTCCACGTCGTGGGGTCCCAGGGGCTCCGGGGTGAACTCGTACGGCTCCAGGAGGGCGCCCGGGTGCCGGGCGGCCCAGCCGTGGAAGGTCGTCGACATGCCCGCACCTCCCCCGGCGTCAGAAGTACTCGCCGGTCCAGAGGATGAAGACGAAGATCAGCACGATCGCCACCGGGCAGACGAACCGGACGAGGAACGCCCAGGCGGCGTGCCACCAGGCCCGGCCGTCCGCGGCGCCCCGGCGCATCTCCTCGAGGGCGGCCCGCGTGCCCCACTTCCAGCCGACGAACAGGGAGATCAGCAGGGATCCGAAGGTGAGACCGTAGTTGCCGAAGAGGATGTTGTTCAGGTCGAGGAAGGAGAGCGGCAGCAGGGACCCCTCCCCGCCGGAGAGGGCCGGGACCGCTCCCTGGGAGAGGGCGGAGGGGATCGCCAGCAGGAAGCAGAGGAACCCGACTCCCCAGGCGACCGCGGCGCGGGGCCACCCCTTCTCGTCGACGAAGTAGGCGACCACCACCTCGAGAAGGCTGATCGTCGAGGTCAGGGCGGCGATCGCGAGGAGCGCGTAGAACGCGACCGCGAACACCTGCCCGGCGGGGAGCGAGTCGAAGACCGTGGGCATCGCGATGAAGACGAGCCCGGCGCCCCCCGCCGGGTCGGCCCCGGCGGTGAACAGGGCGGGGAAGATGATGACCCCGGCGAGGAGGGCGATCAGGGTGTCGAAGAAGGCCACCGAGACCGCCGCGAACGGGAGGTTCTCCCGGCGGGGCAGGTAGGAGCCGTAGGTGATCATGCAGCCCATGCCCAGGCTGAGGCTGAACAGGGCCTGCCCGAGGGCCCCCATGATGACCGGGACCGTCAGGCGGGAGGGGTCGAAGTGGAAGAGGAACCGCAGTCCACGGCCGGCCCCGGGCAGCGTCAGGCTGCGGGCCGCCAGGAAGAGCAGGAGGACGAAGAAGGCCGGCATCAGGATCTTGGAGAACCGCTCGATCCCGGGGCCGACACCGAACTGGATCACGCCCACGGTCAGGGCCATGAAGACCGCGGTCAGGGCGATTGCGGCGCCGGGGCTGGCGATCAGCGCGCGGAACTGGGCGGCGCTCTCGGTCGCCGTGATCCCGGCGGCGAAGTCGCCGCGGGCCGCCTTGAGGAGGTAGCCGACCGTCCAGCCCGCCACCACCGAGTAGAAGGCGAGGATGGCGAAGCCGGTGACCACGCCGAGGGCGCCCACCGCCGGCCACGGGGTCCCGGGAGCCAGGACCCGGAACGCCCCCACCGGGTTGCGCTGGGAGGCGCGGCCGATGGAAAGCTCGGCCAGCAGGACCGGGATCCCGACCAGGACGACGCAGGCCAGGTACACGAGCACGAACGCTCCGCCGCCATGGGCTCCGGCGGTGTACGGGAAGCGCCAGATGTTCCCCAGCCCGATCGCCGAGCCGGCGGCGGCGAGGATGAACCCGACCCTGCCGCCGAAGTTTCCGCGCTGCTCGTTCTCGGGGATCACGTCCGCCCTCCCTCCTCGGCAGGGCGAACACTATACGTCAGCCTCCCGGGTGCATGTACAGGGGACTGTCGATCTCCCGCACCCGCTCCACGTACTCCCGGTCGGAGATGCCGTTCCGCCACCGCCCGGCCAGCTCGCCGGCGACCCAGCCGCCGACGAAGAGCCCGACGATCAGCAGGCCGACCACCGCGGGCCGGAGCCGGCGGCGGCGCGTGCCGAAGTGGAGGGCGTCGTTCCCGGGACAGGCGACGAGGCAGTCGAGGCACCCGGAGCAGAGCCGGTCGTCCACCGCCTTCCGGCGGGAGAGCGGGATCCGGGCCATGCAGACCGTGTCGCAGCCGTGGCAGAGCGTGCACCCGTTCTCCGCGCGGTGGACGCGGAACGGGGAGAACCAGGCGAGCAGGCCGAGGAGGGCGCCGTAGGGGCACAGGTAACGGCACCAGAACTGCCGGATGAAGAGAGAGGCCGCCACGAGGAAGCCCAGGACGAGGGCCGCCGTCGTCCCGATCCGCGCGAAGAAGAGGTACATCTTGATGTCGGCGACCCGGTTGTAGGGGCCCTCGATCCACCCGGCGAGCTCGGCCGGGTCCATCGAGACCACCGCCCAGAAGAAGAAGGCGAACAGCAGGTACTTGAGGCCGCGCAGGGCGAGGTCCAGGGGGCGCCAGGGGAGGAAGAGCCGGCCCGTCAGCCTCCTGCCCGCCCGGGCGAGGAGCTCGGAGAGAAGCCCGACCGGGCAGACCCACCCGCAGAAGCCCTTGCGCAGGAAGATCGCCGTGGCCACGACCACGAGGAAGATGATGGTCGCGGCCGGGTGGACGGTGTTCAGGGTGCCGCGGTAGATCCAGTCGAGCAGCCCCATCAACCCGGAGATCGGCAGGAACCCTTCCACGCCGGGGGGGCGATGGGGGAGGGGAAGACTCCCGGCCCGTGCCGCCCGGACGAACCGGTGGAACTGGATGCCGGCGAGGACGCACCACGCGGCGAACCCCCACTGGACGATCCTGCGCACCCGGTGGGCACGGAACGGCATCCTGCCGACCGGCTCCTCGAGCCACGCGACCAGGCGGGCCAGCCACCCCGCCGGCGCGGGGGGCGGGGCGGGCGCGTCGCCCCGGGGCGCGGCGGGCAGCCGGCGGGCCGGGGCGGGAGGGGGCGCGGGACGCGTCGTCGCCATCGGGCGCCTCCGCGGGTCAGGGCCGCCGCGGGCGGAACCGGCCGAGGTCGGCGATCCTCGTCTCGTCCAGCATCCGCCGGTAGACCGCCCCGATTTCCTCCCAGTACGGATGAAGGGGGCAGGGATGCTCCTCGTCGCAGGACGGGAACCCGAACAGGCAGCCTCCGACCGGGTCCATCGCGTCTCCCTCGACCACGTCGAGGATGTCCCGGATCGGCCGGGACAGGGCGGCCTCCGGCACCCGGAACCCGCCGCCCCAGCCCTTGCGCCCCTCGACGATCCCCGCCCGGCGCAGGTGCCCGAGGAGCTTGGCCAGGTAGTTCCCGGGAATCCCGGAGAGATCGCGGATCTCCTCGCTCGAGTGGTAGACGCCGGGACTCGCGGCGAGGATCGCCACCGCGTGGAGGGCGTACATCGACGAGCGGCGGATCAGCATCGGGACTCCCGGTGCCCGGTTCCCGGGAGGAACCGGGAAACTCACCGGACGAGCATATCCCCTGAGTTGGCGCCCGCAACCCCGGCCCGGGAGGGCGACCCGTGGAGATGGCCGGTCACCCGTTCCCCCGCGCGCACCTCTACCGGGAGACGGTTCTCGGCCGGCGGGAGGGGACAGGTGGCGAACGGGGTGAAGGCGCAGGGAGGGGTGTAGGCGCGGTTGAAGTCCAGGACGATCGTTCCGTCCGGGCGCGGCGGGTCCGCCTCGAGGAACCGCCCGCCCCCGTAGGTCTCGGTGCCCGTCGTCCCGTCGGCGAAGACGAAGAACCAGGGACCGGAGTCCGGGGGATCCGGGACCATCGGCCACAGCTCGCAGGGGGTTCCCTCGACCCGGAAGACGACCCTTCCCGGGACCCGCACGGACTCCTCCTGGCCGATCGCGTTCCGCACCCGCATCTCCCTCGGCGAGGGAAAGGGTTCCCAGCGGGCCACGATGCGCCAGCGGGGATCCGGCGGCCAGCGGTCGATGCCGTGGAAGTTCTTCCGGGCCGGGCTCTCCGGGTCCTTGACCCGGATCCCGACCCGGTCCCCGCGCCGGATCGCGTAGAGCAGGACCCGGCCCACCCGGACGAGCCCCTTCTTCCCCTCGGTGGCCGGGTCCAGCACCGCCGCCACGACTTCCCGGCCGTCCACCGTGACCCGGACTCCCTCCGCCGCCCGGAGGCGGACCCGCCCGTCCTCCAGCAGCCGGAGGGTGCCGGCCCGCAGGGGGGCGGAGCCGGGAGGCAGGGCGACCGGGAGGGAGGGATCGCTGCCGAACGGAACCTCCTTCCCCGGGGGCAGCCAGGACAGCCCGACCAGGGAGAGCCAGCCGTCCGGCGCGGTCAGCCGGGCGATCCGCTGCCGGACCCAGGTCTGCAGGTCCTTCCGCCAGGCCGTCTCGTCGAAGGCCGGCGTCCCGTTCCCGGGTTCTCCCGGCGGCGACCCGTGGCAGGCAACGGCGAGCAACCCCGCCCCCAGGAAGAGCGGCACCAGCCACCTGCGGCCGCTCACGGGGCGAGGGCCTCCTCGTCCACCCGGGGACCGACGAGCAGGAGGGGATTCGGCAGCGCCTCCTGGACCTTTTCGGCCACGCTGCCGAGGAGCAGTTCCCGGACCAGGCGCCGGCCGTACGCCCCGAGGACGACGAGGGCGTCCGCCGGGAGGGGGAAGAGGGCATCGAGGAAGTCGTTCTCCTCCGCCAGGTGCCAGGTGTCGGCCTCCCGGTCGAGGTCCGGGACACCGCGGTCGGCGAACCAGCGGCGGATCTCCGCCGGGGTTTCCCCGTGGACGAAGGTGAACAGGTCGAGGGGACGCCCGCCGCGGCGGGCCAGGGCCCGGGCCACCCGGGCGACCCGGAGCGAGCTCTCCGTCGGGCCGACCATCGCCAGCACCCGGTTCCAGGGGCGGAACACCGGCTGGGGCAGGAGCACGGGGAACGTCGCGTTCCGGACGATCCGCCGGACCCGGGGGCCGATCGTGCCGAGGGCGATGCGGGCGGAGAGATCGGTGAGGGAACGGGGACAGCACATGGCGTTCCAGTCCACCGGGAGGTCCGGGAGGGTGGACGCGGTGAAGGAGACGGGGGAAGTGAACCGCCAGGAGAGGCCCGGGTGCCGGGCGAGGACCGCCTCGGCATGGGCCTCCGCCGTCTCGGGAGAATGCAGGAACTCCTGGTCGAGGGGAACGGTGACCACGTTCTCCCCGTAGTACATCAGGAACTGGGGATGGCGGGGAACGTAGAGGTGGAGCTCGAGGCCCGTGACCTCGCAGAAGAGGGCGGAAGCCTCGAGGACCTCCCTTCCCATCGGCGTGTTCCGCCAGATGTGCAGGAACCGTCCGCTCATCTCGGTCCTCCCGGCGGGGAGTGTACTCCCGGGCCGGCCGGTGGAGCCAAGAGGGCGGACAAGGAAAGGGCGCGCCCTCCCGGGCGCGCCCTCCCGGCATCGAGGTCGCTCGGTCAGCCCGCGCGGCGAACGTTGCTCGCCTGGGGACCCTTCGGGCCCTGCACGATGTCGAACTCGACCTGCTCACCCTCGTTCAGGGTGCGGAAGCCGGAGCCCTGGATCGCGCTGAAGTGCACGAAGACGTCGGGACCGTCCTCCTGCGTGATGAACCCGTAACCCTTCTGCTCGTTGAACCACTTGACGTTTCCCTTGGGCATTTCCCTGGAACCTTTCTTCCACCCGGGATGGTCCCCATCCGGGCATGTTGCACCCCCCGGGAGCCCCCGCTGCCCGGAGGTGACTGCTGCCCTCTGATTGGCGAACGACCGGGAAACGGGACCGGGAGATGTGAACTACGAGGGGAGTATGGAGGCTTCCGGGGCGGGGCGCAAGCGGTTCGTGCCGCACCGCCGGGAAAATGCCCGACTTTCGTGGTACTTGCGTGCCCAGCCGGCAAGCGGGTCCCACGGGCCCCTTGCCCCCCCCTCGAAGGGGCTATGATCGAGGGTGATCAGCAGGACAGTCGGCCCCCGGCAGGGGGCCGCCGGCAAGGAAAGGAGGTTCTCCATGAGCGGAACTCGTTCGCGGTATTTCCCGGTCGCCTGCCTGGCGGCGCTGGTCTCCACCGTGGTCCTGGGGATCGGGTTTCCGGCACTTGCCGCCGAGAACTTCTCCGGTCACGTCCGGTTCTTCATCGACGGGGAGGGGCGGGCCGTGGTCCTCGTGGATTCCGATGCCTCCGGGGCTCCCGACGGCTACGTCGACGAGGCCTTCCTCCTGGCCCAGGAGACCGCAATGAACGAAGATCTCGACGTGGATCTCCCCTCCGCCCGGGTCACCTTCACGGGTGACCGCGTGCTCGTGGATGCTTCCGACGGTTCCGTGCACGTCGACCTCGCCATCGGCAACCCGTCCCCGGTGGGCGGCGGGACGACCGTCTACAGGGTCGTGGACGGGGTGGAACTGGTCCGGAAGTACGAGGACGGTACCGTTCTCATGTCCGGCTACGGCACCGGGAACATCGGGTCCGGCCTGTTCGATCACTGGCGCAAGAAGTCCGGCGACGGCTGCCGGGCGGGGGGGGAGGGGTCGTCCCAGTGCAGCCTCGCGGGACAGTGCTCGGTGACCTGCAAGGACGGTTACTACGCGTGCTGCAACGGGATTTCCGAGGGCGGCTGCACGTGCCATCGCGAGTGACCGGGAATCCGACCCGCTCCCGGACCGGGGGGGCCGGCACTGCCGGCCCCCTTCGCGCCCGGTCCGCGGGCCGCGCGGGTGCCGGCCGGGTCCGGGAGGGATAGAATCCGGGTCCGCCCGGTGCCGGGCGCGCGAGGTGACCCGTGTTCGACCTGAAGAAGCTCCTCCTCGACGTCTTCGACCCGCAGCCCGGCGAGACGGTGATCGTCGCCGTGGACGAACCCCGGGAGGGAGTACCCGACAACCCGGACTGGGCGGCACGCCGCCGGATGGCCGAGCGGTGGCGCCGCGCTCTCGAGGAGATCGGCCGGGAGCGCGGGTTCACCGTCCTCCCCCTCCTGCGGTGGCCCGCCACCGGGGCGAACAACGCCGACCTGCCGGACCGGGCCGTTCTCGGGGAGCGGGAGGTGGACCTCCGGGAAACGCTCCTCGGCGCCACCCTGGTCCTGGCGATGACCGAGTTCTCGGCGACCGCTCCCCTGTCCCTCCTGGCCGGCGAGAAGGAGGATTTCCGCGCCGCGTCCATGCCGGGGATCCTGGAACGGATGCAGGAGACCGCCCTCGCGGCGGACTACGCGGAGGTGGCCCGCCGCTGCCGGGTCATCTTCGACGCCCTGGCCGGCGCCGAGCTGGTCGACGTCACGTTCACCACCGGCCACCGGTGCTTCTTCGACGTGCGTCACCGGCAGCCCGAGATGGACGACGGGGCGCTGCCGCGCTTCAAGGAGGGGGACCGGATCATCAACCTGCCCTCCGGGGAGACGTTCGTGGTGCCCTACGAGGGAGAGCGCGAGGGGGACCCCTCCTTCACCGCCGGAACGATCCCCGTGGTCGAGGAGGGCGAGACCGTCCTGCTCCACGTGGCGGGGAACCGGGTGCGGGAGGTCGAGGGCGACGGCCCCCGGGCGGCCGCCTGGCGCGAGGTGTTCGAGGCGGACCCGGCGCGCCGGAACATCGCCGAGGTGGCCTTCGGTGTCAACGAGAAGGCGGTCGTCACCGGGAACGTGCTCGAGGACGAGAAGGCGGGGTTCCACTGGGCGTTCGGCCGGTCGGACCACCTGGGAGGCGCCTGGGGGGTCGATCGCTTCCGCTCGCCGGAGACCGTCGTCCACCAGGACGTGGTCTACGCCCGGGGCAACCCGGTCCAGGTCCGCCGGGCGGTGGTCGTCCACCCGGACGGGCGCACGATCGAGATCCTGCGCGACGGCGCGTACGTGATCTGAGGGCGCGCCGATGGTCCCTTCCCTGGGCCGTTCCCTCGCCGTCGGGCTCGGCGGGTTCGTCGGGGCCCTGGGCCGGTACGGCCTGGCCGGCCTCGTCCAGCGGTACGCCCGGGGGGACTTCCCCTGGGGGACCCTGGCGGTCAACGTGCTCGGCTGCTTCCTGATCGGGCTCCTGATGTCCCTCGCCCGCTTCGGGGTCGTGTTCGGGCCGCGGACCCGCACCTTCCTCGCGATCGGGCTCCTCGGTTCCCTGACCACGTTCTCGACCTTCGGCTACGAGACGATGGAACTGGTCCGGGCCGGGAGCTGGCTCGGGGCGGCCGGGAACGTGGCCGGCAACGTGGTCCTCGGTCTCGTCGCGGTGCTGGGGGGGCTGGCCGCGGGGCGCCTGCTGGCGGGGATCTGATCGTGCGGGGGACGAAATGAAGGAAGTCGTCGAGGGAACGCTCCTCCGGATCTTCATCGGGGAGGACGACCGCTGGGAGGGGATGCCGCTCTACGAGGCGATCGTGCAGAAGGCCCGGGAAGAGGGCCTGGCCGGTGCGACCGTCCTGCGCGGCGTCGAGGGTTTCGGGGCCCACAGCCGCCTGCACACCGCCCGGATCCTGCGGCTCTCGGAGGACCTGCCGGTCGTCATCGAGATGGTCGATCGCACGGAGAAGATCGAGCGGATCCTGCCCGACCTGGACCGGATGGTCACCGAGGGGATGATCACCCTCGAGAAGGTCCGGGTCGTCGCCTACCGGGCCGAGGAGTCCTGAACCCGGCGCCGGCTACATTTGTCTCGCTTTCGCCGGCGGCGGTTCCGGGCACGCGGCGCCTTGGTCCGCGGGTAGTCCCCCCGTATACTGGCCGACCACGTCGGGTGCCGGGAACCGCAGGCGGGTCCCCGGCTTCTGCGGCCAGTCAGCGTCCCGCCCCTCCCGGAAACGTCGGCCGGTGCCCCGGGAGGCGGGCGGGGTTTCCATCCACGGAGAAGGCGCCGGCGATCGGGAGGCCCAAAGTGTCAGGGATCGTCGGTTACGGGGCCTACGTGCCCCGCTACCGGATCAAGGCGGAAGAGATCGCCGCCCAGTGGGGAAAGGACGCCGCCACGATCAAGCGCGGCCTGCTCCTCGCGGAGAAGACGGTACCCGGCCCGGACGAGGACACGATCACGATCTCGGTCCAGGCCGGCAAGTACGCCCTCGCCCGCGCGGGGATCGACCCCACGAAGGTCGGCGCCCTCTACATCGGTTCCGAGTCCCATCCCTACGCCGTGAAGCCCTCCGGCACCGTCGTCCTCGAGGCCCTGGGGCTCGGCCACGACATCCACGTCGCGGACTACGAGTTCGCGTGCAAGGCCGGGTCCGAGTCGATGTTCGTCGCCTGGGGCCTGGTCGAGGCGGGCCTCGTCGAGTACGCGATGGGGATCGGCGCGGACACCAGCCAGGGCGCCCCGAGCGACGCCCTGGAGTTCTCGGCGGCGGCCGGCGGCTCGGCGTTCGTCTTCGGCCGGGAGAACGTCGTCGCGGAGGTGCTCGGGGCGGTTTCCTACACCTCGGACACGCCGGACTTCTGGCGCCGGGAGCATGCCCACTACCCGCGCCACGGGTCGCGGTACACCGGGGAGCCGGCCTACTTCCGGCACGTTCTCTCGGCGGCGAAGATGCTCCTCGAGAAGACCGGGCTCGCCCCGGAGGACTTCAGGTACGCCATCTTCCACATGCCGAACGGGAAGTTCCCCCTCACCGCCGGCAGGCGGCTCGGGTTCACCCGGGAGCAGATCGAGACCGGGTGGGTGGTGAACACGATGGGGAACACCTACTCGGGGTCCTCCCCGACCGGCCTCGCCGCGGTGCTGGACGAGGCGCAGCCGGGGGACCGGATCTTCATGGTCTCGTTCGGTTCCGGCGCGGGCTCCGACGGTTTCGCCTTCCAGGTGACGGACCGCATCCTGGAGGTGCGGGACCGGGCGCCGAAGCTGCGGGATCACCTGGACGGGAACAAGGTGTACCTGACCTACGGCCAGTACGTGAAGTTCCGGCGCAAGATCCGGATGAACGAGTGACCGGGAAGGGGGACGGAAAGATGAGAGAAGTCGCGATCGTCGGAGTCGGAATGACCCCCTTCGGCGAGCTCTGGGACCGCTCGCTGCGCAACCTGCTGGCCGACGCGGGACGCGCCGCCCTCGCGGACGCGGGCGTCGACCGGGTGGACTCCCTGCTCGTCGGGAACATGACCGCCGGGATGTTCGTCGGCCAGGAGCACGTCGGGGCGATGGCCGCCGACGCCATCGGCCTGCTCGGGGTGCCGGCCGCCCGGGTGGAGTCGGCCTGCGCGTCCGGCGCGACCGCCCTCCGCCTCGGGTTCTTCGAGGTGGCCTCCGGGGCGGCCGACCTGGTGATGGTCTGCGGCGTCGAGAAGATGAACGACGTCACCGACGCGACCGACGCCCTCGCCGCCGCCTCCGACCGGGAGTACGAGGCGTACTACGGGGCGACGTTCCCCAGCCTGTACGCGATGATGGCGCGGGCCCACATGGAGAAGTACGGGACCACCGTCGAGCAGCTCAACCTGGTCTCGATCAAGGCCCACCGGATCGGCGCGAAGAACCCCCTCGCCCAGTTCCGGCGGGAGATCACGATGAAGGACGTGGAGGCCTCGCCGATGGTGGCCGAGCCGCTGCGCGTCCTCCACTGCTCCCCGGTGACCGACGGGGCCGCGGCGGTCATCCTCTGCCCGCTGGAGCGGGCGAAGGAATTCAACCCGCACCCGGTGAAGATCGCCGGGGTCGGCGCGGCCACCGCGAGCCTCGCGCTCCACGACCGGGCCGACCTCTGTTCCCTCGAGGCGGTCCGGCTGGCGGGGGAGCGGGCCTACGCGATGGCGGGCAGGAAGCCGGAGGAGATCGACGTCGCCGAGGTCCACGACTGCTTCGCCATCGCCGAGATCATGAACGTCGAGGCCCTCGGTTTCGTGCCGGAGGGGAAGGGCGGCGCCGCCGTCGAGGCCGGGGAGACCGACCTCGGGGGCCGGATCCCGGTGAACCCGTCCGGCGGCCTGAAGTCCAAGGGACACCCGGTCGGCGCCACCGGCGTCGCCCAGGTGGTCGAGATCTATCACCAGCTGCGCGGCGAGTCCGGCGAGCGCCAGGTGGACGGTGCGCGGGTCGGGCTCGCCCAGAACATGGGAGGCACCGGGGCCAGCTCCGTGGTGCACATCCTGGAGGCGATCTGAGATGCCGAGCGCCCGCTATTCCCGCGAGATCCCGTCCCGGTACCGGCTCGAGGGGTCGCGCTGCAAGAAGTGCGGCCGCGGCGCCCTGCCGGCCCGCAAGACCTGTCCCGCCTGCGGCGGCACCGACATGGAACCGGCGAAGTTCAGCGACGTCGGGACCGTCCTCACCTGGACGCGGCTCCACGTGGGGGCGGCCTTCATGGCCCTCGATACCCCCTACGGGATGGCCGTCGTCGAGACCGAGGACGGCTGCCGGCTGACCGCGCCCCTCGCCGGGGCGGACGCGGCGGACCTGCGCACCGGGATGAAGGTCCGGCTGGTCCTGCGGCGGATCACCGAGGAGGGGTCCGAGGGGATCATCTGCTACGGAACGAAGGCGGTTCCCGCCTGACCTTCCGCCGGCGCGTGCCGGGATGACGGCCCGGGGCCCCCGGCCCCGGGCCGATCCGTGCCGGGCGGGGACATGTCCCGGCCGCTTCTCGGGTACCATGTTCCGCCACGCGGACGCGGAGAGGATGCCGATGCGGCGACGGGTGCTCGAGTCGATGCTCCCCGGGGAGCGGATGAGGCGGTTCGGCCGCCTGCTCCTGCTGGCCCTGGTCGTCGGGGTCATCGCCGGGCTCGGGGCCGTCGTCTTCCACTACCTGCTGGAGTGCGTTTCCTGGCTCGCCCTGGACGGTCTTGCCGGGTTCGATCCCGGGCGGCCGGGCGGGGAGGCGGGGCTGTTTCCTCCCTTCGGCACGCCGTTCCGCCGCTGGGTCCTGCTGCTGCTCCCGGCCCTCGGCGGCCTCCTCGCCGGCTGGCTGGTCTTCACCTTCGCGCCCGAGGCGGAAGGGCACGGCACCGACGCGGTCATCGAGGCGTACCACCGCAAGGCGGGGGAGATCCGGGCACGGGTACCGGTGATCAAGACGATCGCCTCGGCGATCACCATCGGGACGGGGGGCTCCGGCGGGCGCGAGGGGCCGATCGCCCAGATCGGCGCCGGGTTCGGCTCGATCTTCGCCCGGCTGCTCGGCCTCTCCCCCCGGGAACGGGCGCTGCTGGTCGCCTGCGGCATGGGGGCGGGCATCGGTTCCATCTTCCACGCCCCCCTCGCCGGGGCGCTCTTCGCCGCGGAGGTGCTCTACCGGGAGATCGATTTCGAGTTCGAGGTGATCGTCCCGGCCACGGTCGCCTCGATCATCGGCTACGCCACCTCCGCCTTCTGGCTCGGCTGGGACCCCCTCTTCCGGACCCGGGAAACCCCGTTCCGCAACCCGGTGGAACTCGTCGGCTACCTGCTGCTCGCCGGGATCCTCGCCCTCGCCGCCGGCGTCTTCGTCCGGGCGTTCTACGGCACCCGGGACCGGTTCCATGCCCTCGCGGTGCCGAACTGGACGAAGCCGGTGATCGGGGGCTTCCTCACGGGGATCGTCGGGTGGTTCTTCCCCGACGCCCTGGCGACCGGGTACGGCGTCGTGCAGTCGGCCCTGGACGGGACCGCCACGCCCCTCTTCCTGCTGGCGGCCGCGGTCCTGCGGATCGTCACCACCTCGGCCAGCATCGCCTCCGGGGGTTCCGGCGGGGTCTTCGGCCCCTCGGTGGTCGTCGGGGCGTCCCTGGGCGGGGCGGTCGGCGGCGTGCTCCACCGGTTCGCGCCCCTCCTCGCCCCCGAGCCCTCCACCTACGTCCTCGTGGGGATGGCCGCCTTCTTCGCCGCGGCCGCGAACACGCCGCTGTCCTCGGTGATCATCGTGTCGGAGATGACCGGGAACTACTACCTCCTGGTCCCCGCGATGTGGACGTCCGCGATCGCCTTCGCCCTCGCGCACCGGTCCAGCCTCTACGAGAAGCAGGCCGCCAACCGCGCCGACACCCCGGTTCACAGCGGCGAAATGGCCCTCGAGGTGCTGCGGCGGCTCCGGGTGGCGGACCACATGGAAGGAGAAATCGAGCTCCGCCGCCGGATCGTCGGCCCGGGAACTCCCTTCGACGAGCTCGTCCGCCGCTTCTCGGAGACCGGGGCCGGCACGTTCCTCGTCGTGGACGGGGAGGGGGGAAAACTTGTCGGCTGCGTCACCGACGCCCAGCTGCGGGTCGCGATTCCCGACCGGGAGGTTGCCCCGCTCCTGGTCGCCCAGGACCTGGCGGTCCTGCCCGAGACCGTCGTCCCCACGGACACCCTGGACGTGGCGGTGCGCCGGATGATCCGCAGCGGCCTCGGGGAGCTGGTCGTCGTCGACCCGGCGGACCGGTCCCGGCCGGTGGGGATCATCAGCCGCGCCCGGGTGATGGCGGCCTACGACCGGGAGATCCTCCGGGCGGAGGACTGGACGGGGGTCCGCTGACCGGCCGTCACCCCCGGGCGGGCGGCAGGCTGCCGGGCGAAGGCCGCGGTTCCGGGACCAGGTCCTTGACCAGCCCGGCGTAACGGCGCTCGATCCGGAAGCCGAAGCGGAAGAAGTAGGACGGCCGGAAGAAACCGGTCGTGACCGTCTCGACGCCCTGGGCCGCCAGCCGGTGGAAGAACTCCTGCATCAGGCCGTCGGAGACGCCCAGCTTCCGGTACCGCTCGGCGACGACGATCTTTTCCAGGTGGGCGGTCCGGGCCGCGGGATCGACCTCGTAGAAGATCCCCCCGATCAGCTCCCGTCCCGGGCCGACGGCGACCAGGTAGTGGTGCTCCGGGCGGAACGTGACCGGCAGCTTGGCGGCGAGGAACAGGCGATGCAGCGCGGCGACCTCCCGCGGGCTCACCGGGTGTCGCACGTGGAACGGGCGCCCGCGGGCGTCCTCCAGGGTCACGACCACGTCCGTCTTGCGGGCGCCCCCGAGCTCGGTGGAGACGAACCCGGCCATGTCCCAGGGCCGCAGGTGAGGGAAGGTCAGCCGGGCGAGGAAGTACTCCTCCGGGGAACCGGCCTCGACCCGGTCCCGCAGGGCCGTCACCCGGTCGAGAACCTCCTCGCCGGAACAGCGGCCCGCCCGCAGGTCGGCGACCAGCGCGTCGAGCGCCTCGGCGACCGGGCGGGGAGCGTCCCGGAACACCGTTTCCCGGAAGAAGCGGACGCGGGTCTCGGGACGGGTCTTTTCCAGCGCCGCCAGGTGGTAGGTGTCGTACAGTTCCCGGATCATCCGCGCCCGGGCCTCCTGGGTCGCCTCGGGCGCCAGGTTGGCCCAGCGGCGGTACCGTTCCACGGCGAAGTGCAGCCGACGGGGAGCGAAGCCCTCCCGGAGGATCCGTGCGCGGTAGGCCTCGACCTCCTCCGCGAGCGAGGGGTCCTCCGCCGCCGCCGCCCGCAGGAAGCCCAGGCCCCGCTCGACCCCGAGCACCTCGAGGACCGCGTGGAAGAGCAGGTCGCGGGTCCCGACCCCGCGGAGGACCGGGTACCGCTCCTCGATCTCCCGGACGAAGCCCCGCCAGGTCTTCTCCAGCAGGTCCGCGGGCCCGCTCCAGCGGGTCCGGCTGCTGACCGACACGATCCGGGGCCCCGCCTGGTAGTCGTGGGTCGGCACGATGATCATGGCGGGCGAGGGTTCGGCGATGACGTAGCGCCCCCCGGTCCGGTCCCAGAAGTCGACCCAGGCGGCCGCCGCGCTCCAGGTGAAGAACCGCCAGAGGCCCCGCAGGCGGCTCACCGACTCCTCGTCCTTCTCCCGGGCCAGGCGCCGGATCACGCGGTCGACGGTCTCCCCGGCGACGAACTCCTCCGACCACAGCTCGAAGCGGGGGTAGAAACCGCCGAAGTTCTCCACGAGGCGTTCCCCGTCCCGTTCCTCCCCGGTGACGATCAGCCAGAGGATCTCCTCCTCGAGGGCCCGGCGGGGGAGGCCGTGGCTCACGTTGACGGTGAAGTCGTGGGATCCCTGCCAGCGGGTGTGGACCGTCACCCGGTAGACGGCCCGCCCGTGCTGGTCACCGAGGAAGCTGATCCAGACCCCGCCCGGCGGGATGTCCTCGAGGCGGACCGGCTGGCCGGCGAAGAGGAACAGCGCCTCCCGCAGGAGCGCCGTCGAGGCGATCGCCCGCAGAAGGCGCCGGCGCGCCCCGGCTTCCATCCCCTCCTCGAAGGTGATCACGTCCCGCCAGCGGTATTCCTCGCCCGTTTCCGGGTCCACCGCCACCCGCTGCGGGGCCCCGAGCCAGGCGCGGAAGGACGCGGTCAGTTCCTCCCGGGCCCTGGCGGCCAGCGCCGCGTCCTCCGGGTTGCCGGCGAACGCCTCGACCCAGGCGAGCAGCCAGCGGAGGCGGGTGTAGCTGCCGGGATGTTCCGTCCCGTAGTCGACGAGGAAACGGAGCAGGGAGGCGATCCGGTCCCGCTCCTCCCGCTCCCGCCGCCCCTCCGCCAGGTCGACCGCTTCCCGCACGTAGTCGAGGAAGCGTTCCAGGGTGGACGAGGGCAGGTCCCGCGTGGCCAGCTCCCGGGACGTCTCCGCGTCGAGCAGGACGCCCGGCCCGTCGAGAAACGCGTGCAGCGTCTCCTCCAGCCGGGGTTCCCGCTCCCGGGGCAGCAGGGCGATGAACGCCCGGCGCCGGACCCGGGGCCAGGGGGAACGGGCCGCGGAGCGCAGGAGCGCCAGGACCGGGCCGTGGAGGGGATCCTCCTCCCGGGCGGCTGCCCGCTCGAGGACCCTCACCCCGAGGAGGGCGACATCCTCCACCTCCGCGCCCAGCGCCCGGGCGGCCAGGTCGATGCCGTCCAGGTCCGGGTGCTCCCCGGCGGCGACGGCGGCCAGCCGGTCCGGCTCGCCGGGCTCCGGGCGCCAGGGGACCGCCCGCCCGGCCACGGCAAGGCCCGCGGGCGGCCGGGTCCGCCGGGTGCGGGCGGACCGTTCCAGGGGAGCGAAGGAGGGGAGGGCCTCGTTGCCCAGCCAGAGGGCGGGAGCCGCCAGCAGACGCCCCAGGTCCAGGACCCGGTCCGCGACCTCGTAGACGAAGCTGCCCACCCGGATCCGCGGGGGGCGGGCGGTTCCCGCGGAACGGCCGGCCGGTTCGATCTCGAGGGGGGATCCCTCGCGTCCGAGCCGGACCCGGTTCCCGCTGACCTCCACGTCGGCGGCGGTGAGGCCGAGGGCCTGGAGCAGCCAGCTGGGGACCCGGACCGGCACCGGCACGCCCGGCAGGTCGAGGTCCGCCTTGCGGTACATCCGCTCGATGACGTCGGCGAAGTGCTCGACGATCACCGCCCGGCGGTAGGTGCCCTTCGGCGTCAGTTCTCCCCGCTCGTGGGAGAAGTCCCGGGGGAGGACGGCGAAGTCGACGACCCGCTCGAAGGGGGCGAGAAAGCGGTTCACCGAGACGACCAGGCTGCGGAAGTGCTCGAGCCGCTCCTCCTCCGTCATGGACTCCAGGTCCACGGTCCCGTTGTCCCACTCGGGCACGATCAGCAGGGTATTCGACTCGCGGTGGTCCCCGACGAGGAAGACCCGGCGCACCTCGTCGAAGTCGCGGAACAGGTTTTCCACCCGCTGGGGAGCGATCGTCTGACCCTTGACGTTCTTGTAGATCTCCTTCTTCCGGTCGACGATCCGGTAGTAGCCCGCCTCGTCGCGGGTCATCAGGTCCCCGGTGTGGAACCATCCTTCCCCGTCCCGGGAGGGGGGAGGGTCGTCCCCGGCGTAGCGGACGAAGACGTAGGGCCCCCGGATCAGCATTTCGCCGTCCGGCGCGAGGGTGACCTCGATCCCCGGCAGCGGCGGCCCGAGGGTGTCGTCCCGGTAGGCGCCGGGAGGGGTCATCGTGATGCCCCCGGTGGCCTCCGTCATCCCGAAGCCGGACATCAGCTCGACACCGTGGGCCTGGAAGAAGCGGAAGACCTCGGGGGAGAGCCATCCCGCCGCCGAGAGGCCCCACCGGAGCCGGGGGCCGACCACCTCCCGCACGATGCCGGCCGTTCGCCCGGGGCCGGCGCCCTCCCGCTCGGCGCGGCGGAGGATTTCCTCGTGGAGCTGCATCCACTTGCGGGGGATGCTGATGAAGACCGAGGGGCGGAAACGGCCGAAGCGGTCGAGCATCGTCTCGAGGGAAGGCTCGCCGAGGAAGACGTACGTCGCGCCCCAGTAGAGGCAGCCGAGCAGCTCGAGCCAGCGGCCGAACGTGTGGTAGAGGGGCAGGTAGCAGAGGAAGACGTCGTTCTCTCCCAGCTCGGGGAGGGCCAGCCCCCGGGCGAACCGCTTGGCGACCAGGTTCCGGTGGGAGAAGACGATCCCCTTCGGGGTGCCCGTCGTCCCGGACGTGTACATGGTCGTCGCCTCGTCGTCCAGGGTGATCTCCCGGCGGGCCTCCGCGAGGCGGGCCAGGGAGACCCGGCGGCCCCACCACACCAGGTCGTCCAGCCCGAGGAGGTCTTCCGCTCCCCGGGGCGGGTCGTCGAGAAGGATGATCGTGTGCAGGTCCGGGAGCTCGCCGCGCAGCGCCAGCACCTTCCGGAGCTGCCGCTCGTCCCCCGCCACGACGGTTCCCGCCCGGGATTCCCGCAGGATCCAGCCGACGTCCCGCCCGGTGGCGGTGGCGGGAATCATGACGTTCCCGATTCCCGACGCCAGGAGGGCGAGGTCACAGAGGGCCATCTCGTAGCGGTTGGGGGAAAGGATGGCGACGGGGCGGTCTCCCCGGTCGTCCCGCAGGGCGAGGAA
Source organism: uncultured Acidobacteriota bacterium (assembly GCA_964582785.1). Lineage (GTDB taxonomy): Bacteria > Acidobacteriota > Polarisedimenticolia > J045 > J045 > JAMOQA01. The sequence goes on along the minus strand of CAZOTT010000001.1, from coordinate 87,200 downwards.
CCCCCGGGCGATCCGGTCGATCTCGGTGCGGACCTCCAGCCACGAGAAGCGCTGCGGCTCTCCCGGTCCCGGCACCACGAAGAGGGGACGGGGTCCGAGCGCCTCGACCCGCTGCTCGAGGAGCACCGGCAGGGTGTACCGGGACGCCTCGACCAGGTGCAGGATCACCCGCCACCAGCCTTCCCGGTCCCCGGCGGCGGCCCGCCGCAGGAACGGCGTGCGGCGGACCAGGTCGAGCCAGGCGTGGGCCGCCTCGCGGGCGCCCTCGTACTCTCCCGGCGAGGCGGGGGCCTCCAGCACCCCGGCCAGGTGGCGGCCCACCGCCGCCAGGACACCGGGGTCGATCGCGCCGAGGAGCCGGTCGAGGAGCCGGGAGCCGTGGAGAAGCTCGAGAGCCTCGGCCAGGGGCCAGGTGTGACTGCCGGTGGGCGGCCCGGCCAGCTCCCGGAGCACCGCTTCCGCCTCCGCGACCAGCGGCCCGATCTCCTCCCCCGCCCGCCCGCGCAGCAGCCGCCCCAGGTGCTCGAGGCGTCCCTCGGTGTCGTCCCGCCTCATCGGTCCTCCCGTCCCGCCATCAAAGCACCGGCGGTCCGGCCGGGCAATGGCGGGGCGGCGCGGAGTGGCGGGAGGACCCACAATGGGGGCAGGAGGGCGCGGAACTCCCGCCCGGGCGGAGAACGATGCGCGACAGGATCTTTGGTGCGAATCCTTCCCTGGTGCAGATCACCCTGCTCGGGGTACCGGTCGAGGTGCCGGCAGGGGAGACCCTGCTCCGGTGCTTCCAGTACCTGGCGATGGAGACGGTCTCCACGGGGCCCTTCTGCTGGAACGGGGAATGCGGGCATTCCCTCCTGCGGTACCGGGCGCCCGGGATGGCGGGAGAGCAGAAGGCGCTCGCGTGCCGGACCCGGGTGGTCCCGGGAATGGAGATCACGGGCCTGTCCCCGGACCTGCGGCGGGTCCTGCGCCCGGTCCTCGGGGACCGGGCGGGAGAGGGGCGCCGCTTCGCCGAACCTTCGTAATGCGTTCGCCCGCTTGACGGATCCGCCGGGACCCGGTATCAACAGGACAGGCATCGCGGGATCGCGGCCCCCGCTCGGGGGGCCCCCCGCCGCATCGCGACCGTCGGCCCGTTGCCGCTGGTTCGCCGGGAACTCCCACCGGGACGCACGAGACCCGGCTGGACGACACGACCCCGCCCGGGGACGGACCCCGTCCCGGGCCGAGGAGGTGACCTTGACCGACACGAGGATCGAACCCCGCCGCTACGTCGCCGTCACCCGCCGGGACCTCCGGCGCCTGCCCCAGCTGCGCGTCCTCGGGCCGGAGCGGCTCCTCGCCATGGAGGCCCTCGCCGCCGTCCTGCCCTTCCGGGCGAACACCTACGTCCTCGACGAGCTGATCGACTGGGAGAACATCCCGGACGACCCCCTCTTCCAGCTGACGTTCCCCCAGGAGGGAATGCTGGACCCGGGGGATTTCCGGCGCCTCGTCGATCTCCTGCGGAAGGGAGCGCCGGGCGCGGAGGTCCGGGCCCTCGCCCGGGAGATCCGCCTGCGGATGAATCCCCACCCGGCGGGACAGGTCCGGCTGAACGTCCCCCGGCTCGACGGGGAACCGGTTCCCGGCCTCCAGCACAAGTACCGGGAAACCGTGCTGTTCTTCCCGGGGCCCGGGCAGACCTGCCACGCCTACTGCACCTACTGCTTCCGCTGGGCCCAGTTCGTCGGGATGGACGAACTGAAGTTCGCCAGCCGGGAGGCGGAGCGGCTGGTCCGGTACGTCGAGCGGCACCCGGAGGTGTCCAGCGTCCTGGTCACCGGCGGCGACCCGATGGTGATGCGGACCCGGGTCCTGGCCCGCTACCTGGAGCCCCTGCTCCGGGTGGAGTCGATCCGCTCGATCCGGATCGGCACGAAGGCCCTTTCCTGGTGGCCCTACCGGTTCGTCACGGACGACGATGCCGACGACCTCCTGCGCCTGTTCGAACGGATCCGCCGGGCGGGCAAGCACCTCGCCCTGATGGCCCACGTGTCCCACCCGCGGGAACTCCGGCCGAAGCCGGCCCGGGTGGCGATCCGCCGGGTCCAGGAGACCGGGGCCGTGATCCGCTGCCAGGCCCCGGTGATCCGGCACGTCAACGACGACCCGGCCACCTGGGCCGAGATGTGGCGCGAGGAGGTCCACCTGGGGATGGTGCCCTACTACATGTTCGTCGAGCGGGACACCGGGCCGAAGCGGTACTTCGAGCTCCCCCTCGCCCGGGTCCTCGAGATCTTCCAGGAGGCCTACCGGCAGGTCTCCGGGCTGGCCCGCACGGTGCGGGGGCCGTCGATGTCGGCGACCCCGGGGAAGGTTCTCGTCCAGGGCACCGCCCGGATCCGCGGGGAGAAGGTCTTCGTTCTCTCGTTCCTCCAGGGCCGCGACCCGGACTGGGTCGGCCGGCCGTTCTTCGCCCGCTACGACGAGCGGGCGACCTGGCTGGACGAGCTGGTTCCCGCCCTCGGCGAGCCGGAGTTCTTCTTCGAGGCCGGGATGCGCCGCCTCGAGCTGGTGGCGGGGTTCAGGCCCGCTGCTCCCCGGGAGACCGCCCCGACGGCCCACCGCGCCGCCCGGCTGCCTCGCCTGCGCCCGCCAGGACGTCCCAGGTAACCGGGACGACGACCAGCGTCAGCAGGGTCGCCACCGCGAGCCCGAAGATCACCGCCACCCCCATCGGGCCCCACCACTGGGACGACTCCCCGCCGCGGAGGAGGCGCCCGGTGCGCACGTCGAGACTGAGGCCCAGGGTGAGGGGGACGAGGCCGAGCACCGTCGTCACCGCGGTCAGCAGGACCGGCCGGAGGCGGACGAGCCCGGCGCGGATCACCGCCTCCCGCCGGGGTACCCCGCGGGCCTTCTCCTGCAGGATGAAATCACAGAGGACGATCGCGTTGTTGACGACGATCCCGGCGAGGGAGATGACGCCGATCCCGGTCATGATGATGCCGAACGGCATCCGGGTGACGAGCAGTCCGCACAGCACGCCGATCAGGCTGAGGACGACGGAGACCAGGATCGTCAGCGGGGTCACCAGCGAGTCGAACTCGGTGACGAGGACGAGGGTGATCAGCAGCAGCGCCACGACGAACGCCCGGGAAAGGAACCGGCGGCTCTCGTCCTCCTCGTCCCGGGAACCGGCGAACTCCCAGCGGATCCCGGCAGGCAGGCGCATCTCCCCCAGGACCCGGGCCGCGGCCGCGCGCAGGTCCGGGTCCCGGTACCCGGCGGCGTGGTCCACGTCGGCGCTGACGGTGATCGCCCGGTGGAGGTCGACCCGCCGGATCGCGGCGGGGCCGGTCTCGCGGACGAACCGCGCGAGCGAGCGGAGCGGCACGGATCCCCCGCCCGGCAGGGGCAGGACCAGCTCGGAGAGGGGACCGAGGGAATGTCGCTGGCCGGGGGGAAGACGCACCGTGATGTCCCGGTCATCCTCGCCGGTGCGGAAGGTCGCCGCGTCGGTTCCCGCGAGGGCGGTGCGGACCGCGTTGCCCACCGCCGCGGTGGAAAGGCCCGCCCGGGCCACGGCGTCCCGGTCGACGACGAGGCGGATCTCGGGGCTGCCCTCGTCGTGGTCGTCGTCGACGTTGAGCAGGCCGGGGAGCCGGGCCAGCCGCTCGCGGAGTTCCCCGGCCGCCCGGCCCAGCTCGTCCCAGTCGTCCCCGAGGAGGCGGATCGCCACCGGCCTGCCGGTCGGCGGGCCCTCCTGCGGCCCGGCGACGGTGATCCGGGCCCCGGCGAGATCCCGCACCCGCTGCCGGACCAGGTCCATCGTCAGGAAGCTGCTGCGGGTCCGCTCGTGGAACTTCCGCAGGTGGAGGGTGACCCGGCTCCGGGTCCCGGTGCCCCCGGGGGCGACGGGATCGCCCGTGGAGACGCCCGTCGAGCCGACGTTGGCCACCATGTGGACCAGGTCCGGGGTCCCGGCGAGCCGGTCCTCCACCGCCCGCACCAGCCGGTCCTGGGCGGCGAGGTTCGTGCCGGGAGGAAACTCGAGGTCCACGAGGATCATCCGCGGCTCGATCTCGGGAAAGAACTCCACGCCCTCGCCGAAGAAGCCGTAGGCGACGACCGTCCCCGCCAGGATCGCTCCCATGGTCCACAGGACCCGGGCCCGGTGGTCGGTGACCATCGCGTGCCGGCCGAACAGGGCCAGGGGGAGCGAGGCGAGCCACAGGATCCCGTGCAGCAGGAAGGCCGCGCCGCCGGCCGCGGCGAGGGTCCCCATCGCGCGGGCCGGAAGGGGCGTTCCCAGGAGGAGGGCGCCCATCCCGAGCAGGGCGGCGAGGCCGCTGCAGCCGAAGAAGACGGACGGCAGGAGCCAGTTGCGGGCGAAACGCAGGGGCACCTCCGGCCCCGGGTCGAGGCACCAGGAGAGGAGCGCCCGGTAGCGGCGGCGGAACGGCCCCGGCTCTTCGGCGGTGGTCACCCGCCCCCGGGGCGGGCGGCGGAAGAGGGCGGCGG
>CAZOTT010000001.1:0-82687 GCA_964582785.1 uncultured Acidobacteriota bacterium | reverse complement strand
ACGAAGAGGCTCGCCGAGAGGCCGAGGACCAGGGTCGCGGGCAGGAACTTCATGAACTCGCCGATGATCCCCGGCCAGAACAGCATGGGAGCGAAGGCGCAGAGGGTGGTCAGGGTGGAGGCGATGATCGGGCCGGCGACCTCGGACGTGCCGACGAGGGCCGCCCGGCGGGGATCCGCGCCCAGCTCCCGGTGCCGCCAGGTGTTCTCCACGGTGACGATCGCGTTGTCGACGAGCATCCCGAGGACCAGGACGAGGGAGAAGAGCACGACCATGTTCAGCGTGTAGCCGAGCAGGGCGACGGCGACGAAGGTGATCAGCATCGAGAGGGGGATCGCGAGGGAGACGATCACCGCCGGCCGCCAGCCCATCGCCAGGAAGAGGATCACGAGGACCAGGACGAGCCCGGAGACGATGTTGTTCTCCAGGTTGCGGACCATCTCGTCGATGTCCTCCGACTGGTCCGCGGTGACGTCCACCGTCGCCCCCGCCGGCAGCCTCCGGCGCAGTTCCTCGACCCGCGCCCGGACCGCCGCCGCGACCGCGAGGATGTTCGCGCCGGTCCGCTTCTCGACCGAGAGAGTGATCGAGGGGGCCCGGTCGAGGCGGGACAGCGTCGTCGCCTCCTCGTGGCCGTGGACGACCCGCGCCACGTCCCGCACGCGGACCAGGGTGGCGCCCCGCCGGGCGACGACGAAGTCGGCGATCCGGGCGGGGTCCTCGACCTCGGCGGAGAGACGGACCAGGAACCGCAGGTCGCCGATGTCCAGGTGGCCGCCCGGGATCGTCACCTGCTCCCGCTCGACCGCCGCCACCAGGTCCCGGAACGAGATCCCCCGGGCCGCCATGCGCCGCGGGTCGGCTTCCACGCGGACTACCCGGTCCCGGGCGCCGACCAGGTGGACCGCGTTCACGCCCGGGATCGTCTCCAGTTCGTCCCGCAGGTCGTCCGCCAGTTCCCGGAGGCGGTCCTCGTCGACCCGCCCCCCGAGTTCCACCAGCATGATCGGGATGCGGGAGAAATCCACGTCCTCGATCACCGGGTCGTCCGCGTCGTCCGGCAGGTCGGACCGGGCCAGGTCGACCCGTTCCCGGACCCGCATCAGCGCCGTGTCCAGGTCGATCCCCGGGGTGAACTCCACCTCGATCAGGGAGAAGCCGTCCGTGGACGTGGACCGGATCTCCTTGACGTTGGCGAGGCCCTTGAGTTCCTGCTCGATCTCCCGGGTGACCTGGCTCTCCATGTCCGCGGGGGACGCCCCGGCCCAGGTCGTCCGCACGAGGACGAGGGGGATCCGGATCTCGGGGAACGATTCCCGGGGCAGGTCCCGCCACGCCGCCCAGCCCGCCGCCGCCACCAGGACCAGCAGGACCCAGGTGGTCAGGGGGCGCGCGAGGGCCAGCCGGGTGGGGAGGCTCACGGCGCGTTCCCCGGGGGCTGCCTGCCGGTCACCGTGACGGGGCGGCCGTCGGCCAGGTCCCGCTGCCCGGCGACCACCAGGAGGTCGCCGGGGGCGAGACCCCGGCGGACGAGAACCCTCCCCCCGGCCCGCGCCCCGGGCTCGACCCGGCGCTCGCGGGCGACGCCTCCCTCGACGACGAAGGCGACGAACCCGCCGGAACGCCGGAGGACCGCGTCCAGGGGCACGACGATGGCGTCCTCCCGGGGCGGGTGCAGGAGGCGCACCCGGGCCACCATGCCGGGACGGAGCTCGCCGCGCCGGTTGTCCAGCAGGAGCTCCACCGGGAAGGTCCGGGTGGAGGGGTCGGCCGCCGGGCCGACGAACGTCACCCGGGCGGAGAACGTCCTGTCCGGCACGGCGTCGACCCGCACCTCGGCGCCGGTTCCGGGCCGGATCCAGGAGACCTCGCCGTCCGGGACGTCGACGCGGACCTTCAGCCGGTCGGTGTCCTGGAGGGTGGTGATCCGGGTGCCGGGGGCGAGGACCTCGCCCACCTCCACCGGCCGGTCCACCGCGACCCCCGCGATGGGGGCCCGGACGACCGCCCGCTCGAGGAGCAGCTCCAGCTCCCGGACACGGGCCCGTTCCCGGTCCCGGCGGGAGGTGGCGGCGACCAGGTCCTGGCGCGGCACCGCCCGGCGCTCGAACAGCCGGGAAACCTTGGTGAAGTTCGCCTCGGCGGCCGCCAGGTCCGCCCGTGCCTGGGCCAGCCGGCTCTCGGCCAGGTCGTCTCCGACCCGGGCCAGGACCCGGTCCCGGTCGACCCGGTCTCCCTTCTCGAACCCGAGCTCGCGCACGAGCCCCCCGTTCTCCGTGGAAACCGTGACCTCGGTCCGCGGTTCCAGGGTGCCGGTCAGCTCCAGGGATTCCCGGAACCGCCCGGGGCGGACCTCCCGCACCCGCACCGGGACGGGGGGAACCTCGTGCCCGGATGCCGGCGCCGGCGCCGTCCCGGGAGAGCCGGAACCGCAACCGGCGAGGAGCAGCAGGGGGACGAGGAAGAGGGTACCCGGGCAACGGTTCATCGCGAGCCTCCAGGGGGCGGGGCGGTCCCGGGGAGGGGGGCGCCGGGCAGGATCCCCAGGAGGGCCCGCAGCTCGGCCAGGGCCACCGCCGCGTCGTGGAGGGCGCCGAGGCGCTGGAAGCGGGCCTCGGTCAGCGCCCGGTCCGCCTCGAGCAGCTCCAGGTGGGTGGCGGCCCCCCAGCGCCGCTCCTCGGCGGCCACCCGCCGGGCCTCCTCCGCCGCCGCCACCGATTCCCGGGCGGCCGCCACCGCGGCCCGGGCCTGCCGGTAGTCCGCCAGGGCCGACGCCAGGTCCCGCGCCACTTCCCCCCGGACCCGCTCCCGTTCCAGGAGGTTCTGCCGTTCCCGGGAGCGGATCCCGTCCAGGACCGCCCGGGTCCGGCCCCCGTCGGCCAGGGTCCAGGAAAGGAAGATCCCGGCGTCCCAGGAGCGGTAGTCCGGGTCCGCCAGGCTGTCCTGCCAGATCGTGCGGACGCCGAGGGTGCCCGAGAACTTCAGCTCGGGAAGCAGGTCCGCCCGGGTCGCCCGCCGCTGGATGGCGAGGGCCCGCCCTTCCTCCGCCAGGGCGCGGATCTCGGGCCGGCGGTCCACCGCGGAGAGGAGGGCGGAAAGGGGAGGCGGGGGAGGCAGGGCGACCCCGTCGAGAAGTCCCTCGGCCGGGTCCGGGGGGGTGCCACCGGGAAGCCCGAGGGCCTCGGCCAGCCGGGCCCGGGCCCGGGCGATCTCGCCGCGGACCTCCAGCTCCCGCGGGGCCAGCCCGGCCAGGGCCGCCCGGGCCTGGAGCAGGGCGAGGCGGGTGCCCGCTCCCGCGTCCAGCAGGTCCCGCGCCCGGGCCACCTCCTGCTCCCGGGACGCCCGCTCCGCCGCGAGGACGGCCAGGCGCTCCCGGGCCAGGGCCAGGTCGTAGAGGGCGACCACGGCGTCCCGGGCCACGTCGGCCTCCTCCTGCCGGATCTCCTCCCGGGCCTTCTCGACCAGGACCCGGGAGGCCCGGATCCCCTCCCGGATCTTCCCGAAGGACCAGAGCACCTGGTCGATGGCGACCCGCCAGTCGTACGTGGTGACCGGGACGGGCCGGAGGAACGACGGGTCGAAGAAGGGGCTGTCCGCCAGGGAGTGGAAGTTCGGACTGTTCAGCAGCCCTGGGTCCCGGTTGCGGACGGTGGACGCCCGCCCCTCCACGGTGGGGAGGGCCGCCGCCCGCGCTTCCCGGACCTTCGCGTCCAGCTCCCGGAGCCGCTCGCGGGCCGCGCGCACGCCCGGGTGCCGCGCCAGGGCGAGTTCCACCGCCTGTTCCACGGTGAGGCCGGCGGGGACCGGGCCCCCGCTGCCGGGTTCCCCGGCGCGGGCGGTTCCCCCCGGGGGAACCACGGCCAGGGTCGCGAGGAGGACCGGGAGGGGTGCGCGCATCGACCTTCCGGGCGGGGGCGGGGTTCCCCGCCGAGGAGGGGGACGATAGCATGGGGCGGGGCCGCCTCCCGGGCGGAGCCGCCAGCGGCGGGGCCCGCCCGGTGAACGGCCCGCGGAGGGCGCGGCGTGACGGACACCTCTCTCCTCGGGCTGGCCATCCAGGTGCTGGCGGGGATCTCCCTCGCCGCCAGCTGCGGGCTCCGCGCCTTCCTTCCCCCCTTCGTCGTCGGCCTCGCGGTGCGGCTCGGGGCCGCGGAGGTGGTTCTCGGCCGTCCCCTCGAGCTGAATCCCGCCTTCGCCTGGATCGCTTCCACCCCCGCCCTCGTCGTCTTCGGGGTCGCCGTCGTCGTCGAGATCGTCGCGGACAAGGTGCCGGTGGTGGACCACGCCCTCGACGTGGTCCAGACCGTCGTCCGGCCCCTGGCCGGGATGCTCGTCGTGGCGGCCAGCCTCCGGGATCTCCCGCCCCTTCCCGCCGCGGTCATCGGGCTGGTGCTCGGGGGCTCGATCGCCGGGGGTGTCCACCTCGTGAAGGCGAAGATCCGGCTCCTGTCCACCCTGGGGACCGGGGGGGCCGCGAGCCCCGTTCTCTCCGGGATCGAGGACCTGCTGTCGCTCGCGGGCTCCGTCCTCGCCGTCCTCGCCGCCGTGCTGGCGGCCCTCGTGATCGGGACCGGGCTGTGGCTGACGGTCCGCGCCGTCGCCGCCTTCCACCGCCGGGCCACCCGGATCGCCTCCGACCTGCCCCCGGAGACCTGAGGCCCCGCTCAGGGGGCCGCGTTCACCTCGAGGGCCGCGTCCTCCCCGACCTCCGCGTTCAGGGTCACGACCCGCCGCCGGCGGAGGCGGCCCCGGGTCACGGGAGGCGGCCGGCGGGCGTCCGGGCCGATCACCTCGCACCCCGAGACCAGCACGCTGTCGTCCTCCGCCCCCCCGGGGACCCGCACCCGGCACGGGTCGCGCAGCGTCACCCGGGCCCGGGAGGAACCGGCCAGGGTGAGCTGGTGATCCTGGTTCGAGCGGGACAGGTCGAGGCTCACCTCCGCGTCGGTGGCGGTGACCCGGGCCCGCCCGGCAAGCAGGGTGGCCTCGAGGGAACCGTCCTGCACCTTTCCCAGGAGTTCCCGGCACCCGTCGAGGACGAGGGTGGCCCCGTCGACCCGGGCCGAGGTCCGGCGGGCGACCCGTTCGACCTTCGCCCGGGCGTCCTCCTCGAGCCGGATGTCCGCCCCGTCCCCCACCGCCCGCACCTCCGCCTCGGCGCCCTCCCGCAGCCGGAGGCTGAGGCGGGCGCCCACGTTCCGGGCGGAGACCGTTCCGTCCGCGAGGTCGACGAAGAGCGCGCCGGCCAGGTTCTCGGCGACCACCTCGTGGCGCGCGCCCGAGACCTGCAGCTTGGCGTCCGGCTCCGGCAGGTCCCGGGCCTCCACGTGGTCCTCGTCCCCCCGGACGAGGAACGAGCCCCCCCAGCGTTCCACCGCCAGGGTGGCCCCGTCCGCCGACCCGTCCGCGGTCCCGTTCCCGCCGCGGAGGGTCAGCGATCCGCCGTCCAGGTCGTACCGCAGGGCCCCGCCCAGATCCTCGAGCACGAACTCGGCGGAGGCTCCCCGAACCCGGACGGGTCCCACGTGGTGGCGGACCTCCACGGATCCGCCGTCCAGGTCGAGGGACAGGGGTCCCCCGGTCCCCTCCAGCTCGATCCGGGAACCGGTGGCGGAGACCGCGATCGCCTGCCCGCCGGTGACCGTCACGGAGGAGTCCCCCACGTCGATCGCGAGGCGGGCCCCCCGGAGGGCGCGCCGGGCCGGCGGCCGCCCGCTCCCGTCCCCCTCCGCGTCCGGTGCGCCCGGCTCGTCGCCCGTGTCGGTGGTTTCCACCTCCACGTCCAGGTTGCGCCCGGAGACCTCGAGGACGTGGGAGGGGGTGACGACCAGGTCGATCGCGAGGCGCGGGGCGGTCTCCTCGTCCCCGTGGGGCCGGCCGAGGCGCAGGGTGCCCTTCGCCTCCTCGACGAGGGCGTACCCGTGGCCGTCCTCGCCGTTCTCCAGGTCGACGATCTTCACCGAGGGTTCCGCGTCCGGGTCCACGAGGACGTGGACCCGGGAGTCGTCGAGTTCGACGACGACCCTTCCCGCCCCGAGGGGCGCCTCGACCGGGAGTTCCACCGGCTCGGAGAAGGCGGGGACGATCCCCGGGAAGAACGCCACGAGGAGGGCCAGGGCTCGGCAGGAGGGGGACTGGCGCATGGACGGCTCCCTGTTTCCCCCCGGAGGAACCCGGGGGTCATGGGAGAATCTACCGCCGGCAGGAGGGGGACACACGCGGCGAGGAACGGGCGTGGCGACGAGCAGCGGGAAGATCGAGGGAGTGCGGGCGGTGCTGCTGGACGCGGGCGGCACCCTGATCGACCTGGACGACCGGCGCCTGGCGGCGGCCCTCGAACCCCTGGGAATCGTCCCGGACGGGGAAGGGCGGCGCCGTGCCGAGGGCCCCGCCCGCCGCTGGGCGGACGGTGCCGTCCGGCGCGGCGTCGCGCCCCGGGAGCTGTGGGACGGCTACTTCGGCCGGGTGCTCGCGGGGGCCGGGGTTCCCCGGGAACGGATCCCGGCGGCGCTGGGGCTGCTGTGGGAGGCGAACCGCAGGGTGGGACTCTGGCGCCGGCCGGTTCCCGGCGCCCGGGAGACCCTGGCCCGCCTGCGGGCCGCCGGCTTCTCCCTCGCCGTCGTCAGCAACGCGGAGGGCCAGGTGGAGGCGGACCTGCGGGACGCGGGCCTCGCCGACCTGCTCGACCTGGTGGTGGATTCCCACCGGGTCGGGGTGGCGAAGCCCGACCCGGCGATCTTCCGCGTGGCCCTGGACCGCCTGGGGGTGCCTCCCGCCGCCGCCGTTCACGTGGGGGACGTGCCGGCCTACGACGTGGAGGGAGCCCGGGCGGCCGGGATCACGCCGGTCCTCGTCGACCGGTGGGAAGCCTGGCCGGGAGCGGACTGCCCCCGCATCCGGGAGATCACCGAGCTGCCCGCCCTGGTCGGCCCCTGACCCCGTGGTGGCGCGAAACTTTCGGGTCGGCTTTCCCGGCCCGCCGGCCGCGGATCAGGGATGGAAGACCAGGCCCAGGCCCAGGGTCAGGTCGGGGGCGGCGTCGGCCAGGCCCACCGACGCCTTCGCCTCGACCTGCCAGCTTTCCGAGATCGGCCAGCGCGCTCCGCCGAGCAGGGAAGCCGCCGAGTCTCCCCCGTCCCACCGCTCGGTCTCGAGGTCGAACGAGGCGAAGACCGTCATGCCGCTGGCGGTGGGGAGGAAGCCCCCGAAGCCGATGATGACGGAAGTCTTCCCGTCGGCCCGGAGCCCGGCCCCGTCGAAGTCCCCGTTGGCGCGCAGGCCGACGTGGGCCTGGACGAAGGCGTCCCCCCGCGTCGGGACCCCCGCCGCGATCCACAGTGCGGGGTCCAGGTTCCCGGTGCCGAGGAAGTCGTCCTCGTCGCCGGTGGGCAGGGAAAGGCCGGCGCCGAGGGACCACGCGGCGTTGCCCGTGTTCCCCAACCGCAGCTTCGCCCAGGCGGCCACGTCGCCGAGGCCGGAAGGGCTGCCGAGACGACCGTCGTCGAAGTCCCGGGAGACGTAGGGCGCGGCGAAGCCGACCTCCAGGTTCGGGAGGGGCAGGAAGGCTCCGGTGAACGTCGTCACCAGGTCGTCGGCCGCCGGCTGAAACGGCGCGCTTCCGAGGTCCCGGTACTCGAGGAGCACCTCGAGCCACATCGTGTCGACCCGGCCCGCGTCCCACGCGTACCCCCCGGGCATCCGGAAGGCGCCCTCGTCTCCCGCGGCGGCGGGAAGGAGGGCCCCGGCGGCCGCGAGGGCCAGGGACAGGACCAGGACGGGGAACGGGGAGCGGATCGCTGGCATCGGCTTCCTCCGGGGCCGGCCCGCGGGGCCGGCGGATCGGGCGGAGTATAGCGCGGGATGCGCGGTACACTCCCGCCGATGGGACTCCGGGCCGACGCGACCAGGATGCTGGATGCCGTCCTCGGGCGGCCGCTCTGCCGGCTGCTGCCCCCCTCGCGGGAGGCGGGAGGATCCGCCGCCCCGCCCCGGCGGGTCCTCGTGATCCGGCCCGGCGGGATCGGGGACGCGGTGCTCTTCGTGCCGATGCTCCGCCACCTGCGGGAGAGCTGGCCCGCCGCCCGCATCGACCTGCTGTGCGAGCGCCGGAACCGGGGGGTCGTCGCCGGGACGGGGCTGGTCGATCGCCTCTACTGCTACGACCGGCCGCGGGAGCTTCTCGCCGTCCTGCGCGGCGGGTACGACCTGGTGATCGACACGGAGCAGATGCACGCGCTGTCGGCCCTGGTCGCCCGGGCGACCGGGGCGCCCCGCCGGGTGGGGTTCGCGACCAACTCCCGGCGCCGGATGCTGACCGACACGGTGCCCTACGACCTCGACCTCTACGAGGTGCGGTCGTTCCTGGAACTCGCCCGGGCGGCCACCGGCCGGACCCCCTCCTGGGATCCCGACGCTCCCTTCTATCCCGTGGCCCCCGCCGCGGTGGCCCGGGCGCGGGAGTGGCTCGCGGGGCTGCCGCGCCCGCGGGTCGCCGTGCACCCGGGAGCCTCGATTCCCCAGCGCCGCTGGCCCCCTTCCCGGTACGCGGAGGTGGCCCGGCGGCTCGCCGGGGAAGGGGTGGCGATCGTCGTGCTGGGCGGTCCCGCCGACGGTCGGGCGGCCCGCCGGATCGCCCGGGAACTCGGGGGACTTCCCCACGTGAACCTGGCGGGGCGCTGCACCCTGGGAGAGGCGGCGGCGGTGGTCGCCGAGGTGGACGTCTACGTCTCCGCCGACACGGGCGTCCTCCACCTGGCCTACGGCGTCGGCACCCGGACGGTGCACCTGTTCGGCCCCGGCGTGCTCTCGAAGTGGGGGCCGCCCGGTCGGCGGTTCCGCGTGGTGCGGGCGGACGGCGTGCCCTGCTCGCCCTGCACCCGGTACGGGTACACCCCTCCGTGTGCCCAGGGCCTCGCCTGCATGGACCGGATCACCCCGGGGATGGTGCTCGGGGCCGTGCGGGAACAGCTGGCGGCGGCCCGGGAGGAGGGGGGGTGACCGGGGACGGGCGGTTCGGCCGGGAGTACTACCGCCGGGCCTTCGGCCTGGACGACCTCCGTCCGCTCGGGATCCACTGGTGGTCGGTCCGTTTCTACGCGGGCCTCGCCCGCCGCCTGCTGCGCCGGGCGGGGGGGCGCCGCCTGCTCGAGGTCGGGTGCGCCCACGGGTACACCCTCGCCCGGCTCGAGACGGAGTTCGAGACCTGGGGGATCGATGTCTCGGACTACGCGATCGGCCGGGCACGCCGGGAGGCGCCCCGGTCCCGCGTCTTCGTCGCCGACCTGCTCGGGGAGCTGCCGCCGGCCGTGGCCGCCGGGGGATTCGACCTCGTCCTCGCCAAGTACGTGCTGGAGCACCTGCCGGAACCCGGGCGGGCGCTCCGCCGGATCGCGGACCTGCTCGCGCCCGGGGGGGCGCTCCTCTACGCGGTCCCCGACACGACCTCGCCGGGCCGCCGCCTGAAGGGGGACCGCTGGTACGCCCTGCTCGACGAGACCCACGTCTCGCTGCTCGCACCGGGGCGCTGGCTGGCGCTGACCCGGGAGGCGGGGCTGGCGGTCGAGCGGACGTTCTCCGACGGCCTGTGGGACGTCCCCTACGTGCGTTTCCTGCCGCGGTTCGTGCAGTATGGGATCTTCAGCCTGCCGACCGCCGTATCGGTGGGGCTGGTCTGGCCGATTCTCCCCGCCGGCTGGGGAGAGAACCTGGTCGTCGTGGCCCGGAAACCCGGCGCGGCCGGGGCCGGAGGGAGACGAACGTGACGGAACGAGCCTGGACGATCGCCCTGGCCCTCCTGGTGCTGGCGGCGGCCATCGGGACCTACCTGCCTTCCACCTCGAACGACTTCGTGTGGGACGACCCGATCGTCTTCAAGCGGCAGCTTCCCTACTTCGACTCCTTCCACAACGTCTTCTTCCCGCCGCGGAGCATTCCCCAGTTCGGAACCCACTACTACCGGCCGCTGGTCGTCGTGTCGTACCAGGTCGACGAGTGGATCTCCCGCACCTTCTGGCCGCCGGAGAAGCGGGAGGAGGCCCGGCGCCTCGTCTACCACTCTTCCTGCGTCGCCTGGCACGGGGTTGCCACCGTCGTCGTCTTCCTCCTCGGGCTCGTCCTGGGGGAGGCCTCCGGCCTGCCCCTCCGGGTGCGGGCCTCGGGAGCCGCCGCCGGCGCCCTCCTGTTCGCCGTGCACCCGATCCACGTGGAATCGGTCTCCTGGATGGCGGGGCGTTCCGACGTGATCGCCGGGGTCTTCCTCCTCGGGGGACTGGCCCTCTACGTGGGGCACCGCCGGACGGGGAAGGCCCTGCTGCTCGGGGGATCCCTCGCCGCGGCCCTGGCGGCGATGCTGGCGAAGGAGACCGGGACGGGACTCGTCCTGCTCGTGCCGTTCGTCGACCTGCTGGTCCGGCCGGCGGAGCACCCGGCCGGCGGCGGGGAGACCCTCTCCCGGGCGGAGCGCCGCCGGCGCGCCCGGGAGGGGCGCGGGCCCGTCGCCGGGGGACGGGTTTCCGCCCGGGTGCGGTGGGGGGCGTTCGCGGTCGTCCTCGTCGCCTACCTGCTCCTGCGGCGGGCCGCCCTGTCCGGGATGGGCGGGGGGCGGCCCCCGGTCTCTCCCGGCGGCCTGCCCGGCCGGTTCCTCGGGGCGGTCGGCTGGTACGTGATCAAGTTTTTCTGGCCGCCCCCCCAGTCCGCCTTCGTGGCGACCGTCCCCGGCGGCGCGGCGTTGGGGGTCGGGTTCCTGGCCCTCGCCGCGGCGGCGGGCCTGGCCTGGTTCGCCTGGCGGAAGCGTTCCTTCCCCGGGGAGACCCTCGCCGGGCTGCTGTTCTTCGCCTCCCTCGCCCCGTCCCTGGCGATCGCGGTGCTGCGGATCTCGGAGACCCCCCTGGCGGAGCGGTACCTGTACATCCCGAGCGCGGGTGGCTGCCTCCTGGCCGGACTCCTGCTCGCCCGGGGGGCCGCCGCCCTCCGGGTCCCGGCGGTCGCCGCGCGGGTGGCGCCGGTGGTTCTCGCGGCGGTGCTGGCCGTTCCGCTGGCCCGGGCCACCCTGGCCCGGGAACGGGTCTGGCACGACGACCTGGCCTTCTGGACCGACACCGTGGCGAAGGCCCCGGAGGAAGGGCTCCCCCACCTGCACCTCGGACTGACGTACGCGAAGATGGGGTACGACGAGCGGGCCCTCGAGGAGTACGAGAAGGCGCTCGCCCGGTACGACGACGCCGAGGGACGGTCCAAGGCGCTGAACAACATGGCCACGGTCTTCATGGACCGGCGGGAGTTCGACCGGGCGCGGCAGTCGCTCGAGCGGGCCCTGCGGGAGGTTCCCCGGTACCCGACGGCGTACTACAACCTGGGCCTGTGCGAGATCAACCTGGCCCGGGCAGCCGGGGACCGGCGGGAACGGGCGGAACACCTCCGGCGCTCCCTGCGGTACCTGGGAGAGGCGCTGCGGCTGAATCCCCGCTACGTCAAGGCGCACCTCCAGCTGGGCAAGATGCTCCTCCGGCTCGGGCGGCACGAGGAAGGGGTCCGGCACCTGCGGGAGGCCGCCCGGCTGGCGCCCGCCTCCCGGGCGGGACGGGAGGCGCGGGCCCTGCTCCAGCGGCTCGCGCGGCGCCCGGTCAGGGGAGCTCCGCGGTCCCCATGAGGAACCGTTCGAGCCGGTTGTGGGTGGCGGCGATCAGCAGGAGCCGGGCCCGGTCCGCCCGGCTGCGCAGGTAGATCGGGGCGCTCCACCAGGCCCGGCCGTCCCGGGCCAGGACCCGGAACCGGACGCTGCGGCGCGGGCCCCGGAGACTGACCTCCGGCACGGCAAACTCGGTGATCGCCTCCACCTCGGCGACGGGGAGCCGGACGTCCGGCAGGGGAGCGAGCCGCTCGAGGACGAGGACCCGGCCGCCGTCCTCGTAGTGGGCGCCCCAGAACAGGTTGACCCGGTGGACGGCCATCGTGCCGGCGGCGGCGAAGGCGAAGGAGACCACGAGCCCGTAGGCGGCCACCAGGACCGCCCGCTTCCAGCCTCGGTTCCTCCGGTGCTCCCGGGCCAGGACCAGGCTGGCGACGAGACCGCACAGGAGCAGGATGGCCGGGGTCAACCAGGGGTCCGAGCCGAAGGGGACGTGGATCGTCGGGGGGGCCTGGGCGAGCATCGCGGCCTCCGCGGGGCGGGCGCCCCGTCGCGACCTCCTCCCGGGGAGTAACGTACGGGGGGCAGGGGGACGGGGCCATCCCCGTTTTCGGCCCGGGGGACGGCCGGGGGCGGAGCGGGCGCCGGCTGCCCGTGGCGGGGACCCCGGAAGCGGCCCGCCCTCCGGCTGATTTCCCCGGATCCGGGGGGTTCGCGGTACCGCCGCGCCCGGGAGGATCCTGTTGCCGCGGCGGGGGGCGGCGGCTACCATCCGGTCACCGGGGAGGTTCCCTTGACCGAGGTCCCGTTCCTGCGCGTCGCGGCCGGGCTGATCTCCCGGGACGGCCGGTGGCTGCTCACCCGGCGCCCGCCGGGCACCCATCTCGCGGGCTGCTGGGAGTTTCCCGGGGGCAAGCTCGAGCCGGGAGAGGGGCCCGCGGAGGCCCTGGTGCGGGAGCTGCGGGAGGAACTCGGCGTCGAGGTGCGACCGGCCGGCGAGGCGTTCGTGCTGCGTCACCGCTACCCGGACCGGGAGGTGGAACTTCACTTCCTCCGGGCCCGGATCCTGGCGGGGGAGCCCCGTCCCCTCCTGGTCGACGGGATCGGGTGGTACACCACGGACGAGATCGAGCGGCTGGCCCTGCCCCCCGCGGACCGGCCGATCGTCGCCCGGCTCCGGGGACTCGCGGCGCCGGAAGGGGAGGCGCGATGACCGGCATCCGGGTCCCGGAGGGTTTTTCCTGGTCCGCGTCCCGCCACGGGACGTTCTCCGAGTGTCCGCGGGCGTACTTCTTCCGCTACTATGGTTCCCTCGGGAAGGCCGATCCTCCCCTGGACCCGCGGCGCCGGCGGGAAGCGTACCGGCTCCGCCACCTGACCAGCCTCCCGATGTGGATCGGCTCCCGGGTCCACGACACGATCGAGCAGGTGCTGCGGGCGGCCCGCCGCGGCGACGGGGTGGACATCGAGGACGCGATCGAGCGGATGGTCGCCGGGATGCGCCGCGACTACCGGGCCAGCCGGGAGGACCGGGCCCGCCTCGCCGGCGACCCGCGAAACCACGTCCGCTTCGTCGAGCACGAGTACGGGATCCCGGTGGCGGACGGGGAGTGGCGGGCCCAGGTGGACGCCGCCCGGGAGATGGTCCGGGCGTTCGCCGACCACGGGTACCTGGACCGGTTCCGCGCCCGGGCGGCGGAGGAGATCCTCGCCCTCGAGGACCTGGATCGCTGGGACTTCGAGGGGGTCCCGGTGTGGGTCCGGATCGACGTCGCCTGGCGCAACCCCGACGGGACGGTGACGATCCTCGACTGGAAGACCGGGAAGCGGGAGCGGGAGGACAACCCGCTGCAGCTCCTGGGGTACGCCGCCTACGCCCGGGACCGGTGGGACGTGGGCCTCGAGCGGCTCGACGTCCGGGAGGTCTACCTCCGGCGGCCCGCGCCGGAGAAGGCCTGCCGGGTCGACGAGGAGACGGTGGAGACCGGGCGGCAGGCGATCCGGGATTCGGTCCGCGGGATGCTCGCCGTTCTCCCGGACACCTCCCGGGACATCGCCGCGGAGGACCTCTGCGAGCCGCGTCCCGGCGGCTACCGCTGCCGGTACTGCCCCTTCCGGGCCCTCTGCCCGGCGGGGACGGAGTACGCCGGGTGAGCAACGCCGGCGGGCGGAAGGGACGCCGCCGGGGAGCGGACGGCGAAGTTCCCGCCGGCCCGGTTCTCCCGGACGGGCCGGGTCCCGTCGGGGACGGCGGACCCGGCGACGAGGCCCCCGTCGTCCCGGACGAGGACCTCCCGGTCGTCGAGGCGGAGCCGGTCCCCGGGGAAGCCGTCGCCGGCCCGGCGGCGGCGGAGGAACCGGGCCTCGCCCTCGCGCCGGTCGGGGAACGGCACCCGGTCCCGGTCGACCCGCTGACCCGGTACATCCAGGAGGTCCGCCGCTTCGCCGAACTGGACCGGGACGAGGAACGGGAACTCGCCCGGCGGTTCCGGGAGAGCGGGGACCGGGAGGCGGCCGCGCGGCTGATCACGGCGAACCTGCTGCTCGTCGTCAAGCTGGCCCTGATGTACCGGCGGGCGATCCGGAACGTGATGGACCTGGTCCAGGAGGGGAACATCGGCCTGATGGAGGCGCTCAAGCGGTACGACCCGGCCCAGGGGGTGCGCTTTTCCACCTACGCGGCGTGGTGGATCAAGGCCTACATGCTGAAGTACCTCCTCGACAACGCGCGCCTCGTCCGGGTCGGGACCACCAACGCCCGCCGGAAGCTCCTCTACAACCTGCGCCGGGAACAGCGCCGGCTGGAAGCCCAGGGCATCCGGCCGACCCCGAAGCTGCTCGCCGAGCGGTTCGGCGTGTCCGAGGAGGACGTGGTCGAGGTGGACAAGGCGCTGTCGGCCCGGGACGTCTCGGTGGACCAGCCCCTCGCCGACGACAGCCGGTCGACGATCGCCGACGTGCTCCCGGCCGACAGCCCCTCCGTCGAGGACGAGGTCGCCGAGCGGGAGATCAAGGAACGGGTCCGGCGGGTCCTGGACGAGTTCCGCGAGTCCCTCGGGGAGCGGGACCGGGCGATCCTCGACCAGCGCCTGCTGGCGGAGGACCCGGCCACGCTCCAGGCGCTGGGGAACCGCTTCGGGGTGACCCGGGAGGCGATGCGCCAGGCGGAAGCCAAGCTGAAACGGCGGCTCGCCGCGTTCCTGCGGGACCGGCTCGACCCGGACGTGATCCTCCGGTTCACCGGCCGCGGCCCCGGAGAGGAGGCGCGTTGACAGGCCTCCCCGGCGGGGCCTACGATCGGCGCCCCGTCCCCCGCCGGGGGGCCGCCCTGGAGGAAGCCCGGTGAAGGCCTACGTCAACCCGTACACGATCAGGAACCTGGAGGAAGGGGTCGTCACCACCCGCCTCTCCGCCCTGGTCGACTGGGGGCGGAAGAACTCGCTGTGGCCCTTCCCGATGGGCCTGGCCTGCTGCGCGATCGAGATGATGGCCGCCGTCGCCTCCCGCTTCGACCAGGCCCGCTTCGGGGCGGAGGCCCTGCGGTTCTCGCCCCGCCAGGCCGACCTGATGCTCGTGGCCGGGACCGTCAGCAAGAAGATGGCGCCCGCCGTGCGGAAGCTGTACGACCAGATGCCGGAGCCGAAGTGGGCGGTCGCGATCGGCGCCTGCGCCAGTTCCGGCGGGATGATGAACTCCTACTCCACCGTGCAGGGAGTCGACGAGATCATCCCGGTCGACGTCTACGTCTCCGGGTGCCCCCCGCGCCCGGAAGCGATCTTCGACGCCCTGATCCTGCTCCAGAAGAAGATCATGAAGGGCGAGGCGTCCGCCCTCGAGCGCTGGAAGCAGGCCCGGGAGAAGGGGGGGGCAGACCCGGTCGAGGTGGCTCCGCCCGGCCATACCGCCCAGAACCCGTGGACGTACGCCGCCCCGTCCTACCCGCGCCGCCGGCTGCCGGGGCACCCGGACGTGACGGCCCGCCGGTACGGGCGCACCTGATCGCCGGGCCGTGAGCGAGGACCTGGCCCGGAATCCAGCCGCGGCCGAGATCCTGCGCCGGATCGCCCGGCGCGGGGCGATTCCGTTCGTCGAGTTCATGGAACTCGCCCTCTACCACCCGGAGGGGGGGTACTACTCCCGCCCGGGAGCGACCACCGGGCCGGCGGGGGATTTCTCCACGATGCCCGACGTGTCCCCGGACTTCGGGCGCCGCCTGGCCGTCCAGGCGGCGGAGATCCACGAGCGGCTCGGGGGCGGCTCCTGGCGCCTCGTCGAGCTGGGGCCGGGGCGGGGCCTGATGGCGGCCGACATGCTGGAGGGGCTGGCCACCCGGTTCCCGGACGCCTTCCGGGACCTGGCCGAGCTGGTCCTGGTCGAGCCGTCCCCCTCCCTCCGGGAGGTCCAGCGGGAGCGGCTGAGGGACCGTTTCCCGGGGGTGCGGCGGCGCTGGATCGAGTCCCTGGCCGAGCTGCCCCGGCAGGGCGTGCGCGGGGTTCTCTGCGGGAACGAGGTGCTCGACGCCCTGCCCGTTCACCTGGTCGTCCGGACCGCGCAGGGGATCGGGGAACGGTGGGTGGCCGTGGACGGGACGGGGAAGCTGGTGTTCCGCGACGGACCGGTCACCGATCCCGCCGTCCGCATCCTGGCCGAGCAGTACGGGGTCGTTCCCCGGGCCGGGGACCTGGGGGAGGTCTGCCCGGCCCTCGGCCGGCTGGTGGCGGAGGTGTCCCGGGTCCTCGCGGCCGGGGCGGCGATCTTCATCGACTACGGCCACCCGGCGGCGGTCCTCGGGGACGAACGCCACCGGGAGGGGACGCTCCTCGCCTACCACCGGCACCGGGTCACGGACGACCTGCTCGCCCGGCCGGGGGAACAGGACCTGACCGCCCACGTCAACTGGGATCACCTCGAGGATGCGGCGCGGGACGCGGGCCTGGAGGTCGCCGGCCGGACCACCCAGGACCGGTTCCTGCTCGCCCTGGGGATCCTGGAAGACATGATCGCCCCCGCCGACCGGGACGACACCGGCCGCCTCGCCCGGTCCCTCGCGGCCCGTTCCCTCGTGCTGCCCGGGCCGGGGAGGCGTTTCGAGGTGGAGATCCTGGTCCGCGGAATCGGGGCCGATCTCCGGGGGCTTTCCGATCCCTTCGCCGGCCTGCCGGCTTTCTCCTGATCTTCGTGTCCGGGACCGCCGTTTCCCCGCCGGGATCGTTCCGGTAGACTCCCCGCACCCCAGAAGGAGGTCATGATGAGCCAGGAGACCGCGCGGACCGATTCCCCCGCCCGGGGGCTCTTCCTCGGGCGGATCGAGGATTCCTTCTACCCGTACCCGCGCCAGGAGCCGGAGGAGCGGGAGACCACCGAGATGGCTGCCCGGGCCTTCCGGGAGTGGGCCGCCGACAACCTGGACCCCGAGGCGATCGACCGGGACCAGGAGATCCCGGAAGCGGTCCGCCGCGGGCTGGCCGAGCTGGGCCTGCTCGGGACGATCATCCCGGAGGAGTACGGGGGATACGGCTTCGGCATGACGTCCTACTGCCGGATGGTCGAGGAGGTCACGCGCCTCGACGGTTCCCTCGCCGTCTTCATCGGGGCGCACCTGTCGATCGGCACGAAGCCGCTGCTGAACTACGGCAACGAGGAGCAGAAGCGGAAGTACCTCCCCGGCATCGCCGAGGGGAACCCGATCTGCTCGTTCGCCCTGACCGAGCCGGAGGCGGGTTCGGACGCCGGGTCGCTGAAGACGAAGGCCACCTGGGACGCGGAAGGAAACTGTTTCCGGCTCGACGGGAACAAGATCTGGATCACGAACGGCGGGTACGCGGGGCTGTTCACGGTCTTCGCCCGGGCGACCGGCGTGCCGGAGCGGCTCGGCGGCCGGGACGGGATCACCGCGTTCCTCGTCGAGCGCGGCGCGCCGGGCTTCACCAACGGCCCGTCCGAGCACAAGCTCGGGATCCGCGGCACCTCGACCGTCGAGCTGGCGTTCGACGGGACGCCGGTGCCGGTGGAGAACGTCCTCGGGACCCCGGGGGAGGGGCTGAAGATCGCCCTCCACACGCTGGAGACGGGGCGGCTCTCCCTGGGCGCCGGGGGCGCCGGCGCCTCGAAGGAGCTGGTCCGGATGGCGATCGAGCACGCGCGGGAACGGAAGCAGTTCCGCCGGCCGATTGCCGACTTCGGGATGATCCGGGAAAAGCTCGGCCGGATGGCCTCCTGGGCCTACGCGGTGGACGCGGCCGTCTACCTGGCCTCGGGCCTGGCCGACACGACGGACCTGAACCTTTCCGTCGAGACCGGGTACTGCAAGGTCTTCGGCTCGGAGACCCTCTGGCAGGTGGTCAACGACGCGATCCAGGTGGTGGGGGGCATCGGCTACATGGCGGAGTACCCCTACCAGCGCTACCTGCGCGACGCGCGGATCAACCTGATCTTCGAGGGAGCCAACGAGGTGATGCGGCTGGCGGAGACGCTGGTCGCCCTGCGGGAGCCGGGCACCCTCGTCACCCGCGCCGTCCGGGCCGAGAAGGAGGGCCTCGGGCGGGAGGCGGTGGAGGAGATCCTCGGGCGCGAGCGCCGGGTGGATCGCGCCGGCGTTCCCTCCTGGGTGGCGGAGCCGCTCCGCGGGGACGGGGAGAAGCTGGCCGCGGCCATCGGCGCCTTCGCCGACCGGGTCGAGGAGATCGTCCGGAAGCATCGCCGCGCGATCCTGCGGGAGCAGTACACGATCCGCCGGCTGGCGGACGGGGCGATCCAGCTCTACGGGGCGACCGCCTGCCTCTCCCGGGCCTCGACGCGGGTGGCCGAGGTCGGGCCGGAGCGCGCGGCGCGGGAGATCCTCCTGGCCCGCCGGTTCATCGACGAGGCGTGCCGCCGGGTACGGTACGAGCTGGACTCGATCGAGCAGCCCCAGGACCGGTACGACGACGAGATCGTGGAACTGCTCCGGGAGGAGGGGCGGTACCCGGTCGGGTGGTGAGTCCGCCGGCCGTCCCCCGGAGGTGAGGAATGGACCTGCTCGCCGGCCGCCAGGGACTGGTCTTCGGGGTCGCCAACGAGCGGTCCTACGCCTGGCACATCGCCCGGGCCCTCGAGGGCCACGGCGCCCGCTGCGGGTTCCAGCACCTGCCCGGGGAGAAGAACCGCGCCCGCACGCGCCTCGCCCTCGAGGCCCTCGAGGTGGCGCGGGATCCGTGGATCTTCCCCTGCGACGCGACGCGGGAAGAGGACCTGGACGGGATCTTCGCCGCCTGGGAGAGGGACTGGGGCCGGCTCGACTTCGTCGTCCACTCGATCGCGTTCGCCGACCGGCGGTACCTGGTGCCGGGAACGTTCGTCGAGACCCCCCGGGAGGCCTGGGACCTCGCCCTCGGGGTCTCGGCGTACTCCCTTGTCGCCCTCGCCCGGCGGGCCCGGGAGCTGATGCCGGGGGGCGGGTCGATCCTGGCGATGACCTACTACGGGTCCGAGAAGGTGGTCCCCGGGTACAACTTGATGGGAGTGGCGAAGGCCGCTCTCGAGTGCGCGACCCGCTACCTGGCGGCGGAACTCGGGGAGCGGGGCATCCGGGTCAACGCGATCTCCGGCGGGCCCCTGCGCACCCTGTCCGCGATGGGAATCCGCAACTTCCGCTCGATCCTCGGGCACACGGCGAAGCGGGCTCCCCTGGGCCGGAACGTGGAGGGTCGCGACGTGGGCGGAGCGGCGGTCTTCCTCGTCTCCGACCTGTCCGCCGGGATCACGGGGGAGGTCTTCCACGTGGACTGCGGGGCGTCGATCATGGCGGGCTGAGGCCGCCGCCCGGGAAACCGGCCCCGGGGAGCGTCCCGGCCCGGTGCGGACCGGTTCGTGCGCCTCGTTTCCGCTTGCCTGCCGCCGGGGGATGGCCGTACCTCTAGGCGACGGCCCCGGTGCGACCGGGGCCGCGCCGTGGAGGTCCGTCATGAAGCAGCGTTTCGTGCCCCCCGTCGTCTCCCTGCTCCTCGTGCTGTTCTCCCTCGTCCTGCCCGGGCTGGCCGGTGGTCCGACCCCCCACCCGGACCGGTGGCTCTCTCTCACCGGGGAGCCGGCCGGGACCCCGGCGACCGTCACCCCCCTGCGCTGGACCGGGCGGTACGTGGACCTCGAGGTCCGCGTGCCCGGGATCGCGTACGGGAAACTGGCGGGGACGAAGGGCGGCGACCGCACGGTCCTCGAGATCCCGGGAGGGGGCCTGGTGGCCGAGCTCGGCGCCCCCCGTCTCCCGGTGGTGCGGAAGATGATCGAGGTGCCTCCCGGCGCCCGGGTGCGGCTGACCGTCACCCCCCTCGACGAGCGGACGATCTCCCTCGAGGAACTGGGGGTGCCGGCGAAGGTGCTGCCGGTCCAGCCACCGGTTCCGAAGATCCCGGGCGCCGACCGGCTCGTCCCCTGGCGGGAGAACGGGAAGATCTACGGGAGCAACCGGCCCTGGCCCGCGGAACCGGGCCGGGTGGTCGACCGGGCCGTCGTCCGGGGACGGCACGTGGTCCTGGTCGAGGCCCGGCCGGTGCGGTACGAGCCGGCGAAGGGGGTCCTGCACGCCTGGTCCCGGGCCCGCGTGACCCTCGAGATCGAGGGGGGCAGCCGCCAGGCGATGCGCCGGAACCACCTGCGGCACGCCTCTCCCGCCCTGGACCGGTCCCTCCGGGAGGCGATCCTTTCCCCCCCCGAGCCGCCCGGCCCGGCGCCTTCCGCCCCCCGGGGCGAGGCGGGCGGGGCGGCCGAGGGCGCCGAGGGGATGGTCGTGGTCGTCTACGACGGCTTCGCCGACGCGATCCGGCCGCTGGTCGACTGGAAGCGGCGGCAGGGCTTCAAGGTGGAGGTGATCCGGACCTCCGACCTGGGCAGCGACCCCACCGACCAGGACGTGAAGAACGCCCTCCAGCAGCGGTACGACACCTGGTCGAATCCCTCCCTCGGCTGGGTGCTGATGGTCGGTGACACCGACTTCACGCCGATCCACTGGGGGAACGGGGGAGGCAACTCCCAGGTGACGGACAACTGGTACGCCTGCCTCGACGGGGACGACTACCTGCCCGACGTGGAGATCGCCCGCATCTCGACCCGCACGGCCGAGGAGACGCAGAACGTGGTCGACAAGCTCCTCCTCTACGAGAAGGCGACCTTCACCGCCACCACCTGGATCAAGAAGGCGGGGTTCATCGGCACGTCGGACTCCGGCCACATCGACATGATCGAGGGCACCCACGACTGGTGCATCGACACGTTCTACACGCCGAACGACTACCTCCAGACGAACTGGTCCCACGGGAAGGAGTCCTGCGACCGGCACTACCACACCTACGACGCCGACACCTCCGAGATCCGGGCGTCGATCGACGAGGGCCGGGCGATCGTCAACTACTCGGGGCACGGCAGCGAGACCAGCTGGCAGGGGCCCACGGACCACGGCGGGTACGACCAGGACGATGTCCGCTCGAACACGAACGACGGGATGTACCCGTTCGTCATCTCGAACGCCTGTGTCACCGGCACCCTCAACCGGGACGAGTGCTTCGGCGAGACGTGGCAGAAGCTGGCCCACAAGGGGGCGATCGCCTTCCTCGGGGCGTCCAACAGTTCCTACTGGGACGAGGACGACTACTTCCAGCGCCGCCTGCACACCCACACGTTCCCGATGGACGACACCCCGGCGATCGCGACGATCAACCGGCTGTCGAAGATGGATCTCTACGACCACTACGGCGACACCGGGACGGTGCAGTACTACTTCGAGATGTACAACCTGCTGGCCGAGCCGTCCCTTTCCCTCTGGACCCGGGCCCCGCGGGACTGGGACGTCAGCTACGACGACAGCCTGCCGATCGGTGAGAGCCACTTCACGGTCACCGTGAGCTGGAACGGCCAGCCCGTGGAGGGGGCCCTGGTGGCCGTGCAGAAGGAGGACGAGGGGGTCTTCGAGTCCGGCTACACGGACGCGAACGGGGAGGTCACGCTGGTGCTCGACCCGGCGCCCCAGCAGGTGGGCGACATGCTGGTCACCGTGACGAAACACGACTTCCGGCCCCACCTGGGCTCCACGCAGGTCATCTCGCCGGACTCGCCCTGGCTCGTTCACCGTTCCCACGAGGTCGATGACACCGACGGCGGGGACGGTGACGGGGTGGCGAACCCCGGGGAAACGTTCACCATGCCGGTCACCGTGGAGAACGTGGGCGAGCAGCCGGGGACGGGGCTCTGGGGGCAGCTCCGGACGACCACCCCCGGCCTCTGCGAGATCGTCGACGACATGGCCGACTTCCCCGACCTGCAGCCTCACGAGCAGGGGACGAGCCTGCCGGACCACTACCGGGTGCACGTGCTCGACGGCGTCCCCGACTGGTCGCTGATGGGGTTCGAGCTGGACTGGCACGCCGCCGACGGCAGCTCGGGAACGACGTCGTTCAGCGAGCGGGTCGCCGCCGTGCAGCTCGACGTGGACCACTACGACATCGACGACAGCGAGGGGGGCAACGGGAACGGTGTCGCCGGCCCGGGGGAGACCGTGGACATGACGGTCTACCTGGCCAACCAGGGGCACCGGGACGCGCGGGGGATCCACGGGACCCTGAGCTGTGACTCCCCGTACATCACGATCCTCCGGGACGAGGCGGACTGGCCGGACATCGAGGCGGGCAAGGTCCAGCCGAACGAGCCGCCGCCGTTCCGCTTCTCCGTGGCGGACGACGCGCCGGACCAGCAGCCCGTGACCTTCACCCTTTCGGTCCACGAGTCCGGGTCCGATACCGACTGGGTCCTGACCTTCGACGTGATGATCTCGTCCTGCGCCAAGTCGGACTTTTCCACGGACGTGCCGAAGGACATCGAGGACAACTCGACGGTGGAGAGCACCCTCGATTACCCGAACAAGATCGTCATCAGCGAGGTGAACGTCTACGTGGATATCTCCCACACCTACATCGGGGACCTGCGGGTGATCGTGCAGTCTCCCGCGGGAACGCGGGTCGTCCTCCACGACCGGACGGGGGGCAGCGACGACGACATCGTCACCTGGTACGACACCGAGACGGAGCCCGCCGAGTCGCTGGACAGGTTCAACGGGGAGAACGCGTGGGGTACCTGGAAGCTGATCGTCGAGGACCACGCCGGCGGGGATACGGGCACCCTGAACAACTGGCGACTCGAGGTCTGCGGCGACAGGGCGGAGGAGGTTCCCGACCTCGTGGTGTCGGGCCACGCGGTGGACGACGGGGAGGCCTGCGATCCGGACGGCCACGCCGACGTCGGGGAGACGGTCTGGTACGAGGTGACGATCCGGAACCGGGGCTGGGGGGACGCGACGGCGGTCGAGGCATCCCTCTCGTCGGACGCGAAGGTCGCCGTGCTGAACAACCCGGTGGACCTCGGCACGATCCCGTTCCAGCAGGAGGCGACCGCGCGGTTCCGGGTGGAGACGGGCGCCGTCTCCTGCATGGAGAACGCCCACTTCACGGTGGACATGACGTCCACGGAGGGAACCTGGCAGGACGGGTTCGACGACGTCCTCGAGGTGGACGACGAGCCGCGGCAGGAAACCGAGGACCTGGAGCACGGGGGGGCGGAGCCGGAAGGGTGGTCCCACTCCGCGAGCCAGGGCACCGACGACTGGGGTGTCGCCGACACGAAGAACCACACCGGCGGCGGATCCTGGGCCTGGTTCGTTTCCGACGTCGACTCGACCAAGGAAGACAGCCTCTACAGCAGGGAGTACACCCTGGCGGACGGGGCGACCCTGGAGTTCTGGCACTTCATGGACTCGGAGAGCGGGTACGACGGGGGCGTTCTCGAGATCAGCGACGACGGGGGCGCCACCTGGACCGACCTCGGGCCGAGCATCACGGAGGGAGGGTATGACCGGAGCTTCTCCGGCGGACCCCTCTCGGGCCGGGACGGCTGGACCGGGGAGTACACCGACTGGAAGCACGTGGTCGTGGACCTCTCCGCCTGGAGCGGAAAGACGGTGAAATTCCGCTGGCACTATGCCTGCGACTCCTCCTCCAGCAGGACCGGCTGGTGGGTGGACGACATCGTCGTGCAGTCCACGGAGCAGGTCTGCGACGACTCGGCCTGCGGTGTCCCGGGGGAGGTGAAACTGACCTCCGTCCGGAAGGACGCGGATGCCGTCGTCCTCGAGTGGTGGAGCGACCCGCTCTGCCTCACCTACCAGGTCTGGCGGGCTTCCGATCCGTCGGCGGCGGAGAACTTCTCCGACGTGACCGGCGAGGACGACGACCCGGCGGACAACACCTTCCGCGATACCTCCGGCGGGACCTACCGCTGCTGGATCGTCGTCGGGGAGGGCCCGGACGGGGTCGGACCCTGGGGCCACTACGGCCGCTGACGGGTTTTCCGGCGGAGACGAACGCGGGGAGGCCGACCGGCCTCCCCGCGCCCCGCGGCGTCGCTCCCGCCGGGTCAGCCGACCGGCGCGCCGAAGAGGAAGGATGCGTAGCGGCGGTCCTCTTCGCCGATGTGGTGGAGGACCCAGTCCCTGAGGTACTGGAGCATCCCGATGGAGATCGCCGTGTTCCCCTCGTCGTACGCCTCCATGTACTCGAGGAGGCGGGAAACGAACTCACGGTGCCGGGCCACGTGCTCGTCGCGCCCGGGGTAACCGCGCTCCTCGAACAGGCGTTCCTCCGTCGAGAAGTGGTACTTCGTGTAGTCCACCAGTTCCACCAGGAACTGCCCGAGCCGTTCCCGCACCTCCCCGGCCACCGTGGCGGCATGCAGCCGGTCGACGAGGTCGACCAGTTTCCGGTGCTGGGCGTCGATCTCCTCGTTGCCCACGCTCAGGGCGGGGCTCCACTCGATGAAGGGCATCGTTTTCCTCCTTCGCGGGTGCGGACGGCCGGCGTCCGTCCCGGGGTCATATCTGGGTGACGGGGCCGGAGGAGTCAAGACCGGCCCGGGTACGATCCGGGCAGAGGCGCTCCCGGCGGTGTGCCGGGCCGGTTCGCCTCCCGCCGGCCCGCGACGCGGGGGCGGCCCCCGTTCCCCGGGGATCCCGGCCGGTTGTATCGTCCCGGGTCGGGGCGCACACTGGAACCCGGTCCCCGGTGCGGACCGGGGGAGGTGACGGGATGCGCGCGATGCTCTTCGAGGGGCCGGGGAGGCCCCTGCGAATGGCCGGGATCCCGGTGCCGGAGCCGGGGCCCGGCCAGGTCCAGGTCCGGGTCCACGCCTGCGGTGTCTGCCGGACGGATCTTCACGTCGTGGACGGGGAACTGCCCGACCCGAAGCTGCCGCTGGTCCTCGGGCACCAGGTGGTGGGCCACGTCACGGCGCTCGGGGAGGGGGTCGAGGGGTTCGCCGTCGGGGACCGGGTCGGGATTCCCTGGCTCGGCTGGACCTGCGGGGAATGCCGCTACTGCCGCTCCGGCCGGGAGAACCTCTGCGACCGGGCGCGGTTCACCGGCTACCACCTGGACGGGGGGTTCGCCGAGTACACCGTCGCCGATCACCGGTACGCCTTCCCGATCCCCGGGGAGTACCCGGACCTCCAGGCGGCCCCCCTGCTCTGCGCGGGCCTGATCGGCTACCGCTCCTACCGCTTCACCGGGGATGCCGAGACGATCGGCTTCTACGGGTTCGGCGCGGCGGCCCACGTGATCTGCCAGGTGGCCCGGTACGAGGACAGGCGGGTCTTCGCTTTCGTCCGGCCCGGGGACGAGCGGGGTGCCGCCTTCGCCCGGGAAATGGGCGCCGAGTGGGCGGGCGGGTCGGACCAGGACCCCCCGGAGCCCCTGGACGCGGCGATCCTCTTCGCC
Source organism: uncultured Acidobacteriota bacterium (assembly GCA_964582785.1). Classification (GTDB taxonomy): domain Bacteria; phylum Acidobacteriota; class Polarisedimenticolia; order J045; family J045; genus JAMOQA01. The sequence goes on along the minus strand of CAZOTT010000001.1, from coordinate 57,271 downwards.
CCGGTCGGTTCCCTGCTGCCGAAGGCCCTGCGCGACGTGCGAAAGGGGGGGCGCGTCGTCTGCGGCGGCATCTACATGTCGGAGATCCCGGCCTTCCCCTACGAGATCCTGTGGGAAGAGCGCGAGGTGGTCTCGGTGGCCAACCTGACCCGGCGGGACGGGATCGAGTTCCTCGCCCTGGCCCCCCGGGTTCCGGTCCGGACGCGCCCGGTGCCGTATCCCCTGGAACGGGCGGGGCAGGCCCTCGACGACCTGCGGGCGGGACGGTTCGACGGCGCCGCCGTCGTGGTCGTCGCCGGGGACCTCCTGGTCGGCTGACAGGTTGTACCGCCCGGTTTATCCTCCTGTTCCGCCCCACGGCGGGAAGGAGGTTGCCATGGCCGAGGCGAAGATCGAGGTCGGGAAGAAGGCCCCCCGGTTCACCCTGCCGGCCCACGACGGGTCGAAGGTCGCGCTCCGCGACCTGGCCGGGAAGTGGGTCGTCCTCTACTTCTACCCCCGGGACAACACCTCGGGCTGCACCACCGAGGCGATCGAGTTCACCCGGCTGCTGCCGGAATTCTCGCGGCGGAACGCCGTCGTCCTCGGGTGCAGCACCGACTCCCTGGACAGTCACTGCCGGTTCGCCGAGAAGCACGGGCTCGGGATCCCGCTCCTCTCGGACCCGGCCCACCGGGTGATGGAGAAGTACGGCGCCTGGGGACCCAGGAAGCGCTACGGGAAGGAGGTCGAGGGGACGATCCGCTCGACGGTCCTCATCGACCCGTCCGGCAAGGTGGCCTGGCACTGGAAGAACGTCCGGGCGGCCGGCCACGCGGGGAAGGTGCTGGCGAAGCTGGACGAGCTGCAGGCGGAGGCATAGGGACCGGGGGACGGACACCCGTGCCCGCCCGGCACGGGCCCGGCCGGGTGTTTCGTCCCCGCCGGGGAAGGGGGGCGGCTCAGGGTACCCAGAGCCGGCGCGCGGCCACCACGACGGCCGTCCCGGGAAGGGGGATCTCCTCTCCCGTCACGCAGTGGAAGGCGAGGCCCCGCCAGGTGGTCAGCCAGGCCCGCTTCCGGCCGAGGAAGCCCGCCGGGGCGGTCACCACGAGGGGGGCCTCCTGGCGCTCGAGGATCGCGCGGAACTCCCGTTCCTCGACCCGGACGATCACCCCCGCCGCGCGGATCGCCCGGATGACCGCCGCCGCGGCGGCCGTCGCACCGCCGCCCGTTCCCGCCGTTCCCGCCGCCATCGTGCCTCCTCCGGGGGGTGTCCTCCCCGCCGGTTCCCTTCCCCCGGAGTCTACGCCCGGGATCGGGGTTTCTTTCCCCGCGGATCCCGCCGGAGGGACCCGTCCGGCCGGGTCCGGCGCAGGGCGGCGAGCACCGCGACGATCATGGCGCCGAGGGCCGCCGCCGCGGCCAGCATGAACATGACGACGAGCTGGTACGCCACGGCCTGGAGGGGCGGGGCGCCCGCGACGATCTGGCCGGTCATCATCCCGGGCAGGGACACGATCCCCGCCGCCGCCATCGCGTTCATGATCGGGACCAGCCCGGTCCGGACGGCGGCCCGGAGGGGGTCGGCCAGCGCCTCCCGGCGGGTCGCCCCGAACGCGAGCCGCAGCTCGATCTCGCCGCGCCGGGCGTCCAGGTGCTCGAGGAAGCGGTCGAGGCAGAGGGAGATCCCGGTGAGGGAGTTGCCGAGGATCATGCCGACGAGGGGGATGACGTAGCGGGGGGCATACCACGGGCGGGCGCCGACGACGACCTGGGTGACGATCCCGCCGACGACGGAGGCCGCGACCGCGATGGCCAGCCAGGCGTCGAGGTGGATCCCGGGGTACCGGCGGGAGGAGCGGGCCACCGCCTCCCGGGCGGCAAAGGCGGTCATCAGGAGGAGCAGCCCCAGCACCGGCAGGGGGTGGCGCAGGGCGAAGATCCGCTCGAGGACCAGCCCCAGGAGGCCGAGCTGGACGGCCGTCCGCAGGGAGACCCAGGCGAGGCGGCGCCCGATCCCGAGGCGGAGGGTGAGGGAGATCCCGCCGGCGAGCACGACCAGCCCGGTGGCGAGGAGCAGGTCCGGGAACCCGAGCCGGATCACCGGGGGGCCTCCTCCCGGAGCCGTCCCCCGGCGAGCACCAGGCGGCGGTCCGCGTCCCGCCCGAGCTCCGGGTCGTGGAGCACGACCAGGGCCGCGTGGCCCGGCCGGCGGGCCCAGGAAAGGAGCAGGTCCCGGCACGTCCGGGCCCGGGGCGGATCGAGGCCCGTGAGGGGCTCGTCGGCGAGGAGCACCGGGGGGTCCCAGAGCATGGCCCGGACGAGGGCCAGCCGGTGGCGTTCCCCGCCGGAGATCTCCCGGGCGTCCCGCTCCCAGGGCAGGTCCGCGAGACCGACCTCGGCGAGCAGCCCGCGCGCGTGCTCCTCGTCGAGGCGCCGGCCCCGGCCCGCCCGCAGAGAGAAGGGAAAGGCGAGGTTGTCCCGCACCGTCCCGGGGAGCATCGGGGCGTCCTGGGCGATCCAGGTGACCCGGGCCCGCCAGGCGGGCAGGTCGTGGTCCGGGTAGGCGTGGCCCGCGAGAAACCGCCCGGCCCCCTCCGCCGGGTCCAGGCCCGCGATGGCCCGCAGCAGGGTCGTCTTCCCCGCGCCCGAGGGCCCCGCCAGGAGCGCGAACGTTCCCTCCGCGAGGCGCACCGTCACGCCCGCGAACAGGGGTCGGCCATCCCCGCGGCGGGCCGTCAGCGGCCCGCACCGGAACCACGCATCCACCCGCGTCCTCCCGTCCCGGAAGGCGCCAAGGATACCGCCCCTAGGGGGTGCAGGTGCCGGAGGTGTCCTTCGAGGTGAAGCCGCAGGACGAGGACACCGACGGGCGCTCGTTCCCGGCGGAGTCGACACCGTGGGACCCCTCGACCGTGGCGTCGTCGTCCGAGACGACGATCACGGCCACGTTGCCGGCGGGGGCGTTCCCGGTCCACGAGCCGCTGGTCCCGACGGCGCACGTCTCGGCGGTGACCTGGTAGGAAGCGATCGCCCCGAGGTCGTACCAGACCAGGTGATTGCCGGGCGCGGGGCAGGTGGAGGCGTCCCAGGTGACCGTCAGGGTGCCGTCGCCGTTCCGGCGGACGTGTACCTCCTCGCCCGCCACGTCCTTTCCGTCGGGAACGGGGGGCGGGGAGGGCGGTGGAGCGGCCTCCTCGAAGGGAACCGAGGCGACGATCGAGTTGCCCGAGAAGGAGCTGTTCTTCATGTACTGGGCGATCATCCAGACCCGGTTGCGGTCCGACGGGTCCGGGTACATCGCGAAGTAGTCGCCGTGCCGGCCGGAGCCGTTCACCCGGGTTCCCTCGACGAGCAGCTCCGCCGCCCGCACGGAACCGTCCGCCCCGACGTTCCAGTACCGCCCCGTGACGTAGGTGTCGTCCCCGGAGAAGGCGGTCAGCAGCGCGAAGTCGTCGTCCTCGGTATCCGGGACGACGTGGGGAAAGTAGGAGTCCTCCCCCGGGACCGACAGTTCCCAGGTCCGCACCCGCGTCGGCGTCGTCCCCGAGACGTCGAACTCGTGCACCCAGACCGCGATCTGGCCGCTGCCGCTGATCGCCTGGGCGGTCCACAGCGTCCCGTCACTGCGCCAGAAGACGTTCCACGGGTTCGCCCCGAGGGTCGGGACCCCGGTCTCCCCCGGCTGGTTCGCGTCCCCGGGGGCGAAGTACGAGCCGGGCAACCCGACCGGGCTGGCGGAAAGGGACGGGTTCGCGAACCGGTCCCCCGTCAGGCGGAAGATCTCGAAGCTGCTGGCGAAGGCGTTGTTCCCGTAGACGAGGAAGTAGGCGTCGCCCGGGGTCGCGGCCGGGACGTAGGCGGGACGCAGCCGGTAGGGGGAGCCGCCCCCCGAAGTGCGGACATCGATCAGGGTCGTCACGGCGGGGTCCTGGCCGGCGTAGGCCGCGTCCTTGTCGACGATGAACAGGGTGGCGTTCCGGTAGGCGTCCGAGGCGCTGAACATGTTCGCCGTCACGTAGACGGCGAGCCGGTCGAGGCCGATCGCCGGGTAGTCGGCCCAGTTCCCGTCCTGGCCGGCGTCGGCGTCGATCCAGAAGCGGTGCCAGGTGCCGGTGGCGTCGTTCCCGTCGGAAAAGGCGAGGTAGATCCGCGAGTCCTGGTCCGCCGCCTTCCGGGCCGCCACGCCGACCACGAACCGGTCGCGGAACGGGTCGGGAACCGCCACCGGGTCGAACACGTTGAAGCCGGCGGGGATGCCGAAGAAGGACCGGAGGGAGGTCGGTCCCGACAGCCGGGTTCCCTGCCTGTCGTACACGGCCATCACCAGGTTGACCAGGACGACCACGTGCCGGCTGCCCGGGGCCATCACCGGGTCCGGGGGGGCGACGCCGCCGTCGTAGGGACCGTCGAAGCGGACGTCGATCGCGGGGAAGGACGCGCCGGTGGCCGCGGGAGACGGGGCCGGGCCGGGGGCTTCGACGAGGACCAGGCGTTCGTCCCCGTTCCCCCCGCCGGCCGCCGGTTCCCGCCGGCCGGGGCGATCCCCCGGGATCTCGGCCGGCTCCGGGAACACGTTGGGAACCAGCACGGGGGCGCGGCCCGGTTGCGGCACGTGCGGCGGGAGATCGCGCAACCGGACCGGCCCGAGGTCGTGGACCGAAGGCCGCCCCACCCGGGCGGCCACCGGGGCCCAGCCTGCCCGGGCGGTCCCGGAGTCGGGGTGGGGAGGCCGGGCCCCGGCGGGCAGGAGGAGGGCCGGGAGCAGAAGGAGGGGGACCGGGAGGGAGCGAGCGGTCATCGCGGGATCGTCTCCGTGGTGGGGCCCACGGGAGCGGAAAGCTCCCGGAAGCCGAGGATGGTGACCTGTTGCCGGGGCCGGTGCTCGCCGTCGAGGGGCAGGCGGGCGATCGCCTCCAGGGTGTCCCAGCCGGAGACGACCCGTCCCCAGGCGGTCGCGCGCCCGTCCCGCTCCGGGAGGTCGGCGAGCGCCACGAGAAAGCGGGCGTCCGCCTCCCCGGGCCAGCGGGCCGCGGTCGCCAGGATTCCCCGCCGGACCCGGAGGGGGGAACCTCCCGGGGTCCAGTGCCACCCCGCGGCCTCCAGCAGTTTCAGCCGGCTCCACCCGAGGATGGCCCGGGACGCGCCGGGGCCCTCCCGGCGGATCCGGGCGGCGAGCCGGGCCAGCCCCGCCGGGACCGGCCGCCCGGACTGCTCGAGGGCCAGGAGCCGGGGCCACAGTTCGAGCTGCCAGAGGAGGTCGACCCGGGCCGGGTCGTTCAGGGTCTCGTTTCCGAGGCCCATCGCGACCCCGTCGATCTCGTCCGGGACCCCCACCCGCTCCGGGACCGGCCGGGACGGGCGGCCCGGGACGGGGGGCAGGCAGCCGAAGACCAGGTAGCCGTGGGGCCAGCTGGCGCAGACCGTGCTGCCGGCGAGGCGCCCGACACCCTCGCGGGCCGGGCGCAGGCCCGCCCGCTCGAGGAAGAGCTCCACGTTCCGCGGGGCGTACTCGGGGAACAGCTCGGCGACGAAGGACCCGGCGCTGGTCCGGATTTCCACCCGCGGGTGAGCGGCGGGGATCCCCGCGCCCGCGGCGAACGTCGAGGCGAGACCGGCGAGGACCAGGACCACGAGGGCCGGTCCCCGCGGGGAGCGCGGGGAGGGGAACATGGCACCAGAAAAGTAACCGCACCGGCCCGGCCGGACAACTTCCGGCGGCCGGGCCGGGAACCGTCGAACGCCGACGAACGGGGCTGGCCGGTCAGCAGTTCCGGCAGCCGCAGTCCCCCCGCCCCGGTTTCGGCGCCACCTCGCCCACCTGGAAACGGCCGGCGTAGGGCGGCCGGCGCAGGCGGTCGGCCGTCGCCGCGTCCACCGGGACGGGAACGCCCCGCGGGAAGAAGATCCCCTGGTCGTCCACCACCGCCCGGTGCGGCCCGAGGTAGACGGCGGTTTCCTTCCCGCCCTCCGACACCTCCCCCCGGTCGTGGCGCCAGCCCCGCACCGTCACGGAGAAGAAGCGGTACCCGTCCACCTCCCGCCAGAAGAACTTCTCGAGGACCTCGATCCCGTGGAACCCGGCCCGCTCCAGGGCGGCGAGGAACTCCTCCTCGGTCAGGGCGCCGGAGATGCACTGGCCCCACAGGCGGGGGTCCTGCCGCTTCGCGGCGGGGACCTCCCGCTCGGCGACGATGTCCGAGACCACGAACCGCCCCCCGTTGCGCAGCACGCGCCAGATCTCCCGGAACACCCGGCGCTTGTCCGGCGACAGGTTGATCACGCAGTTCGAGGTGACGAGGTCGACGCTCGCATCCTCCACCGGCAGGTCCTCGAGGAACCCCTTCCGGAACTCGACGTTGTCGTAACCGAGGTTCGCGGCGACCTTCTTCCGGGCTTCCCCGGCGACCGCCAGCATCCGGTCGGTCATGTCGACGCCGAGCGCCCGCCCCCCGGGGCCGACGCGCCGGGCGCAGATGAAGACGTCGATGCCCGCCCCGGAACCGAGGTCGAGGGTCGTCTCCCCCGGCCGGGGGTCGGCCTGGATTACCGGGGAGCCGCACCCGTAGAACCGCTCGACCACCCCCGGCGGGATGTGCTCGATGTCCGTCGGGCGGGGCCGCACGGGGCAGCAGAGGTCCTCCTCCGGGTGGTCCGCGGCGTTCCCGTAGAACTCCCGGACGATCCGCCGGGTGGCGTCCAGCTCGAAGGAGAGCACGCACTCCGAGCTCGAGACGACGAGGCGACCCGCTTCGTCCCCGTCCCCGCTGCCGCAGGCGTGGGACCCTTCCCCCATGAACGTCAGGAGCCGGGGGTCCGTCCACCCGGATTCCGGCCCGGCCCCGACCCGGCCCCGTTCCTCCGCCCGGTCGAGCAGGGCGTCCTCGGTCATTCCCCGGTGGAGCTCGCACCAGGGGTCCATCGCGTCGAGACTGCCGCCCCAGAGCCAGGCGTGCTCCACGTCGCCCCCGCCGCAGAGGAAGCGCACGGGGCAGGAGGGACAGGCCTCCTTGCGGACGAGGGAGGCCCGGCGGAACCGGCGCGCGACCTCGCTCGCCCGGAGCAGGTCCCCGAGGGGACGCTTCCCGAACGTGCCGAGCCGCAGCTCCTCGATCCCGACGAGGGACGCGGAGGGATAGACCGCCCCGTCCCGGTGGAGGCAGAGGTTCGTCACGGCGGCGCTCGAGAGGTCCCTCCGGGTGCCGGGTTCGTGGTTCACCCGGGCCCGGACCGCCGCCACGTTGTCCACGGTGACCCCCGCCTCCCGGCCGGCCTCCGCCGCCGCCCGGACGGCCCCCAGGACCTCGGCCGGGGACGGCGCGCCGTCCGCCTCCGCGGCGCGGCCCCGGCGGTGGAGCCAGAGCAGGTGGTGCGTCCGCCCCCCCAGCTCCCCGACGAGCCGGGTCACCCGGGGCACGTCCGGGAGGTTGCGGCCGGTGACGGTGGTGGTCACCGTCACGTCCAGCCCCGCCGCGAGGGCGTCCCGGATCCCGGCCACGATCCGCTCGAAGCTTCCGCGCCCGCGGACCGGGTCGTTCACCTCCGGGGAGGACCCGTCGAGGCTGACCTGGAAGCGGATCCGCTCGAGGTCGAGGTGGCCCCGCCAGGACGCGATCGTCTCCTCCCGGAGCAGGAGGCCGTTGGTCAGGACGGCCAGCTCGGCCCGCGGGTCCTCGAGGGCGGCGGCGGCCAGCTCCGCGAAGTCGGGCCGCAGGAGCGGTTCTCCACCGGTGAAGCAGAACGTCCGGGCCCCCAGCTCCCGGGCCTCCCGGAGAGCGGCGGCGATCGTCTCGCCGGGGAGCCCCGGGTCCCCGCCGGGACCGGAGGAGACGAGGCAGTGGCGGCACGCCAGGTTGCAGGCGTCGTTCAGGTGGACCCAGAACTCTTCCAGCCGCCCCTCCGGCAGCAGGGTCTCCCGCCCGAGGTGGGGCAGGGGAACCGGCGGGGCCTCCGCCAGGAAGCCGCACCGGAGCGCCTCCCGGGCCACCGCGTCGACCCGCAGCCGGGCGGTGACCAGGGGGAGTCCTTCCCGTTCCGCCAGGCGGCGGGCCACGTCGTCGGGCCGGGCGCCGTCCCGGAAGGCGAGGAGGATCGAGGCGCCCCGGGGGTCGGTCGCGACCCAGTGGGGGGTCTCCGGGTCGAGGAGCACCCGGGTGTTCCCCCGGCGCAGCTCGACGATTTCCCGCGGGGCGTGGAGGACCGGCTCGACGGGGATCTCCGGCGGGACGGCCGCCGGGCGGACGGTCGGTTCGGTCGACATCGGGCGCACCCTCCGGTGGGGGGATGGTCTCGGTCCGGCTGCCCGCCATGCTAGCACCCGTCCCCCCTCGCCGTCGTCCCCCTTCCCCCGGAAACCGCCGACCGGGGCGGGATTCCATGGCATGCTGGGCGCCATGCGCGCGGCCGGGACGTTTCGGTGGATGCTGGCGGCGGGGCTCGTGTGGGCCCTGTGCCGCCCTCCCGTGGCCGCGGCGGAGACCCCCCGCCCGGTCCTCGCCGCTCCCCGGGCCGCCGGCCCGATCCGCGTCGACGGGCGGCTCGACGAGGAGGCCTGGCGCCGGGCCCTCGAGATCCCGCTCCCGTGGGAGGTCTGGCCGGGGGAGAACCGGCCGGCCGACGTGGAGACGACCTGCCTCGTCACCTGGGACGAGCACCACCTGTACGTCGCCTTCCGGGTCCGGGACGATCCCGGGGAGATCCGGGCCCACCTCGCCGACCGGGACCGGGCGTTCCGGGACGACCAGGTGGGGTTCGCCGTCGACCCGTTCGACGACGCCCGGCGGGGGTTCGCCTTCCTGGTCAATCCCCTCGGCGTCCAGTCGGACGCCGTCGTCACCGACACCGGGGCCGGCGGGTTCCGGGGCAACCTGACCGGGGCCCCCGCCGAGGACTGGTCCTGGGACGCCATCTGGAGCGCCGCCGCCCGGGTCGGCCCCCGCGGCTGGACCGCCGAGATCGCCGTGCCCCTGGACGCGCTCCGTTTCCCCCGGGAGGCCGGGGCGCAGACCTGGGGGTTCACCTGCTTCCGCTCCCGGCCCCGGTCGGTGCGGAAGACCTACTACCCGGTCCGGATCGACCGGAACCGTTCCTGCTGGCTCTGCCAGGTGCCGCGCATCACCGGGATGCGGGACCTGCGGCCCGGCCGCGACGTGGAACTCGACCCGACCCTGACCTGGGGCCGGACCCGGGCCCGGGAGCCGTTCCCGGAGGGCGGCTTCGCCACGAGGGCGGAGGAGACGGACCTCGGCCTCTCGGCCCGGTGGGGGGTGACGCCGAATGCCAGCCTGGACCTGGCCCTGAACCCGGACTTTTCCCAGGTCGAGGCGGACGCGGTCGTCCTCGACGTGAACCGCACGTTCACGATCTTCTACCCGGAAAAGCGTCCCTTCTTCCTCGAGGGGGCGGACTTCTTCCGGACTCCCTACCCGGCGGTCCACACCCGGCAGGTGGTGGACCCCTCCGCCGGGATCAAGCTGACGGGCAAGGAGGGACGGAACGCGGGCGGGGCGTACGTCGCCCGGGACCGGGTGACCCACCTGGTGTTCCCCGCGAGCCGGTCCTCGGCGAGCACGACCCTCGACCGGGGGAACACGGCGGCGGTGCTGCGGTGGCGGCGGGACGTGGGAGCGACCTCCACCCTGGGGATGCTCCTCACCGACCGGGAAGGGGAGGCGGGCTACCTGAACCGGGTCTACGGGGTGGACGGAACCCTCCGCCTCGACGCGACGAACGCGCTCATCTTCCAGTTCCTCCGCTCGGACACCCGCTACCCGGCCGACGTGGCGAACGCCTTCGACCAGCCGGGCGGGCTCTTCCACGGGAAGGCCCTGTCGGTCAACGTCAACCACCGGGACCGGGCGTGGGACCTCTGGGCGGGCTGGGGACGCCGCACCCGGGGGTTCCGGGCCGATGCCGGGTTCATTCCCCGGGTGGACACCCGGGAACTCGGCGGGCACGCGGCCTGGACCCGCTGGGGAAAGCCGGGAGAACGGCTGACCAGCGCCCGCTTCCAGGTGAACCTTCACCGGACCCTGGACGGCGCCCGGAACCTGCTCGGGGAGGGGGGCAGCCTGGAGGTGCGGCTCGCCGGGCCCCGGCAGTCCACCCTGGTCCTCTCCCGGTCCCGGTCCCGGGAGACGTGGCAGGGGAAGGTCCACGACCTTGCCGGCTGGCGCGGATGGTTCAACGTGCGGCCCACCGGGGACTTCACCTGTTCCGTCGGCTTCGTGGCGGGGGAGGCGATCGACTACGCGGGGAACCGGACGGGCGATCGCTGGAAGGTTGCCCCGGGGCTCACCTGGAACGCGGGACGGCACTTCTACCTGCAGCTCGACCTGGCCCGGGAGGCGCTCCGGGTTCCGGGCGGCACCCTCTACCGGGCGGACGTGCACCAGGGACGCCTCGTCTGGTTCTTCGACGTGCGGACCTTCGTCCGGGCGATCGTCCAGTGGACCGAGGTCCGGCGGAACCCCGCTCTCTACCCCTTCCCGGTGGATGCCCGGTCCCGGCGCCTGTTCACCCAGGTCCTCTTCTCGTACAAGGTCAACCCCCGGACCGTCCTCTACGCCGGGACGACCGACACGCGGCTCGGGGACGACCGGGTGGACCTGCTGGACGCGGCGCGGACCTACTTCCTCAAGCTGGGCTACGCCTGGCGGCTCTAGTCCCGCCGGGCCGGGCCCGGCCCCGGGGAAGGTTCCCCGGGAACGCCGGCGCCGCCCCCCTCCAGCAGGTCCCGGGGGAGGTGGGCCGCGAACCCGTCGAGAACGCCCAGGTCCGCCGCGAGGTCGAGCACGGTGTACCGGTTGCGCATGTGCCGGGCCGCCCGGACCGCGAGTTCGGCCCGGTCCGGATCGACCCCGATCTCCCGGAAGCCGGTGGGGGCCCCGGCCCGCCGGAGGTCCGCGGCGAGCCCCTCGCCCCCCGCGAGGCGGCGGTCCAGGTCCTGCCACAGCCCGTCCCAGCCCGCGGCGAGGCGGACCCGGCGCTCCCGCCGGCCCGGCCGGCGTTCGCGCTTCGCCCGGGCCTCGGCGAGGAGGGACGCGAGCGCCGGGGGCGGCAGGTGGCCGTGGAGGCGGCGGAGGGCCGGGTCGTCCTCCTCGGGCGGCGGGGAGGCCCCGGGGTCGGGGGGACCGGCCTCCCGGAGCACCCGGTAGAGGGCCAGGGAGACCCGGGTGCCGACCGCCACCTGCTCCCCGTGGAGCCGGGGGCGGCGTCCCCACGCGGGGGAGGAGATGTCCAGGTAGTGGGAGACCAGGTGTTCCCCCCCCGACGCCGGCGAGGAGGCCCCCGCAACCGCCATCGAGATGCCGGAGAGCACGAGGGCCACGGCGAGGGCCAGGATCGCCCCCGGGTCGCCGTCGCCGATCGCCGCGGCCCGGTCCCGGATCCCCGCCGCGGCCGCGTCGGCGAGGCGGAGGGCGGTCGGGCAGACCGGCTCGTCGACGAGGGCCCGGGAGAGGAGCCAGTCGGCGGAAGAGACCGGCTTGCCCAGCAGGTCGCCGAAGCCGGCGGCCCGCAGGCGCGGGGGCGCCCCGGCCAGGACCTGCGCGTCCAGGACCAGGGCCACCGGCGGGGAAGCGGGGACGGTCCGCTTCAGGCCCCCCTCCGTGAAGGCGGCGATCGCCGAGGCGTACCCGTTCATCGAGGCCGCGGTGGCGACCGTGACCTGGGGGATGCCGAGCCGATCGGCGAGGAGCTTGCCGAGGTCGTTGATCGTCCCGCTGCCCGCGGCGACCAGGAGGCGGGGGGAGGACCGGACCCCCCCGGCCAGGGCCGCGAGGGTGGCCGCATCGCAGCGGGGTTCCCGCCCGGTCAGCCGTTCCTCCACCCGGTGGCCGGCCCCGGCCAGCAGGGCCCCGGCCCGGGCGCCGGCCGCCTCCCGGGTGTCCGGGTCCGCCAGGAGGAGGACCGGGGCGCCGGCGGGAACGATCTCCCGGACCAGGTCCGGCAGCGCCTCGAGGGCGCCGCCGCCGGCGACCACGCGCCGGAGCGGCACCCGGTGGCGCCGCCCGCAGGGGCAGTCGTCGATCGAGCGGCCGAGCCAGGGACGGAGGGGAGCGAGGGGGTCGCCGGCCACGGGGGTTCCTCCTGCCGGGCGGGGGTCACAGCTCCCGGAACACCCGGACCCCGCACCCCGGGTCCAGGCCGAGACGGCGGAGGAGCCCCTCCGGCGCCCGGAGGGTACCGCGGGGGACGCGCCCGTCCACCCGCGCCCGCCCGCGGAACCCCTGCCACCCGCCCAGCAGCGGGTGGTCCCGGGCGACGAGAATCAGGTCCCCCCCTTCCGCCTCGAGGGCGCGGAGGTCCGCGGGGTGGAGGCCGACCTCCGGCGGTGTCCAGGGATCGGCCGGGGCCGGGTCCGGCGCCGGCACCACCGCGAGCCGGCGGGCGGGGCCCGGTCCCGGGTGCGGGTCGGCTCCCTTGAACGCCCGGAGCCGGCCCGGCGCCGGCGCGACGAGGAGGGCGGCCGGGGGGGCGGCCGCGGGGGCCGGCCGCAGGAGCGTCACCCCGATCCCCAGCGCGGCCGAGACCACGAGGCCGTAGAGGGCGCGGACGTAGGTGTAGGCCCGGACCCCGGCCTCCAGCCGGACCCCGTGGGCGAACGGGGTGACGAGGCCCGGAAAGGCGAACGAAAGGGCGATCGCGGCGGTCCCGCCGGCCAGGGTGGCCAGGGCCCCCGCCCGCCCGAACCGGCGCCAGGTGATCCCCAGGAGGAGGGCGACGGCGAGCGGCGGGGTGATCGCGGCGGTGAACGCCCCGTGGGCCCGGTAGATCGAGCCGAAGGCGGCGAACAGGGGTACGAGGGCGAACCCGGCCGCCGTGGCCCCCGCCGAGGCCGTCCGGGCGACCAGCAGCCCGGCTCTTTCCCCCCGGCCCCGGGAGAAGCGCGAGGGTTGCCACAGGTCGACGAGCACGATGGTGGCGATCGCGTTGACGAGGGTATCCGCCGTGGACATCAGGGCCGCGACCAGGGCGGCGGTGACCAGGCCGAAGAGGCCCGCGGGGAGGACCCGTTCCGCGACGACGACGAACACGGCGGAGGGCGGGGTGGCGGGGTCGAGGAGGCCGCGGGCCGCCATCGCCCGGCCCACCCAGCCGGCCCCGGAGACCGCCACCGCGGCGAGGGGCATCAGGACGAGCAGCACGAAGACCGCGGCCCGCCGGGCGTCCCGGACGCTGCGGGCGGAGAGGAAGCGCATCAGGATGCCCTGGTTCAGGAACCAGAACGCCACCCCTCCGGCCATCGCGTCCTGCCAGAAGATCCCGACGAAGTTGAAGTCCGGGGGCTCGCGGAAGGGCGGGAGGGCGGCGCGTCCCGCGGGGCCGAGCCCTTCCCAGAACGCCGCGGGCCCGCCGACCGCGATCACCCCGGCGGCGAACAGGCCGATCCCGGCCGCGAGGAGCAGCCCTCCCTGGAAGAGGTCGGTGAAGATCACGGCGGTCTGACCGCCGTGGCTGACGTAGATCCCGCAGACGAGGGCCGCCAGCCCGGCGGAGAGGAGGAGGGGCCAGCCGGCGAGGGCCTCGAGGGCCCGGCCCATCGTCAGGAAGTTGATCCCGAGGTAGCCCAGCAGGTAGACGAGGAGCAGGAAGGTCGCCGCCCGGCGGACGGAGCGGCCGAACCGGCGCTCGAAGTACTCCGGCACCGAGGTGATCCGTCCCCAGTAGACGATCGGCAGCCACCCGAGCATCCAGAGGGGCATCCAGAACCAGTCGTTCAGGTAGGTCTGGCTGGAACAGAGCCCGTGGCGGAAACCCGCCGCGGAGTACTTGACGAACGAGTAGGAACCGACGACGGTGGCCACGCAGGAAAAGGCGACCAGCCACCAGGAGAACCGCTGCCCCCCGAGCAGGAAATCGGCAAGCCCCCGGCTGCGCCGCGCGGCCCACGCCCCCGCCGCGAGGACGGCCACGAAGTAGAGGGCGAGGACCAGGAGGTCCGTCCCGTGGATCAGCGGGTGGCCAGCCACTGCAGGAGCCCCTGCCCGGCGGCGAGGAGAAGGAAACCGCCGAGAAGGACCGCGAGCCGCCGCGCTCCCCGTCCCCGGACCCCGACCTCGCCCGCCCGCCAGGCGAGGGCGAGACCTAGGGCGAAGACGGCGCCGCCGACGGCTTCCTGGTAGAGGAACGGGAGCATGGGGGAAGGGTCGTGGCCGCCCGCACGCGCTTCCGGCGGCGTTCCGGGAGCGCCAGCCGCCGCCGCAGCCGGGCCAGGGCTTCCTTCTCGATCTGGCGGACCCGTTCCCGGCTCATGCCGAGCAGGCGGCCGAGGGAAGAGAAGGTCATCGGCTCCCGGCCGTTCATCCCGAAGCGGTGCTCGAGGATCGTGCGTTCCCGCTCCGGCAGGCGGGCCAGTTCCCGGCGCAGGCGGCGGCAGGCGAGCCGCTCGGCGACGATCTGCTCGGGGGTCGGGTGCTCCCGGGGATCGACGGCGAGCCGGAACGTTTCTCCGGCCCCGGGACGCTCCAGCTGGTCGAGGGAGAAGACCGTCGCGGAGGCTTCCTTCCGGCGGCGGACCACCTCGGGGTCGAGGCCCGCCTCCCGCGCCACCTCGTCGAGGGTCGGTTCCCGGCCCAGGTCCCGGCGGAGCGACTCCTCGAGGTCGAGGAGGGCCCGCCGCTTCTCCCGGGCGTGCCGGGTGAGCCGGACCGCGCTCGACTCCCGGTTGATGTATTCCAGCATCCGCTTGCGGATCCACCAGGTGGCGTAGGAGAGGAACTTGACGTCCCGGCCCGGGTCGAACCGGCGGGCCGCCTCCACGAGGCCCAGGACCCCCTCCGCGAGCAGCTCCTCGAAGGGGACCCTGCGCGAACGGAGCTCGCCGGCCACCTGAACGACGTAGAAAATGTTCGATTCGATCAGCTTCCGGGCGATATCTGTCCGGTCTTTCTGCTTGTCTTCCTGATGATCGCGGCCGGATTCCGGCCGGGTGGAAGAGCCTGCTTCCCCCCGGGCCTCCAGGAGGCGGCGGGCCTCCTCGAGAAACAGCGCGACGTGCTGGCGCGACTCCGACCCGGACGGCCGCGGCGAGATGCCCGACCCCATCGTTCCCCCTTCCTTTTCCCCCGGGAATCCCGAGACCCCCCGGCCCGGGCTCCCGTACCGCGCCCGCAGTATACCCCGGTCCGCTACCGTCCTGAAGCCCGTTCGAAAGGGGCCGGGGCCGCGACCTGGACCGGCGCCGCCGCCGCCCGCAGCTCGTCGATCACGGCCTCCTCGTTTCCCTCGTAGCGGGCGGAGAGGTGGAAGGGGACGAGCAGCCCGGGGCGGGCGGCGCGCGCCACCCTCCCGGCGTCGGACGTGGCGAGGTGGCCGTGTTCCCGGGCCAGCTCCCGGTCCGCTTCCCGGTAGCTCGTCTCCAGGACGAGGCGCCGGGCGCCCGCGGCGAAGCGGGCCAGGGCCTCCAGGTTCCCGGGCGTCGGCCCCAGGTCGCAGGCGACCGCCACGGACTCCCCCGGGACACGGAAGAGGAAGCGGTCCCGGAGATCGCCGAGGGGAGCCGCGCCCCCGCCGGGGAGCGGGACCGGGGTGCCGGGGGGGGCCTCCTCCCGGACCAGCCGTTTCAGCGCCCCCAGCCAGGGCCCCGGCGGCAGCCCCGCCCGGGCCAGGGCCTCCGGGTCGACGTGCAGGCCCTCGTCCTCGTCGATCCGCCAGGCGAGGGAGGTGGTTCCCGCGTGGTCCAGGGGAAACGCCCGGACGCTCACGCCCTCCCCCTCGAGCGCGAGCACCGGGGCCCCCTTCTCCCAGGAGCGTTCCCCGGTGCAGAAGGGTTCGAAGCCCTCCTCCCGGGGGAACCGCCACGTCCGGACCCGGTCCTCGCCGGCCTCCACGACGGCCAGGTCGAGGGGATAGGCGGGGAGCAGGTTCCAGAGGTATCCCGCCAGGTGGTGCGCCACCCGGCGGGCGCTTCCCGGCGGGCCGACGACGACCAGGGGCCGTTCCGGGTGCCCGAGGCGGACCCGCAGGAGCCGCCCGAGCCCACAGGCGTGGTCCACGTGGAAGTGGGAGACCAGCGCGACCCGCACCGAGAGCAGTCGCCGGGCGGAGACCGCCCCCAGCTCGCCGGCTTCCGCCAGGATGGCCCAGCCCCGGTGCCGGGGCCGCACGATCACCGCCGGGTCCCCGCAGGGGGGGTTGGGGAACTCGACGATGAACGTCCCCTTCACCGTTCCCGCTCAGCGGATGCGCGGCAGGTCGGGATCGAGCAGGAGGGCCTCCGGGGCGGGGCTGGTCAGCAGGCGCACGAGGGCCAGGGCCCGGCGCCCCTCCGGGCCGAGCAGGACCTCGTCCCGGTCCCGGGAGAGGAGCCGCTCGAGGAAGTTCTTCGGCCGGGGCAGGATCTCGACCCGGCAGCCCCGGTCCGGGTCGCCCCCCGCCCTGCTGCAGGCCTGCCGGAGCGCTTCCCGCAGGCCGCCGATGTCGTCGACCAGCTTCCGCTCCCGGGCGTCCTTGCCGGCCCACACCCGCCCGTGGGCGAGCGGCTCCAGCTCGTCCCAGGTCATGCCCCGTCCCTGCGCCGCCTTCGTCACGAAGTCGTCATAGATCCGGTCGAGGAGGGCGTTCATCCGGGCCCAGCCGTCCTCGTCCCACTCCACCTGCGTCGACATCAGGTCCGCGTGGCGGCCCCGCTGGATCCCCGGGAAGCGGATGCCGAGCTTCTGCTCCCAGAAGTCCCGGGTGACGAACTTTCCGCCGAAGACGCCGATCGAGCCGGTGATCGTCGTCCGGTCGGCGAGGATCGAGGGACCCTGCATCGAGATGAAGTAGCCCCCCGAGGCGGCGTAGTTCCCCATGCTGACCAGGAGCGGCTTCTCCTTCGCGGTGCGCACGACCTCGCGCCGGATCAGGTCGGACGCGACGTAGGAACCCCCGGGGGAGTCGACCCGCAGGACCACCGCGTCGATCGAGTCGTCCTCCCGGGCCCGGCGCAGGGCCCGGATGATCGTGTCCGAGCCCATCGAGCGGCCGTAGAGCGGATCGGTGCCCGATTCGCCGCGGCGGATCGCGCCCACGGCGTAGACGATCGCGACCTTCGTGCCGCCGGAGCCGAACGGCCGGCGCCGCCCGAGGTACCGCTCGACCGGTTCCAGGGGGTCCTTCCGCCCCGCCTTCTTCTCGAGCAGGTCCATCACCTGGTCCCGGTAGAGCAGGTCGTCGACCAGGCCGTTCTCCTTCGCCTCGTCCCCGGTCCAGGGGCCCCCGTCGATCAGCTCGCGGACCCGGTCCGGGGTCAGTTCCCGGCCGGTGGCGATCCCGTCGACAAGTTCCCCGTACAGCACGTCGAGGAGGGCCTCGAGGGCTTCCCGGTGCGGCTTCGTGTAGCCGGTCTCGGTGTAGGTGTTGACCGCGTTCTTGTACTCCTTCCGCTGGCCGAACTGGGGCACGATCCCGAGCCGGTCCAGGAGGCCCCGGATGAAGGGCGTCTCCACCCGGAGCCCGGTCAGGCCCACGTCCCCCGGGGGGGCGAGGTAGACCTGCCGGCAGGCGCTGGCCAGCCAGTAGGCGCCGGTGCCGCCGCCCAGCTCGCCGAAGCTCGCCGTCCAGGCGACGGTCCACTTGCCGGCGGCGCGGAAGCGGGCGATCGCCGCCCGGAGTTCCTCGCCCTGGGCCCACCCGAGGGAGGTGTCGTCCAGCTCCAGGTAGAGGCCCTCGATGCGGTCGTCCTTCCGCGCGGCGTCGATCGCCGCCACGAGATCCCGCAGCACGAGGGGCTCCCGTCCCAGCAGGCGGGACAGCCGGTCCCGCGGGGCGGTTTCCACCACCGGCCGGTCGAGCCGGACCTCCAGGACGTTCCCGCGGTGGAAGGACAGGCCCCCCCCGAGGGTCCAGGCGGCGACCACCAGGGTGGCGAAACTGGCGAGGACGAACAGCAGGACGAGGACGATGGCCCACCGGGCGGCTCGGGTCATGGTGCCGGTCTCCCTTCTCGCGGGGCCGCGCCCGGGTGACGGCGCGGCCGGTCCCGGTCATTCTAGGGCTGCCCCCCCGCCCGGGCGGAAGGCGGGCGGGGGGCCCCCGGGCCCGCCGGTCCGCCCGGGACGACAAACGGTCGGAGGAGCGCCGATGGAACGATTCGCCGTGACGCTGGTCCAGATGGCGGTCGGCCCGGACCGGGCCGCCAACCACGCCCGGGCCGAGGAAGAGGTCCGCCGGGCCGCGGCGGCCGGCGCCCGGCTGGTGGTCCTGCCGGAGATGTTCTCCTGCCCCTACGAGGCGGACCGCTTCCACGCGCTGGCGGAACCCCTTCCGGACGGGCCCTCGGGCCGGCTGTGCTCCCGGCTGGCGCGGGAACTGGGGATCCACCTGGTCGGCGGCTCGATCCCCGAGCGGGAGGGGGACCGGGTGTGGAACACCGCCACCCTGTGGGACCCGGCGGGCCGGATGGTCCTCCGGCACCGGAAGATCCACCTGTTCGACGTGGACATCCCGGGAGGGATCCGGTTCCGGGAGTCGGCCGTCCTGGCGGCGGGGAACCGGGTCTCGGTGGCCCGCACCGCCCTGGGGACGATCGGCCTCGCCGTCTGCTACGACCTCCGGTTCCCGGAACTCTTCCGGGCGATGGCCCTCGCCGGGGCCGAGCTGGTGGTGCTCCCCGGGGCGTTCAACACGACGACGGGGCCGGCCCACTGGGAAATCCTGAACCGGGCCCGGGCCGTCGAGAACACCATCTTTGTCGCCTCCTGTTCGCCCGCCCCCCATCCCCGCGGAAGGTACCCGGCCTGGGGCCACTCGATGATCGTCGATCCCTGGGGCGCCATCCTGGCGGCCGCGGGGCAGGAGGAGGCCACGGTGACCGCGGAGGTCGACCCGGCCCGGCTCGAGGAGGTGCGCCGGGCGCTGCCGGTGCTCCGCCAGCGGCGGCCCGACGTCTACGGCGACCCCTGCCCTCCCGGGGTAAACTAACCCGCTCGTCAACCGACCACCCGGGGCCGGAAGCCCGGGAGGAGCAGGCCCTGCCCGGGCCGGGTGCCAGGAGGGCGGCGCGCGCCGCCCGCGACCGGAAGGAGGCCACCGATGTTTCGCATCCTGGAGGCGAGGTTCCTCGCGCCGGACGTCAAGCTGTTCCGCATCGAGGCGCCCAAGATCGCGGCGAAGCGGAAGGCGGGCCAGTTCGTGATCGTCCGGGTGACGGAGGACGGGGAGCGGATCCCCCTGACGATCGCCGACTCGGACGCCGGGGAGGGGTGGATCACCCTGATCGTCCAGGGGGTGGGCAAGACCACGAAGCTGATGAACACCCGGGAGGCGGGGGACACGCTCCACGACGTGGCCGGGCCCCTGGGGACTCCCTCGCACATCGAGAAGTTCGGCACGGCCGTCTCGATCGGCGGTGGCGTGGGAACCGCGATCGCCTGGCCGACCGCGGTGGCCCTCAAGCGGGCGGGGAACCACGTCATCTCCATCATCGGCGGCCGCACCCGGGAATACGTCATCCTCGAGGAGGAGATGCGGGCCGTCGCCGACGAGGTGTATCCCTGCACCGACGACGGTTCCTACGGCTTCCACGGCTTCGTCACCCAGCAGCTCCAGCAGCTGATCGACGGGGGACGCAGGCTCGACTTCGTGCTCGCCATCGGCCCGATCCCGATGATGAAGGCGGTCGCCGAGGTCACGCGCCCCCACGGGATCAGGACGGTCGTCAGCCTCAACCCGATCATGCTCGACGGCACCGGGATGTGCGGCGCGTGCCGGGTGACGGTCGGGGGCCGGACCCTGTTCGCCTGCGTCGACGGGCCGGAGTTCGACGGCCACCAGGTCGACTTCGACCTGCTCGCAAAGCGCAACATGACCTATCGCGAGTGGGAGCAGCGGAAGCTGCAGGAGTTCCTCGCGGGGCAGGGCGAGGAACCGTGCCGGCTCGAGCTGCGGCTGCGGGACCTGGAGAGGGAGGGCGAGTGATGCCGAGGAAGCTGACGGCGAAGGAGCGGTTCCAGATTCCCCGCCAGGAGATGCCGGAGCAGCCGCCCGAGGTGCGGGCCTGCAACTTCGAGGAGGTCAACCTGGGGTTCGACGAGGACCTCGCGGTCCGCGAGGCGGACCGCTGCCTCCAGTGCCCGAAGCCGAAGTGCGAGGAGGGGTGCCCGGTCAACATCAAGATCCGCGACTTCATCGGGCTGATCGCCGACCGGCGCTTCGACGAGGCGGCGAAGAAGATCAAGGAGGACAACTCCCTGCCGGCGATCTGCGGCCGGGTCTGCCCCCAGGAGGAGCAGTGCGAGGCCCAGTGCATCGTCGGCAAGCGCTCGCTCCCCGTCGCGATCGGGCACCTGGAACGGTTCGTCGCCGACTACGAGCGGAGGAACGGCCTGATGAAGGCCGAGCCGCCCGCCCGGAAGACCGGCAAGCGGGTCGCGGTCGTCGGGTCCGGGCCGTCGGGCCTCTCCTGCGCGACGGACCTGGCGAAGATGGGCCACGAGGTGGTCGTCTTCGAGGCGCTCCACGAGCTGGGGGGGGTGCTGGTCTACGGGATCCCGGAGTTCCGCCTGCCGAAGGAGATCGTCCGCGCCGAGATCGAGCAGCTGAAGAAGCTCGGGGTCGAGTTCGTCACGGACGCGGTGATCGGGATGACCGACACCGTCGAGGAACTGCTGACGGTCGGTGGTTTCGACGCCGTCTTCCTCGGCGTCGGGGCCGGGCTGCCCCGCTTCATGGGGATCCCGGGCGAGAACCTGGTCGGCGTCTACTCGGCGAACGAGTTCCTGACCCGCGTCAACCTGATGAAGGCCTACCGCCCGGACGCCGAGACCCCGGTCCTGGACATCGCGGGGAAGAACGTCGCGGTCTTCGGCGGCGGAAACACGGCGATGGACGCGGTCCGCACGGCGAAGCGCCTGGGCGCGAAGCGGGCCGCGATCATCTACCGCCGGTCCGAGGCGGAGATGCCGGCGCGGAACGAGGAGATCAAGCACGCGAAGGAAGAGGGGGTCGAGTTCCTCGTCCTGACGAACCCGGTCGAGTTCCTCGGGGACGAGAACGGGTGGCTCCGGGCGGCGCGGCTGCAGAAGATGGAACTCGGGGAGCCGGACGACTCGGGGCGCCGCCGGCCGGTGCCGATCGAGGGCTCGGAGCATGTCCTCGAGCTCGACCTGGCGGTGATCGCGATCGGCAACGGGGCCAACCCGATGATCCGCAAGACGTCCCCCGCGATCGAGCACACGAAGTGGGGAACCATCGTCGCCGACCGGAAGACGGGGAAGACCACGATGAAGGGGGTCTTCGCCGGGGGCGACATCGTCACCGGGGGAGCGACCGTGATCCTCGCCGCGGGCGCGGGGCGCCGGGCGGCCCTGGCGATCGACGAGTACCTCCGCACCGGGCGGTGGGACGACCTCGGGCAGGAGGAGCCGCGGGCCGAGGCCTGACGGAGGCCTGCCCGAACCGGGCCGCGGGCCCCGGGGCGCCGCCCCGGGGCCCTTGACCTGCCGGGGGTCGATCCCCGACGATTCCGCGACGCGCATTCCGCGCGAGGAGGACGGATCCCGTGGAGCACGGCAACGACGCCTCGACCAAGGTCCTTCCCTCGAACGCCTTCCGCGAGCTGAAACCGGGCGAGACCTGGGAACCGGTCGTTCCCGCGGGGAAGGTGATTCCCGAGGTCACTCCCTGGTCGGTGGGACTCGGGCTCGTGATGGTCCTGGTCTTCACCTTCGCCGCCGCCTACATCGGGCTGATGACCGGGAACGTCATCGAGGCGGCCATCCCGATCTCGATCCTGGCCGTCTTCCTCGGCAACAGCCTCCTGCCCCGGCTGGCGGGCCGGCGCAGCACGATCCTCGAGAACGTGATCGTCCAGTCGATCGGTCAGGCGGCCGGGGTGGTGGTCGCCGGGGCGATCTTCACCATCCCCGCCCTCTACATCAACGACCTGCACCCGTCGTTCTGGCAGGTGTTCCTCTCCTGCCTGCTGGGCGGTTTCCTGGGGGTCGTCCTGCTGATCCCCCTGCGGCGCTACTTCGTCCGGGACCTCCACGGGCAGCTGCCCTTCCCCGAGGCGACGGCGATCGCCAACGTGCTCGCCTCGGGGGAACGGACGAAGGGGGCCGGCGGGAAGATTCTTCTCTGGTCGTTCGGCATCGGGTTTCTCTACGACCTGGTCGCGGAGTTCGTCCACCTGTGGAACGGCGAGCTGGGTTCCCGGGTCCTGTTCGGGCGCTTCGGCCGCTTCCTCGCCGACCGCCGCATCGAGCTGAACCTGAACGCGACGGCGGTCTACTTCGGCCTCGGTTACATCATCGGGCCGCGCTACGCGGGGGTGATCGCCGCCGGATCGGTTCTCTCGTTCCTCGTCATCATTCCCCTGGTCTACCTGGTCGGGCACGGCCTGCCCGTGCCCCTGGTTCCCCCGGAGACCACGCACCTGGTCCGGGACATGTCGGCCGGCGAGATCTTCCGGCTGTACGTGCGGCCGATCGGCGTCGGCGCGATCGCCGTTTCCGGGCTGATCGGGATCGTGAAGATGGGGAAGATCATCCTCTCCTCCCTCTCCCTGGCCTTCCGGGGTTTCACCGGCGGCGCGGCCGACGAGGGAGACGTCGAGCGGACCGATCTGGACATCTCCCCCCGGAACATCCTGCTGATCGAGGCCGGGTCGGTCGTGGCGATGTTCCTCCTGTTCTGGTGGGTCTCGGGGAACCTGGCCACCGCGCTGATCGGGGCGGCGATCACCGGGCTGCTCGCCTTCCTCTTCACGCCCGTGGCGGCCCGGGCGATCGCGATCGTCGGGACGAACCCGGTGTCCGGGATGACCCTGATCACCCTGATCCTGGCCTCGGTCATCCTGTTCCGCAGCGGCCTCGCCCGCGGCCGGCTCGGCCAGACCATCGCCCTGATCATCGGCTGCGCCGTCTGCACCGCCCTCGCGACGTCCGGGGCGTTCGTGTCCGACCTGAAGATCGGCTACTGGTTCGGCTCCACCCCGCGGTCCCAGGAACGCTGGAAGTTTCTCGGGATCGTCGTCGCCTCCTTCGCCGTGGGGATCGTCATCTGGGTGATCGCCAACTCGTACGGGTTCGTCGCCGGCCCCGGGCACCCGCACCCGGTACCCGCGCCCCAGGGCAACCTGATGGCGGCGATCGTCGGGGGCCTGATGGGGGGGAAGGAGCAGCCCCTGTTCCTCTACGCGATGGGCGGGCTGGTGGCGATCCTGCTGGAGATGGCCCGGGTTCCCGCCCTCGCCTTCGCCCTCGGGATGTACCTGCCGATCGAGATCAACATGGCGGTCTACGCGGGAGCGGGCTTCGGCTGGTGGATCGAGCGGACCGGCCGGGACGAGCGGGAGCGGGAGCGCCTGCGCGACCAGGGCACGCTGATCGCGTCGGGGCTCATGGCCGGCGCCGCGATCGTCGGCACCGTGGGCGCGATCTTCCTCCTGCCCCAGTGGAAGATGCTCGGCCTGTCGGAGCCCCCGATGAAGCTGATCGACCTGGTGCACCGCGCCGGGGAAGGAGGCGGGTGGACGGCCTTCTACGAGGGGTTCGGGGGGCAGCTCGCCGGCCTCCTCGCGTTCCTCGGTCTCGGGCTCCTCTGCCGGGCCATCGCCCGCCACGGGGCGCGCCTCCAGGCGGAGGAGGAAGCCCGGGCCGGGCGGGACTGAGGCCCGCGTGGGCGCGCCCGGGCCCGGGGGACGACCGCGCGTCGAGCGGTTTCCCGGGGGAGCCCGCCTCGTCCAGGCGGACGTCGTGCTCTCGGAGGTTCGTTGCGCCCCCGGGCCGACCCACGACCTGTTCGACCTGCTCGCCGCGGCGGTGGTGGCCCTGGCGCCGGGTCCCCGGCTGGCCCTGCTCGGCTTCGCGGCCGGGGGTGTCCTGGCGCCGCTGCGGGGCCTCGGGTGGAGCCACCCGGTGGAGGCGGTGGACCTGGATCTCGGCGGGGTCGCTCTCTTCCGGGAGCTGTGCGGTTCCTGGGCCGGCCGGGTTCGGGTCGAGCAGGGGGATGCCCTGGACTGGCTGGTCCGCCGCCGCCGCCGCTTCGACGCGATCCTGGAGGACCTGTCGGTTCCCGGGGTCGAGGGTGGTACGAAGCCGCCCGTCAGCCTGGACGGGCTCCCGGAACTGATCCCGCGCCGCCTCGCCCCCGGGGGGGTCGCCGTGGTCAACCTGCTCCCGGTGCCGGGGATGGGGTGGGGGGAGATCGCCGCCGCGGCCGGCGCCCACTATCCCGCCCGCCTGCTGGTGGAATTCGAGCTGTGGGAGAACCGCGTCCTCCTCGGTGGAGAGGCGCTGCCCCCGGCCCGGGAGGCGGGGCGGCTGTTGCGGGAGCGGTTGCGGCTCCTCGGTTCCCGGGAGACCCACCGCCTCCGGGTCCGGACGCTGCCCCCGGGGGAGGCGGCGCCCCCGCGGGGGCGCCGCCGGTGACCCGCCGCCTCAGCGGTAGCCGAACAGCATCGTGTAGACGATGAACGCGATCAGGACGAGGCCGATGCCGAGCATCGTGAAGCCGAAGACGCGGAACGCCCGCTCCACCGGCGCCGGGATCGGGTCGACGAGGCGTTCTTCCAGCGTGCCGCGGGCCTTCGCCTCCTCGTACTCCTCCGGCTTGTCGTGCCGCAGCTCCTCGAGGGGGACGCGCCCGGTGAAGATGACGGGGTCCATCGGGAACTTGTCCGGCCGGAAATGCGTGTTGAAGAAGTGGATGGTGAAGATGAACCCGACCGCCAGCAGGGCCTCGTCGGAGTGGATGATCGTCGCCACGTTCACCGCCCACCCGGGCAGGAAGCGGGTGAAGAACTCCGGGAACCAGAGGATCAGCCCGGTGGAGCCGATGACGAACACGCCCCAGAACACGGCGAAGTAGTCGAACTTCTCCCAGTAGGTGAACCGGCCGTACCGCGGTCGCGGGCCCGCTCCCAGGAACCATTTCACCGTGCCGATGAAGTCCCGGATATCCTTCACGGTGAACATCATCGAGCCCGGTCCGAAGACGAGCTGGAGCCAGCTCCTGCCCTCCTCCCGCCGCCGGCGGTTCAGGTCGTGGAGGTGGTAGAGGAAGTCCGAGATCAGGACGACCGCCGCGATCCGGTGCAGCACCGAGGTCACCTCGAAGCCGCCGAGCAGCCGCGAGAGGACCTGGGCCCAGGTCATGTAGGAGAACTTCAGCGTCATCCCGGTGACGGCCAGGGTGAAGAAGCTGAGCATCATCACCAGGTGCATCGCCCGCTGGCGGGCGTCGAACCGGCGGTAGAACTTCGTCGCCCGGGCCGCCCGGGCCTTCAGCGGGCGCCACTGCTCCCGGGTCCGCCAGAGACGCCACAGCCACAGGACCGTGTGGAGAGAGAAGAACACCAGGGTCCCGACCAGCAGCGAGGTCATGCCCCAGAAGGTCCAGAACAGCCAGGGATACTTCTTCGGGTCGTGGTGGGTGGCGTGGCTCAGGTAGCCGGCGAACCGTAGGTGGGCTCCCTCGTGGCACTTGCGGCAGGTCTGGACGACGTGGGTCGGGCTGAGGGTGGAGCGGGGATCGTCCACCGGCAGGATGTCGTGGGTGCCGTGGCAGTCGAAGCACTTGGCCACCCGCTCGTCGCCGAGCTGGGACGCCTTGCCGTGGGGCGTTTCGAAGAAGGTGTCGGCCTCGTCGTGGTGGCAGTTGCCGCACTGCTCCATCATCCAGGTGCGGAAACCGGGCCTGTCGGTCCGGGCGATCTGGTGGGAGGTGTGGCAGTCCTCGCAGGTGGGAAGCCGGCGGTCGGTCCGGGTGTTGCCGGGCCAGTGGACCGAGCGGCGGAAGGCCTCCTCGATCCCCCGGTGGCAGTTGCCGCAGGTGTCCGCCACCAGGGACGGGTTCACCGAGGAGTCCGGGTCGTCCGGGGGGAGAACGTGGTGCGCCGTGTGGCAGTCGGTACAGGTCGCCGTGACGACGAGGCCGCTTTCCAGCAGGCCCTTGCCGTGGATCGACTGCCGGTAGCTGGCCACGATGTCGATCGGGGTGCGGAGGCGACGGTCGGCGACCCCGCCCCGGGCGTGGCACCTGCCGCAGAGGTCCGGGACGTTCCGCGGGTAGGTATTGGAAGTGGGGACGTGCTGTCCCTCCGTCGCGTGGGGATCGTGGCAGGTCAGGCACCGGGGCGCATCGGGATCGCCGCTCGCCGCGAGCCGGCCGTGGGCGCTTTCCTCGTACTGGCGGACCACCTCGGCATGGCAGATCGAGCAGTCCACCGGTGAGCGGATCGTCGAGCAGGGCCGCTTCGCCGCCGAGTTCACCTCGGTGTGGCACTGGGCGCAGGCCACCCCCGAGTGGCGGGAGGCGTTCCAGGCGGCCTCGTCCACGTACAGGGAGATCCGCTCCCCGTTCCGGACCATGTACAGGTCGCGGTTCGAGTGGCAGCGGAAGCAGTCCCGGTTGGCGGCGCCCTGGACGGGACTCGGCTTGCGGATCCTGTGGGGAGAGTGGCAGTCCGTGCAGGCGGGAATCTTGTGCGGGGCCTCTTCCCACAGCCGCCCCTCGATCACCTTCTTGTGGACGTCCTCGATCCGGGCGTGGCACTTCGTGCAGGTCCGCGCCACGTTGTGCGGATGGATGGAGGACCGGGGGTCCGTGTGGGGCAGGATCCGGTGGGAGGTATGGCAGGAGGTGCAGACCGCCGTCACCGTGAGGCCCTTGCGGAAGAGCCCCTCGCCGTGGATCGACTGGGAGTAGTTCTCCAGGATCCGTTCCTCGGGAATGTCGTGGGTGCGGGAGACGGGACTGCCCTCGTGGTGACACTCCCCGCACAGGAGGGGGATGTTCATGATCGCGGTGCGGGAGCGGGGGTTGCTCGCGGGAAGGATGTCGTGCCTGCCGTGGCAGGTGGCGCAGGTGGGCGCCAGCCGGTCTCCCTTCGCCGCCCGGATCCCGTGGATCGTCTGCCGGTACTCCTCCGCCTGCTCGTCGTGGCACGGGCCGCAGTCGACGGGAGCGGTGGACTCCCGGTGCGGGTAGTCCGTTCCCTCGAGGTCCCGGTGGCACGCCACGCAGGCGAGGTCCCCGTGGACGGACTCCCGGAAGGCATCCGGGTCCACGTGGACCGGGATCTCCTTCCCGTCCCGTTCGCCGGTCAGGTCCGGGTCCTCGTGGCAGGAAAGGCATTCGTCGGCGTCCTGGCCCCGGGCGGCCGGTGGAAAGGCCACCAGGGAACCGAGAACGAGGAGGAGGATGGCCGGCAGGCGAGACGTGCGTGGCGCTCCCATGGGCGTTCTCCCGACGGAGCCCCGGCCGCGTACCGGGGCGGCATCGTGGCGGGATCTTACGGGGACGTCAGATCGAGTGTCAACGCATAACCTGTGAAGATAAATGCTTTATTGTATCCGGTGAGTCCCCCTTGCCCGCTGCCGGGCGCGGATGGATCACGGCGAAGGAAGCCGGACGAGCCCCCGGCGCACCAGGCGGCGGAGGGCCCGCACGGTTTCCACCTCCTGGAGGGGGGCGATCTCGATGATGTCCCCGAGGCTGACGTTTCCGTCGATGCGGGACAGGAGGAAGAACTCCTCCGGGCGCAGCGCCTCGCCGGTCAGCTCGTGGAGCGGGCGGGCCAGCTGCGGGACGGCCCCGCGCGGAAACTCCTCTCCGTAGACCTTCTCCAGGAACGCCTCCTCCGCCTGGCGGCGGAGGTCCCGGGTTTCCGGGTCGGCGCCCCCCTCGTCCTCGAGGAGGGTCAGGGTCGTTTCCGGGTCTCCCTTCTCCAGGTGCTCCCGCGCGGCGGCGAGCCGGGCGGGCCCGGTCAGCCCGGCCAGCTCGGCATCGGGCGCCTCGCCGGTGACGAGGGCGAGGGGAGGACCCTCGAGGGACTCGATCGCGACGAGGCCGAGGCGGTGCGCCTCGAAGAGGAACTTCATCACGGGAAAGGGGCTGGCGTGGACGTGGAAGGCCAGCTCGTCGATCGTGCGGCGGCCGTCGATCGCCTCGAGGATCCGCCGGGCGAGGGGGTGCTCGACGATTTCCCGGGGGCCGGGGACGCCGGTGCGGGACAGCACGACCCTCCCGGAGGGGAAGACCTGGCGGATCCGTTCCATCTCGTCGTGGCGATGCACGCCCCGGAGCAGGACCTGGTCCACGGGGAGGGCGATCAGGACGACCTTCGGCCCCGGGCGGGCTCCCGGCTCGAAGTGGAAGTCCGCGTCCTCCCACTCGAAGAGGGAGTAGATGATCTCCTCGGTCCGCTCGGCGAGGGCCCGGAGCAGGTCGTCCTGGCTGACGAACCCGAGGCGGACCAGGACCTGGCCGAGGAACTCGTCCCCCTCCCGCCGGGCCAGGATCGCGGCCCGGAGCTGCTCTTCCGTCAGCCTCCCCCGGGCGACCAGGTGGTGGCCGAGCATCTCGGTGGGCTGGTTCGAGGCCGCCCCGACGATCAGCCCCTCCTGGACGTAGACCTCCTTGACCACCGGGCCCCGCCGGAAATCGAGGCGCCCGGTCTTCGCCGAACCGGCCACCCACTGGAGCAGGTCGGCCAGGTTCATCGTGGAGAGCTGTCCCGAGAGGCTCATCCTGGGTCCCCGCCGGGAGGACACGCTCCTCCCGGGGGGACGATAGGTCCCGGTGCTGGGGGGAGCAAACCGGCGGGAAGCGAACGGGGTGCGGCGTGGTGCCGGCGAACCTATCTTCCCCCGGGAGGGGCCCGGGGGCCCCGGGAGCGCGGCATGACCCAGGGAACGACGCGGGACGTGCCCGGCGCCGGCCGGGAGATCTGGCGGATTCCGAAGGAGACGGTACCCGTCGAGGTGCTCCTCGAGGGCGGAAGAAACCTCGCCGGGAACTTCTACGTGCTGCCCCGGACCGGGTTGCACGAGGGGCGGGAGCGGGTCGTGGACCTGCTGGCTTCCCCGGACCCGTTCCTCCCGCTGGACACCCCGGAGGGAGGGCACCTCCTGAACAAGGGCCGGATCGTGGCGATCCGCGTGCCCGGGCCGGTGGACACCGGGCTCAGCGACGATCACGAGGGGCTCGCCCGGGAGGACACCGTCCTCACCCTGGCCTCCCTGCCCCCGGACGAGCGGCACTGGCACGGCGTGGTCTGGATCGAGATGCCGGAAAGCCGCCGCCGGCTCCTCGACCTCCTGAACGACGACCGGAAGTTCATCCCCCTCGAGCGGCAGGGGGGCTGGTACCTCCTGTCCTGCCGTCACCTCCTCGATATCAGGACCCTGTGACCGGGAGCGACCCCGAGCCGGTCCGCCGCCGGGGCCCGGTCGAGGGCGAGTTCCGCCCAGCCCGACGACCCGGCGAGGAGCGCGAGGGAACCGGGGGGGATCTCCCCGTAGGTGCGGGCGGGGAAGACCGGCCCCGCCGGGGTCGGCTCGACGATGCGCCACGGGCCGTCCCCCAGCCGGGCCCGCAGCTCCCCCGCGCGGACCCCGAGGACGACGTTCCCGAACCGGTCGACGTGCAGGACCGGGACCGCCAGCCCCCGCTCCTCCGCCCGGACCTCCGGCAGCGGGAGCCGCACCGGGTCGTCCACCGCGGGCCCGATCTCCGCGAGGGAGACCCCCCGGGCCAGGGCCCCGGCCACCGGGGCGAACACGTCGCGGCCGTGGAAGGTCGGGTGCGGATCCGGGTTGCACAGGTCGGGGTTGGCGATCCGGCGGACCTCGGCCGCGGGCTGTTCCCGCAGGACGAGCTCCAGCAGCCCGTTGTCCGGGGCGACGAAGAACCAGTCCCCCGCCCGGGCGGCGAGGCCCCGGCGGGGGGTTCCGACCCCCGGGTCCACCACCGCCACGTGAACCGTTCCCGGCGGGAACCACCGCGCCGCGCCGGCGAGCAGGAACGCCCCGGCCAGGACGTCGTGGGGGGGAACGTCGTGGGTGAGGTCCACCGGCAGCACGTCCGGCGCGGCCCGCAGGAGGGCCCCCTTCATCGCGCCGACGTAGCCGTCGGCGAGACCGAAGTCGGTGAGGAACGTGACGACCGGGCGACCGGGCATGGCGCGCACCTCCTCCTCGGAAAGGATGGTACCCGCAGCGGCGGGCGGAAACGTATCCCCGGGGTACGGGCGCGCATCCAAGAGGCGGTAAGCTACCACCTCTGCCGTGGCCGTCCACGGCTGCCCGGAAGGTACCGCGAGGAGAACCCGATGACGGCGACCCGCCAGCTGCTGCTCCGCGTCCTCCCGATCCTTTTCCCGGCCCTGCTCCTCCCGGGGGCCGTCCACGCGGCCGGCCCCGCCCGCCCGGCGGTCACCGGCCTGGTCCAGCCGGCGGTTCCGGTCCACGCCCTCGGCTGGGTCGAGGCCGGCAGCGGGATCACGCCGGCGGCCCGCGGCCACGGGGAGGCCGCCCCGGGAGACGGTGTCCCCTGGGTGGTCGTCGAGACCCGGTGCCGGGACCTGTTTCCCCGGGGCGGAACGCCGGACCCGGCTCCCCTCGTCGAGCGTGTCCGGGCCCAGCGGTCCCGGGGGGCGCGGGTGGCGGTGCTGGTCCACGGGTCCCCCGCCGTTCCGGGCACCGGCCTCGAGGCCCGGCGGAGGGACTGGCTGCGGATGCTGCGGGCGGGGGCCCGGGAACTGAAGGGGGAGGTGGCCGCGTGGCTCCTGGCGGATTTCCTGCCCGCCCCCGGAACCGCGGGGGACGCCCGCCTCGCCGCCTACGAGATCAAGGCCGCCTCGGTCACGATTCACGGGGAGGACCCGGCCGCCGCGGTGGACGTGGTCGTTCACGAGGGCCCCGAGGTGGACCTGCTGGCCCGCGCCTGGAAGGCCACGGGGGACCTGGCCCCCTACGTGGACGGGGTGACCCTCGTCCTCCCGGTGGGCCGGGACGCGGGGAAGGCCGTGAGCGCCCTGCGGGAGGAACTCCGGACCCTCGACCCGGGGGCGGCCCTGCTGGTCCTGGCCGATGCGCGGGCGGAGACCCGGGGGGAAGCCGCCTCGGACGACGTCCTGGCCCGGGCCCTCGACCTGCTGGCCGCGGGCGCGGACGCCACCCTGCTGCGGTTGCCGGAACAGGACGCGGCGGCGGCCCGCGCCACCGCGGGGGCCCTCGAGGCGATCGCCCGGGTCCTCGGGCCGGGGCTCGGGCTCTCTCCGCGGAAGGGGGCGGGAATCGAGGTCCAGCCGGGCCCGGTGCCGGTCCGCTGGGTCCGTTTCTTCGATGACCGGAGCTTCCGGGAGGTCCTCTTCTACTGGGCGGGCCGTCCCGGGGTCCCCGGGGACGCCCGGGCCGCGTTCGTCTTCGAGAAGGCGATGCGGCGGGGCTACCGGGCCGTGGACCCGCTCACCGGGACGGAGCGCTTCCTGCGGGCGGTGCCCCTGGACGATGCCCACGTGCGGGTCGAGGCGCCCCTCGCCCGCCGGCCCCGGATGCTGCTCGTCAACCGGCTCCGGGTCTCGCCGGGAATCGACCTCGCCGAGGAGCGGGAGGAAGTCGCGGGCGTCCACCGGGTGACGCCCGACGAGATCATCGCCTTCCACCAGCGGTTCCGCTCGTTCCAGGACGATCGCCTGCGGAACGTGCACCGGGAGGGATGGATCAAGTTCCGCGTGCGGTATGCCCAGGTCACCGGGACCTTCGAGATCGAGATGCACGCCGACTGGTTCTGGGACCCGGAAACCGGCGGGGAGTGGGCGATCCGCGAAACGTTCTTCGACGGCGTGAAACTGAAGTGGAAGAAGATCCCGGAGATCCCGCTGGTGACGAAGGACCGGGTGGTCGCGCTGCCCCTCGACCTGAACCTGGACCGGCGCTACCGGTACCGGCTCGAGGGCGAGGAGGAGGTGGAAGGGCGCCGCTGCTGGCGGCTCCGCTTCCAGCCGCTGTCGCCGGGCGCATCCCTCTACCGGGGGCGCGCGTGGATCGACCAGGCGACCGGCGCCCTGGTCAAGGTGTCGTCGGTCCAGACCGAGCTGACCCCGCCGGCGATCAGCGACGAGCAGACCCAGCTGTTCCGTCCCTGGGAGGGACCGGACGGGACCACCTACTGGCTTCTCGAGGAGCTCTCCGGCCAGCAGATCTACACCGTGAACGGGTCGAACCTCGTCGTGCTGCGCCAGATCACCTTCGGGCCCCCGGAGATCAACGACCCCGGGTTCGCCGACCTGCGGGCGCGCACGTACGCCTCCGACCGGCAGATGCTCCGGGACACGCCGGAGGGGTTCAAGTGGCTCTCGAAGACGAAGGACGGGCGCCGGGTCGTCAACGAGAAGGGTGACCCGACCCAGCTGTTCCTGCTGGGGGGCGCCCTGTACGACGAGGGCACGGAGGGCGTGATCCCGCTCGCGGGCGTCAACTACACGAACATCAATCTCTTCGGCCGGAAGAAGATCCTGAACGTCTTCTTCGCCGGCGCGTTCGCCAACGTCACCTATTCCGACCCCAGTGTCCTGGGCCGACGGCTCGACCTCGGCGTGACGCTGAACGCCGTCGGCTACCCTTCCACCGACAAGGACTACGTCCGGGGCGAGGAAATCGAGTCGCACCGGCTGCAGCGCCTGCGCCAGGCCCTGCGGGTGAACCTGGGCGTTCCCCTGGGAAGCTTCGTCAAGCTGCGGGCAATGGGAGAGATGGACCGGGTGGTCTACCAGCGGCACGAGGACACGCGGCGCTTCGTGGTGCCGGCGGACCACTGGGAGCGGATCGAGGAACTGGAACTGGCCTTCGACCGGAAGGGATGGAGCCTGATGACCGGGGCCTCGTGGCACGACCGGTCCGACTGGCTTCCCTGGGGCCCGGAGGGCGCGGTGGCCACCCGGGAGGAGGTGGCGCGGACGAAGGACTGGACGACCTGGTGGGCGGGCGTCCAGAAGAGCTGGTTCCTGCCCCTCTTCCAGAAGATCGAGGTGTCCGCCAGGTACCAGGCCGGCGACGACCTGGACCGGTTCTCGTCGTTCACCTTCGGGTTCCTGTCGGGGGACCGGCTGCGGGGCTTCGGCGGGTCGGGCATCCGGTACGACCACGGGCTCCTGGCCCAGGTGAAGTACTCGTTCAACATCTCGGACGTCGTGCGCTTCGACGCGGTCCTGGACCACGCCCGGGTGCACGATCCCCGGATCGCTCCCGGGATGACGGACCACACCGGCGTCGGGGTCGCGGCCAGCTTCCTCGGCCCGTGGGAGACGATCCTGCGCTTCGACGTCGGGTACGCCCTCCGGAGCGACCTGGACCCGGTGGAGGGGGACGTGGAGGCGATGTTCCTCGTCCTCAAGCTCTTCTGAGCGACCCCGGGGTGCGGGGAGGAGGTTCCCGGCACCGTCCACCGGCGATTCGGTGGAGACGGGGGTGAAACGCCGCCGTCCCCCGGGACCCGGGCTTCCCGTGGTTCCGGGACGACACCCCGCGGGGGACGGGAGTCCCGGGGGTGGGAGCGCCGGGCCCCGGCACCGGGAGAGCGCCGCGGGAGTAGCGGGAATTCCGGGACGGCCCTGCCGGAAGGCTCCCGGTTCGCCGGGCGGAAAGGCCCCGGAACAGGAAGCGGGCCGGGAACCACCCCGGCCCGCCCACGCGATCATCGTGACCGGGATTACTTCTTCTTGCGCACGTGGCAGACCTTGCAGTCCTTCTTGACCGGGCCGCCCTTCTTGCCGGCGTCCAGGTTCTTCTGGTGGCAGCCCCAGCACCGCTTGTGGACCGCATCCTTGAGCTTGAGCTTCTTCCCCTCGGCCTTCTTCTTCTGGTGGCAGGCGGAACAGGGCTGGGGCATCTCCCCCGGCTTGGTCTTGTGGTGGCAGTCGACGCAGCCGTTCGGCGCCCGGTCGACGTGGGCCCGGTGGCTGAACGTCACCGTGCCCATCATCGTCTTGAAGTGCAGGACCTGCTTGTCCTTCGGGATCTCGGCGGCAACGGCGACGAGCCCGAGCGCGGCCACCACGGTCAGCAGGAACAGGATCTTGCGCACCGTGTTTCCTCCTTTTTCCCCGGCGGGCGCGCCTGCGCCCGGCCTCCGTCTCCCGGTTCAGCGTACCGGGGGGGCGCCATCCTTCTTCTTCCGCCGCAGCGACGCCCCGACCATCCCCATGACCAGGAGGCCGAAGATCGACAGGGCGGCGATGCCCCCGGTCCAAAGATACCAGACATCGAAGTAGTTCGAAACGTACCAGCGGGCCGTGTCCCGGCGCACGCAGAGCGACGTCACGATCCGCTCCGGGTCCAGGCCCTCGTGGCACCGGCCGCAGTTCTTCTCGATGTTCGCCACGTTGACCGCGGAGCGGGGATCGTCCGCGGGGAACACCTGGTGGGCCCCGTGGCACGACTCGCAGGCGGCGATGAAGAGCTGGCCGCCCCGCACGATGTGCCCGTGGATGCAGGCGGGCCAGTGACCTCCCCCGGGGGGCGGCTTGACCGGGATCGAGAAGCTCCACTCCACCTGGGTCGGCCGGTGACAGGAAACGCAGGTGCGGAGCAGCCCGCTGTTGGTATAGCGGTACCGCGGATCGTTCGCCGCGAACCAGTCGTGTTCCACGTGGCAGGTCATGCACCCCCGGATGCCGGGAACCTTCCCTTCCACCCGGCCGTGCACCGTCTGGTCCCAGTCCTTCGCCTCCGCCTCGTGGCAGGAGGCGCAGGACACGGTGAGGACCTTCCCCCGGTGGGGAACCTGGTCCGCGCCGGGGTGACAGGCCAGGCACCCCTGCTTCCGGTGGACCCCGTCGGTGAGCCAGCCGCGCAGGTCGATGCGGGGGGCCTTCTCCCGGGGGGCCAGCCCGTCGTGACAGTCGCAGGACGTCCTGCCCGCCGCCTGCCCGGGCGCCAGCGCGAAGGCGAGGACCGCCATGGCGGTGACGATCGTCTTCATCGGCCCACCTCCTCGGTCATCGGATCGAACCCGTACCAGGCCACCATCTTCGCGTACTCTTCCGCGTGCTCCTCGCGGAACGCCTCGATGTCGAGACCGCCGGTGAGCCAGGTCGGGTTCATCGGGAAGATTCCCGGCTTGAGGTGGGCGCCGATCATGTGCCAGACGAGGATCGCCAGCAGGGCGAGAAGCGCCTCGTAGCTGTGCACCAGCCGGGCGACGGCCACGACCATGTAGTGCCAGCGCGGCGCCGTCCAGAGGATGATGCCGGTCGTGATCATGACGAAGTTGCCCCAGACCAGGGCCCAGTATTCCAGCTTCTCCCGGTAGGTGTACCGCACTCCCGGCGGGGGCTCCTTTTCGAGGCCGAGGAACCAGCGGAGGTTGCCCACCAGCTTGCGCCGGAACCGCCGGGGCTGGGGAACGAGCTCCCACAGTTCCCGCCGGCCGCGGCCCGTGAAGAGCAGCCACCCGACGTGGTAGATCGAGACGAGGATCAGGAGAATCGCGGCCCCCCGGTGCAGGATCCCCCGCAGGTCGAACAGGACCGGGCCGAGGCTGCCGAGGTGGCTCGCCCAGGAGGCGGGGAACTCCAGCGGGAAGCCGGTGATGACGAGCGTGGTGAAGGAGACCACGAGGAGGATGTGCTGGACCACCTGGTTGACGTCCCACCGGATGACGTAGTGCTTCCCGTCCCGGGTCACGAAACGGGAGAGCGGTTCCCGCGCCGGTCGCTCCACCGGGGGCAGGGTCGCCAGGTGGCGGTGGCCCCTCCGTTCGGCCGCCCGGATCTCCCGGCGCAGCCGGAGGATCGCCCGGATTTCCAGGACCTGGTGGACGACCATGAAGGTGATCGTCAGGGAGATGATCAGGATGTAGCCCATCCGGAGGTAGCGGAGGACGAGGCGCGCCGTCGGCGGGATGAAGAAGCGGTCGGCGTGGACCGGCAACCGGACGAACTGCTCGCTGGCGCCCGGGTGGCAGGCGGCCTTGCCGCAGGTCTCCCTGAGGTTGGCCGGGTAGATCGTCGAGGCCGGGTCGTTCATGCCGCGGATGTCGTGGTAGCCGTGGCACGAGGAGCAGTTCGCGACCACCGGGGAGCCCCAGGCCGTTCCCTTGCCGTGGTAGGACTGCCGGTAGGTGGCGACGCGGTCGGGCCGCAGGTGGAACCGCACGGCGAGGTCCGGATCGTCGTGGCACCTGCCGCACGTCTCGCTGACCCGGGCGGCGTAGACGGTCGAGGCGCGCTCCCCGGGGCGGTCGACGCCGTGGGAACCATGGCAGTCGACGCAGGTGGCCGCCGCCAGGTTGCCCTCCTGCCAGGCCTTCCCGTGGACACCCCGCAGGACCGCCTTCCGCTCGCTCGGGTGGCAGTTGCCGCAGGTGTCCATCACCCGGCGCCGGTTGATCGCCGCCGCCGGGTCCTCCGGCTGCCGGATTGCGTGGGCGGGATGGCAGGCGACGCAGGTCGGGGCCTCCTCGACCTCCCAGAGGAGGACCGCCCGCCCGTGGATCGAGTCCTTCCACTGGCTGACCGGGTCGCCGTGGTCCGCCGCCGGTTCGTGGCAGCGGGCGCAGAGATCGGCCACGTGCTGCCG
This sequence comes from uncultured Acidobacteriota bacterium, assembly GCA_964582785.1. Taxonomy (GTDB): domain Bacteria; phylum Acidobacteriota; class Polarisedimenticolia; order J045; family J045; genus JAMOQA01. The sequence continues at coordinate 20,999 of CAZOTT010000001.1, read as the reverse complement.
GGAGACCGGCGACTCCGCGTCCCCCACGGCAAGGATGTGGTGGTTCCCGTGGCAGGCGCTGCAGGCGCTGCGCGCGCCGGGACGCGGCCGGATGGCGGTCGCATGCACCGAGTTGGCGTGGAACCCTTCCGCCACGTCGTCGTGGCACTGGCTGCAGTCGACCGGCTGCAGTTCCGGCGGGTGGGGGATCTCCGCGTCGTCGGGAGCCAGGTCCTGGTGGCAGTCCGTGCAGGAGAAACCCTCGTGGACCGACCCCGCGAGGGAGTCGGGGGTGACCACGAGGTCCTTCGCGCGGTCGCCGGCCTCGGACAGCGCGTCGGGGTCGGAGTGACAGGCGAGGCAGGTGTCGTCGTCGATGGCGACCGCGGGAACGCCCGCGAGGGCGGCCAGCAGCGTGAGCGCCGCCAGCCCCGCGAGGACTCCCTGCCGCCCGCCCGGACGGATCTTCCGGTTCACGGTGGCTCCTCCCTGGCCCGGACGAGCCGGTGTCGGGTTGCGCCCGGCATCGGCGCCGCCCCGGTCGATCCGGGCGAGATGATGCGCGGCCGCGCCGGCGGCCGGCGGCGGGGACCGGCTCCCTCGGTGATCCCCGCCGGGGGGTGGAATCGGCCAAGGCTAGCCGGAATCGGCCTCCACTTGCAAGTAAGTAAGCGCGCTTGACCCGTCGGCTGACTGTTCGGTATGTTTCCCCCCGGTCGGAGGAGCCGTGACCGTGATCGTTTCCAGGCGCACGTGACTGTTCGCCAACGGGCAGGCCGGTGCGGCCCGCCCCGCCGCGAAAGCCCCGCTTCCCCGGGCCCGCGGGAGGGCCGGAGGCGGGGGTGTGTCCTCCGGAAATCCGCGGCCGGGCGGCCGCGTCCGTTCGCATCTTCCCGGGAATCGATGAACCCGGGGCAAGCCGCTCCCCCGGGGGAGCGCAAGGAGGGAGATCGGATGAAACGCCTCAGCATCGGACTGGCCGGGGCCCTGGCCCTGGTCGGGCTGTGGGCCCTCGGGCCGCCCAGCCGGGCGGCGGACCCACCGGGCCAGGCCTGCGCCGACTGCCACGAGGACCTCGTGGCGTCGTTCGCGGCCACCCCCCACGGGAAGCTGGTGCAGGGAGACTGGTTCGGGCTCTCCCGGGCCTGCGCTTCCTGCCACGGACCGACGGAAAAACACGTGGAGGAGGCCGATCCCGCGCTGATCCGGCACTTTCCCGGCGATGACCCGGCGAAGGATTCCGCGACCTGCCTCGGGTGCCATGCCTCGGTCAGCCACATGGGAGCCTGGCCGGCCAGCGAACACGCCCGGGCGGGGCTTTCCTGCCTCGACTGTCACGAGATCCATCCCGACCCGGCGAAGGCCGGGGCGGCGGCCCGGCTGGGGCACCGGGCGAAGGAGGTTCCCGAGGAGAAGTGCTTCTCCTGTCACCCGGAGGTGCGGGCCGAGACGAGGATGCCCTCCCACCACCCGGTCCCCGAGGGGAAGATGACCTGCGCGTCCTGCCACGATCCCCACGGCACGACGCCGGGCCTGCTGAAGACGGAGTTCCGGAAGAACGATCTCTGCCTCTCGTGCCACCCCCAGTACCGGGGCCCGTTCGTCTTCCAGCACGAGCCGGTGGAGGAGGACTGCACCATCTGCCACAAGCCCCACGGGTCGGTGGCGCCGCGCCTCCTCGCACAGACCGAGCCCTACATCTGCCTGACCTGCCACGAGGCCCATTTCCACGCGGGGCTCGCGGGCCCGGAGGAGACCGAGGTCGTCTACGGGGGCGACACCTTCGACAATCCGTTCGGCAGGAACGGCATGAAGCACGCCTTCCTGACCAAGTGCACCCAGTGCCACGTCTCCGTCCACGGTTCGGATCTCCCGAGCCAGTCGACCGTGGGCCAGGGGCGGGCGCTCACCCGTTGAGGAGGACCACCCCATGAAACGCAGACTGCCGATCGTTCTCCTCGCGGTCCTCGCCCTGGCGCTCGCCGTGCCGGCCGTGCCGGCCGACGACGGCGGGGGATCGGGTGAGGTGGCCGTGGGGGCCCACGTGGTCCGGGCGCGGAACAGCCGGAACAAGGCGGCGGAATACCAGGTGGACTCGTCGAGCGCGGCGTTTTCCGCCTGGTTCGACGCCGGGTTCGGCGGCGACACCAGCCTGTCGCTGGACATGGAGCTGCTCGACCCGGACGACCAGCGGCACCACCTGGAGCTGGTCGCCGCCCATGCCTTCACCTTCGAGGCGGACATGAACCGCTTCGTCCACAACCTGCCCCACGATCCGCTGGAGAACCTCGCCGCGACGGACGAGCACGGCAAGGTCGTCCGCCACGATGACATGGACCCCGGGGCGAGGTACCGCTACCGGTTCGAGGACGACCACGCGCGGCTGGCCTGGCGGCCGGTGAACAACCGGGCGTGGGAGTTCGCCCTGCTGGCGCGCCACATGCGCCGGTCCGGCAGCCACCAGCAGCTCTCCGCGGGCCACTGCCGCACCTGCCACATCGTCGGCCAGTCGGCCTCCGTCGACCAGACGATGGACGACGTCACCCTCCGGGTGGCCTACCTGAAGTCGAACTGGGGGGTGCGCTACGAGTACACCTCGAGCAACTTCGACGCCGACGCCGACCCGGTGCGGCGGGTCTTCGAGCAGGTGCTCCACCCCACGAAGAAGGTTCCGGTGTTCGACAACCGGGCGAGCTTCGGCATCGGCGGCCCCGTGACCCTGCCGGTGGGCCTGGTTCCCGGCCATGACCGGGACGCCCACGTGCTCCACCTCTTCTGGACCGGCGAGCACGACCATCTCGACGCCGCCGCCGCCTACCAGAAGGCCGAGAGCGACCACACGGGGCTCCGGGCGAAGTACTACTCGTTCCGGGCACGCTGGCTCCACGTGCTGGATGAGGCCCACTCCTTCTCGCTCCGGGGGCGCCTCGAGAACGTCGACACGGACGACGTCTTCGTCGACGTGGTGGAGTACCCGGGCTCCGCCGGGCCGCAGGCGGGCCTCTACTACCGGGACGTCTACGCGGACCGGGACGTGGAGATCGACTGGACCCGCCGGTCCGCCGCGGACCGGACGGTCGTCTCCGCGGCCGGGGAGTACGTGTGGCGTTTCGGGGAACACCGGCGCCACCGCCTGAAGACCTCCCTGCGCTACCGGGACATCGACCGGGACAACTTCCGGGTGGACAACGGTGGCGGGACCAACACCCGGGAGTACACCCTGAGGACCCAGCTCCTCGGCCGGTTCGAGAACGGCGCCCGCTACCGGGTCGAGGCGGAGTGGTACCAGGCCAGCGACCCGTTCCGCAACCTGAAGGGCGGCTGCCTCGCGGTCGGCGAGGACCCGGCCCTGGTGGCGGACCCGGCCAACTTCCCCTGGTCGTCCCTCCAGTACTTCGAGCTGCACCGCCGGCGGATCGCCGACCTGTCGAACCGGCCCACGGACCGGATCGCCCTGCGGACCCGGCTGACGCTGGTGCCCTCCGAGCAGACGACCCTGACGCTCCACGGGAAGTGGCTCTCGGAGCAGAACGACCAGACGCGGGTGTCCGACTGGACCCACGACGTGGCCGAGGTCGGCGCGTCCCTCTGGTGGACGCCGAACGAGCGGTTCTACACCACCGTGACGGGGGTCCTGCTGCGGGAGGACCAGGAGACACACCTGTGTATCCCGCTGATGAACGGGTGAGCGGGCGCCCTCGCCTCCGCCCAGTTTGGGCGGGATGAAAGCTCGGACGCCTACCAGATCGACGGCACCTTCCTCGGGACCGAGTTCGGTACCCCCTTCGGTGAAAACGGCCAGCTCTTCGGCGGCATCGAGTACAACCGGATGACCGGCGGCATGGACCGCTGGGACATGTTCGCCCCGTACGGCAGCCCGGTGGGCGCTTCCTTCCTGTCGCGGGACTGGAAGATGGTCAACGAGCTGTCGGACGTCTCGGTCCGCACCTGGGACCTCAACCTCGGGGCCCGCTGGCGGCTGCCGTCCGGGTACGGGCTCGAACTCGGCTGGACGCTGACCGACTACCACGACAACGACCCGATCCTCGAGGACGAGTCGGGCCGGTACAACGTGCTCTCGGTGATGGTCAGCAGGAGCTTCTGACCAGGAGACCGCTCCCACGACGCGGGGCGCCGGCGGCGGCCGGCGCCCCGCTTCATCCGGGGGACCGGCGGCGTCAACCTGCCGGGCGCTGGTCCGGCGGGAGGGCCGCCGCGATCCGGTCGTGGCACTCCCGGGCCAGGTCCCTCCGCTCGTCCAGGTCCCGGCCGGCGGTGGGCAGCGGGGGCAGGACCCGGAAGCGGATCGTCCCCGGCCGGATCCGGAGGCTGCCCCGGCGCTGGACCCGGCAGGCGCCCTCGATCGCCACCGGGATGACCGGGATCTGCTCCCGGATCGCCAGGACGAACGCCCCGGTCTTGAACGGGCGCAGGCGGCCGTCCGGGCTCCGGGTGCCCTCGGGGAAGAAGCACACGATCGCTCCCCGGCGGAGGTCCGCCCGGACCCGCTCGATCGCCCGGAGGTCCCGGCGGCTCGGCCGGCGCTGGAGGGGAACGAACCCGGCCCGGAGGAGGGCGCGTCCGAAGAGCGGGATCCGGAACAGCTCCGCCTTGGCGACCATCCGGTACGGGACCGGCACGGAGGAGCAGACGGCGTAGATGTCCATCGCGGACGTGTGGTTGGCCGCCAGCACCGCCGGCCGGTTCTCCGCGAGGATCCCGGCCCCCTCGACCTCCACGCGCACGCCGGCGAGGCGCAGGGTATGCCGCGACCAGGCGGCGCCGACCCGGGGGATCCATTCCCGGCCGGGGAACAGGACGTCCCCCGCGATCGCGACCAGGGAATAGAGGGGGACCGACACGAGGTGGAAGAGGGCGACGAGGATTCCGCGTACCATGGGCGCGAGAATAGAGATGCCCCGCCGCCGGGACAAGGGCGGGGCGGGAGGCGCACGATGGACGGCGACGGCACCGCCGGCCCGGCCGCCGGGTCCCCCTGGGCGTTCCGGGCCCTCGGCCTTTCCTTCCTGCTGGGAGCCCTGGTGGACGGGGCGTTCGGCCTGGCGATCCTGCTGGCCCAGGAGTCGCTGGCCCCCGTGCTCCACGTGACCCTGCCGGAGCCCCGGGTCTACCTCGACCTCTGCGGCCTGTTCCTGGTCGCCCTCGGGGGGATCTACCTGCTGGTCTGGCGGGAACCCCGGCGGCTGGCGCCGGTGGCCGCCGTGGCGATCCTGCTGCGCTACGGTGGACTCGCCCTGTTCGCCGTCGACGTGCTCCTGCGGCGGGCGGACCTCTTCTTCCTCGGGATCGCCCTCGTCGACGGGGCGCTGGCGACCCTGCACCTCGTCCTGCTGCGCGCGGCGGCGGGGGGACTGGCGCCCGCGCTCTTCCGCCGGGAACCGGTACAATAGCGCGCCGGCGCGCGGGGGGCATGCAAGGGGGCGGACGCTTGACCGGGATCCTCGCAACCAGCGGACGGGTGGTGCTCCTGACCTGGGAGACGGTGCGGGTCACCTTCCGCCGCCCCGTGGAGTTCCGGCTCCTCCTGGAGCAGATGTACCGGCTGGGCGTGCGTTCCCTCCCCCTCGTCGCCCTGACCATGGTCTTCACCGGGGCGGTGATGGCCCTGCAGGTGTCCTACACGCTGGCCGCCTACGGGGCGCGGATCTACGTCGGTTCGTTCGTCGGCGTGTCGGTGGTCAAGGAGCTGGGCCCCGTCCTGACCGCCGTGATGATCGCAGCCCGGGTCGGTGCGGGGATCGCGGCGGAACTGGGCTCGATGGCCGTCACCGAGCAGGTGGACGCGCTGCGGGCCCTGGGCGCGGACCCGGTGAAGAAGCTGGTATGGCCCCGGATGGTCGCCCTGCTGGTGATGCTGCCTGTCCTGACCGTTCTCGGGGACGTGCTCGGAACCCTCGGGGGGCTCTACATCGCCGTGTTCGAGATCGGCCAGTCGACGGTCTACTACTGGACGAAGGTGAAGGAGTTCCTGCTGATCGGCGACATCGTCTCGGGGGTCGGCAAGACGGTCTTCTTCGCCTACTTCATCGGGATCATCGCCTGCGACAACGGCCTGCGGACCCGCGGCGGCGCCACCGGGGTGGGCCAGGCGACGACGAACACGGTCGTCGGCGCCGCGATCGCCATCTTCGTCAGCAACTTCTTCCTGGCCAAGGTCTTCCTGGCGGTGCAGGCCGCGTTCTCGGGAGGGGCGTGGTGACCGGGGGGCGCCACGCCTGCCGGGACCCGGAAGGGCGGGAGGCGTATCTCTGCCTGCACGGGGTCCACAAGCGGTTCGGTCCGAAGGAGGTCCTCCGGGGCGTCGACCTGTGCGTCTTCCCGGGGGAGACCCTCGTCATCCTCGGCGGGTCGGGCACCGGCAAGTCGGTGACGCTGCGGCACCTCGTCGGCCTGACCCACCCCGACCGGGGGATCGTCGCGGTGGACGGGCAGGAGATCCAGGACCTGGACGAGCGGGAGCTCGTCCCGGTCCGGCGGAAGGTGGGGTTCCTCTTCCAGGGCGGGGCCCTCTTCGACTCGATGGACGTCTTCGACAACGTCGCCTTTCCCCTCCGGGAGGCCGGGTGGGACGAGGACGACATCGCCCACCGGGTGGTGGAGGTGCTGGAGCACGTCGACCTGGACGAGGCGGTGAGCCGGCTGATGCCTTCCGAGCTGTCCGGCGGAATGCAGAAGCGGGTCGCCCTCGCCCGGGCGATCGCGGTCCGGCCCCGCGCCATCCTCTACGACGAGCCGACCACCGGGCTCGATCCCGTGACGGCGAACACGATCAACGACCTGATCCTGGCGATGCAGGCCCGGCTCGGCGTGACGAGCGTCGTGGTCACCCACGACATCCAGTCCGCCTTCCGCGTCGGCGACCGGATCGCCTTCCTCCACGGGGGGAAGATCCGGTTCACCGGCACGGTGGAGGAGGCCCGGCGCGCCGCGGACCCGCTCCTGGCCGCCTTCCTCGCCGGGCGGCCGCTGGAGGAGAACCATGGCACGTAGGAGCAGGGTACACGAGCTGGCGGTGGGCCTCGTCGTCCTCCTCGCCCTCGTCCTGCTGGCGGGGGCGATCCTGGTGATCGGCCAGGAGTCCCGGGTCTTCACCCCGAAGGTCACCTACCGGACCAACTTCACCGACGCGTCCGGCCTGCGGGTCGGGAGCCCGGTGACGATGGCGGGGGTGCGGGTCGGCACGGTGCGCCGGATCGTGCTGCCCACCGACCCGCGCTCGGAGGGGATCGAGGTCTTCCTCGCCGTGGACCGGGCGTACGCGCCGCGGGTGCGCCAGGGGACCACCGCCTCCCTCGTCTACCTCCAGTTCGTCGCCAACGAGAAGGCGGTCGACCTGACGCCCGGGGACCCGAACCGGCCGCCCCTCCGGGAAGGGGACTTCATCCCCCCCGTGACGGTGGAACCGATCCTCGAGACCGGCCGCACGATCGCCGACACCGTCGAGCAGATCACCGGCGACCTGCGGGACATCCTGGGCGCGATCCGGGAAGGGAAGGGGCTCCTCGGCAAGGCGATCGTCGACCCGGAGTTCGGCAAGGAGGGCCTCGAGAAACTCGACCAGGCGCTCCACGCGGCGAACCGCCTGCTCCAGCGGGTCGACCGGGGGGAGGGACTGCTCGGGAAGCTGGTCGCCGACGAGGAGTTCGCCACGGCGGTGTCCCGGGACCTGCGGGAGGCGGCGGACGGACTCGCGGGAATGTCCCGCAACCTCCGGGAGGGGAAGGGCCTGCTCGGGGCCCTGACCACCCCGGGCCGGGAAGAAGAGCTGCTCTCCGAGGTGGAGCGGACGGTCCGCTCCCTGCGCCGGCTCTCGGAGGCCCTCGAGGAGGGAAAGGGACTCGTCGGCGTCCTCCTGCGGGACGAGGAACTCGCCCAGCGGGTGGCCGGGCGTCTCGACGAGGTCAGCGCGCGGCTCGCCTCGATCCTGCGGAAGATCGACGAGGGCAACGGCACCCTCGCCCTGCTGCTCAACGATCCGGCGGTGCACGACGAGCTCCTGATGCTGCTCGAGGGCGTCCGGAGCTCGAAGACGGCGACCTGGCTCCTGCGGAAGTACGGGGGGAAGGGAGACCGGGGCCGGGAGCGGGAGATCCGGGCCCTGCGGCGGCAGATCGAGATCCTCCAGGAGCGGCTGCGGAAGCTCGAGGCGGGAAGCCCCGCCGCGGACGGGGACGCGCGGCGCGGATCTTCCTGAAGGACGCGGCCTTGCCTCCCGGCGGGGCGAAGGGTCATATTCCCCGGGGATCGCCGGGCCGGCGATCCGAGCGGGAGGAGAGAACTCGATGAGCGACGCGAAGACCGCCGAGCGGCTGCGGCAGGACCTGCTGGAGAAGATCCGGACCCGGACGGCCCGGGTGGGGGTGATCGGCCTCGGCTACGTCGGCCTGCCCCTGGCGGAGGTGTTCGCCCGGGCCGGGCTGCGGGTCACCGGGTTCGACGTGGACGGGTCCAAGGTCGGGATGATCGCGGCCGGCAGGAGCTACATCGGCGACGTGACCGACGACGAGGTGCGCGCCCAGGTCGAGGCGGGGCGCCTCGCCGCGACGACCGACTTCGACGGCCTCCGGGAGATGGACGCGATTCTCATCTGCGTCCCCACTCCCCTGCGGAAGACCCTGGATCCCGACATCTCCTACGTCGTCGGCGCGACCCGGGAGATCCGGGAGCGCCTGCGCCCGGGCCAGCTGGTCGTCCTCGAGTCGACGACCTACCCGGGGACCACCGACGAGGTGATCCAGCCGATGCTCGAGGAGACCGGCCTCGCGGCGGGAAGGGACTTCTTCCTCGCCTACTCCCCCGAGCGGGTCGACCCCTCCAACCCGGTGTACAAGACCGAGAACACGCCGAAGGTCGTCGGGGGGATCTCGCCCGAGTGCACGGAGGTGGCCCGGGAACTCTACCTGGCGGCGATTCCCCGGGTGCACCCGGTGTCGTCCGCCCGCTCCGCCGAGCTGGTCAAGCTGCTGGAGAACACCTTCCGCCTGGTGAACATCGGTCTCGTCAACGAGATGGCCCTGGTCTGCGAGCGCCTCGGGCTGGACGTCTGGGAGATCATCGAGGCGGCGGCGACCAAGCCGTTCGGCTTCATGGCGTTCTGGCCGGGCCCGGGCCTCGGCGGCCACTGCATCCCGATCGATCCCCACTACCTCAGCTGGAAGCTGCGTTCGCTGAACTACTTCACCCGGTTCATCGACCTGGCCGCGGAGATCAACCGGGGGATGCCCGAGCACGTGATCGACCGGCTCGTCCTCCTGCTCAACGAGCGCGAGAAGCCGATCAGGGGGTCCCGGATCCTGGTCCTGGGCGTGGCGTACAAGAAGAACACGGCGGATACCCGGGAGTCGCCGGCCCTCGACGTGATGCTGCTCCTGCGGGAACGGGGGGCGATCCTCTCCTACCACGACCCGTTCGTGCCGACCCTGGAGCTGGAAGGGGAGCCGGTGCCCCAGGTGCCCCTCGACGCCGGGACCCTGCGGGCCCACGACGTGGTCCTGGTCCTGACGGACCACGACGGGGTCGACTACGGCCTGGTCTGCCGCGAAGCGCCGCTGGTCTTCGACACGCGGAACGCGACGAAGGGGATCGAGGTCGATCCCTCGCGGGTGAAGAAGCTGTAGCGGCGCGGGGCCCGCCGGGGCCCCGGGGCCGCGGAAGGGGAGGTCATGGGCGATGGGAGGGACGGCGCCGTGCTCGTCACGGGCGCCGCGGGCTTCATCGGCAGCCACCTGGTCGACCGCCTGCTCGCCCGCGGGGAGCGGGTGATCGGCCTCGACAACTTCGATTCCTTCTACGACCCCGCGATCAAGCGGGACAACCTGGCGGCGGCCCTCCGGCGGGACGGGTTCCGCCTCGTCGAGGGGGACGTGCGGGACCGGGAGCTCCTGGACCGAATCCTCGGGGAGGAGCCGGTCCGGGCCATCGTCCACCTGGCCGCCCGGGCGGGGGTGCGACCCTCGGTGGAGCAGCCGGGGCTGTACGCCGACGTGAACGTCCGGGGAACGACGGTGATCCTCGAGGCGGCGGTGGCCGCCGGCGTGGGCCGCGTCCTCTACGCCAGCTCCTCCAGCGTCTACGGGGGCAACGAGAAGGTCCCCTTCTCCGAGGAGGACCCGGTGGATCACCCCGTGTCTCCCTACGCGGCGACCAAGAAGGCCTGCGAGCTGGTCGCCCATGCCTTCCACCACCTCCACGGCCTCGACGCGATCGGGCTGCGGTTCTTCACCGTCTACGGGCCGCGCCAGCGGCCGGAGATGGCGATCCACAAGTTCACCCGCCTCCTCGCCGCGGGGCGGCCGGTGCCGATCTACGGGGACGGGTCCTCCCGGCGGGACTACACCTACGTCGACGACATCATCGACGGCGTGGTGGCGGCCCTCGACCGGGCGCGGGGATACCGGGTCTACAACCTGGGGGAGTCCGCGACCACCCCCCTGCTCGACCTGGTGCGGATGATCGCCGAGGAACTCGGGGTCGAGCCGCGGCTGGAATTCCGGCCCTTCCAGCCGGGGGACGTGCCGGTCACCTTCGCCGACGTGACTCGCGCCCGGGAGGAACTGGGGTACGATCCCCGCGTCCCGGTGCGGGACGGTATTCGCCGGTTTGTCGCCTGGTTCCGCGAGCGGCACGGCTGAATCCTCCCGCCCGGCCCGTGGAGGGACGGACCGTGAACATCGCGATGATCGGCAGCGGGTACGTCGGCCTCGTGTCCGGCGCCTGCTTCGCGGAGTTCGGCACCCACGTCACCTGCGTGGACATCGACGAGCGGAAGATCGAGGCCCTGCGGCGGGGCGAGATCCCTATCTACGAGCCGGGCCTGGACACCCTCGTCGCCCGGAACGTGCAGGCCGGGCGGCTCCGGTTCACCACCGACCTGGAGGGGGCGATCCGGGAGAACCTCGTGATCTTCGTCACCGTGGGGACTCCCCAGGACCCGCACGGCCGGGCGGACCTCCGGTACGTGTTCGACGTGGCGGAGACCGTGGCCGGGAACCTGGACGGCTACAAGGTCGTGGTGATCAAGTCGACGGTCCCGGTCGGCACGGGTGACCGGGTCGAGGCCCTGATCCGGGAACGGGTGGGGCCGGGGGTTCCCTTCTCCGTGGCCAGCAACCCGGAGTTTCTCCGGGAAGGGGCCGCGATCGAGGACTTCATGCGCCCGGACCGGGTCGTCATCGGGACGGAGGACGAGCAGGCCCGGGCGATCCTGGAGGATCTCTACCGGCCGCTCTACCTGATCGAGACTCCGATCCTGCGCACCCGGCGCCGGACGGCCGAGCTGATCAAGTACGCGGCGAACGCCTTCCTGGCGGTGAAGATCACCTACATCAACGAGATGGCCGACCTCTGCGAACGGGTGGGGGCGGACGTGCACCACGTGGCCAAGGGGATGGGCCTCGACCGCCGGATCGGGCCGAAGTTTCTCCACCCGGGCCCGGGGTACGGCGGGTCGTGCTTCCCCAAGGACACCCGGGCGGTCCTCGCGACGGCGCAGGAACACGGGGCCCGGCTGGAGATCGTCGAGGCGGCGGTCCGCGTGAACGACGCGCGGCCGGGCCGGATGGTGGACAAGATCCGGCGGTCCCTGGGCGGGGAACTCGCCGGGAAGACGGTGGCCCTCCTGGGGCTCTCGTTCAAGCCGAACACGGACGACGTGCGGGAATCGGCGGCCCTCAAGATCGCGGCCCTCCTGGCCGAAGCGGGGGCGACGGTGCGCGCCTTCGACCCGGCCGCGATGGAGACCGCCCGGGCCGCCGGGTACGCCGGCGTCTGCTGCGAGGACGAGTACGAGGCGGCCACGGGGGCGGACGTGCTGGTGATCGCCACGGAGTGGAACCAGTTCCGCAACCTCGATCTCGAGCGCCTGAAGGGCCTGCTCGCCCAGCCGCTCGTGGTCGACCTGCGGAACGTGTACGAGCCGGAGGACATGGCGGCCCGCGGCTTCCGCTACGTCGCGGTCGGGCGCTGAGCCGGCGAGGGAGGACGGGCGCGTGTTGGTCCTGGTGACGGGCGGCGGTGGTTTCATCGGCTCGAACCTGGTGGAGGCGCTCCTCCGGCGGGGAGACGACGTCCGGGTGATCGACAACTTCGCCACCGGGCGGCGGGAAAACCTCGCCGGGGCGGAGGGCTGGGCGGCGGCGGGAGGTGGCCGCTTCGAGCTGCTGGAAGGAGACATCCGGGACGGGGAGACCGTGCGGCGCGCGGTCGAGGGCTGCGACGTGGTCCTCCACCAGGCCGCGATCCCCTCCGTCGCCCGCTCGGTGGCGGACCCGCTGACCTCCCACGGGGTCAACGTGGACGGGACCCTGAACCTGCTCCTCGCGGCGCGGGACCTGGGGGTGAAGCGGTTCGTGATGGCCAGTTCTTCGTCCCTCTACGGGGAGTCTCCCACCCTGCCGAAGGTGGAGACGATGTGTCCCGACCCGATCTCCCCCTACGGGCTGGACAAGCTCGCGGCGGAGACCTACTGCCGGCTCTTTCACCGGCTCTACGGCCTCGGCACCGTGGCGCTGCGGTACTTCAACGTCTTCGGCCCCCGCCAGGATCCCTCGTCGGAGTACTCGGCGGTGATCCCGAAGTTCACCGCGGCCCTCCTGGCCGGCCGGGCTCCGACGATCTTCGGGGACGGGGAGCAGACCCGGGACTTCACCTACATCGAGAACGTCGTCCGGGCCAACCTGCTCGCCGCGGAGGCTCCCGACGAGGCCTGCGGGGAGGCCTACAACGTGGCGTGCGGCGAGCGGATCTCCCTGCTCGACCTGGCGCGGCGCCTGGGGCGGATCACCGGTCGCGAGATCCCGCCGGTTCACGGGGACCCGCGCCCGGGGGACATCCGGCACTCCCTGGCCGACATCGGCAAGGCCCGCCGGCTCCTCGGCTACGAACCCCGGGTGGGCCTGGACGAGGGGCTGGAGCGGACGGTCGCTTGGTACCGCCGGGAGCATTCCTGACCGATGGATCGTCCCCTCGCCCGCGCGGTGATCCTCGCCGGGGGGGGCGGGTTGCGCCTCTGGCCCTGGACGGGGCCCGCGCTGCCGAAGCCCCTGCTGCCCCTGGGCGGGGGCGGCCGCACCCTCCTGCGCGCGACCCTCGACAGGGTCGTTCCCCTCGCCGGCCGGGTCGTCCTCCAGGCGGAGGCGGCGATCGGCCGGCGCCTCGTCGAGGCGGAACCCCTTCTCGCGGACGGGGACCTGCGGGAGGAGCCGTCCCCCCGGGACACGGCGGGGGCGGTGGCCCTCGCGATGCGGCAGGCCCTCGGGGAGGATCCGCGGGGGGTCGTCGGGGTCTTTCCGGCCGATCACCGGGTTGCCGACGAGGAGGCGTTCCGGGCGGCGATCCGGGAGGCGGCGGCCGCCGCCGCGGAGGGCCATCTCGTCCTGCTGGCGATCCGCCCGGCCGGGCCCGCCACCCGCTTCGGCTGGATCGAGCTGGACGCCCCGGTGCCCGGGAGCCGGCGCCGGCGGGTGGTGCGGTTCACGGAAAAGCCCGACCGGCGAACCGCCGAGCGGTTCCTCGCCAGCGGGAGGTTCGCGTGGAACGCGGGGATGTTCCTCTGGCGGCCGGACGCGTTCTGGCGGGCTCTCGAGCGCCACGCGCCGGAGATCGCCCGGCCGGTGGAGGCGTGGTCGGCCCGGGGTGACCGGCGGGCGTGGGAGGAGATGCCCCGGGCCCCGATCGACACCGCCCTCCTCGAACGGGCCGGGGACATCGTCGCCGTCCCCCTGGACGCCGGCTGGGACGACGTCGGGAGCTGGGAGACGGTCCTGGACCTGATCGCGCGGGAGGACGCGGGCCCGGCGCGGCTGCTGCCCGCCGGGGGCGGGGGCCGGGGGATCGTCGTGGACGTCACCGCCGGGAGCCCCGTGGGGAACCGGGCGGTCGTCCTGCCGCCGGCCGCGGGGGACGACCTGGTGGTCGTCACGGGTCCCCACGGCGTCCTGGTGGCGCCCCGCCGGCACGTGGACCGGGTCAAGGACGTGCTCCGCTGACGTTTTCCCCCGTTCACGGGAACCGTCCCGGGTTCGGCGGGCATTGCCCGCGGACGGCCCGGTGCGTTATCTTTCGCCAAAGCGCGGGGTTCGTGCGCCCGCGGCCCGGTGAACGGGCCGGAAGGGAGTGCCGATGGAAGAGAAGCGGCCGGGAACCGGCATGGACCAGGCGGCGGAGTGGAACCTGGCGGCGGTCCAGCGCCTGCTGTGGCAGCGGCGCTGGCTGGTGATCGCGATCGCCGCGGAAGTGTTCCTGCTGACCGGCCTCGTCACCTTCCTCCGGACGCCCCTCTACGAGGCGTCGGCCCGCGTCCTGATCGAGCGGGCGACTCCCAAGGTGCTGAACACGGAGGACGTCGTCCCGACGGTCTGGAACGAGTTCGAGATCCAGCGCTTCTACCAGACCCAGTACCTCCTGATCAAGGACCCGGCGATCCTGCGCCGGGCCCTCGACTACCACGGCGTGCGGGAGGAACTGCTCGCCTCGCTGGCGGACGACGGGGACCCGGACCGGGAGCCGCCCGCCGACGAGGCCCTGGCCCGCTGGCTGCGCGAGCGGATCAAGGTCGAGCAGCTGGAGTACTCGAACGTGGTCAAGGTCTCCTTCCGGCACCCGTCGCCCGAGGTGGCGGCCGACGTGGTCAACGCCGTGATCGAGGCCTACCGGGACTTCTTCGTCGAGGCCGGGGTCGGTGCGCGCAAGGGGGCGTCCGACTTCCTCTCCCGCGCGATCGAAGAGGCCCAGGCGGAGGTCCTCGACCTGGAAAAGAAGCTGGCCAGGGTCCGGAAGGAGCTGCGGACGGTCCTCCCCGCGAGCGGGGCGGAGATGGGGAAGACGCGCCTCGAGAAGCTGGACGCGATGCTGACCGACGCCAAGGCGAAGCGGGCCCGGGCGCGGGCGAAGCTGCGGGCCTACGAGTCGGCGGAACCCCTCTCGATCCCCGAGGTGCGGGACAACCCGCAGATCCTGAAGTACCGCGAGGACCTGGCCGAGATGCGCCGGCAACTGGCGGAACTCGAGGGCCGGGTCGGGCCCGGCTGGCCGCGGCTCCGGGAACTCCAGGCGGCGATCCGGGAGACCGAGGAGAACATGAACCGCGAGATCCGGTCCCTCTACCGGGAGGCCCTCCAGAGCGCCCGGGCGGACCTGAACCTCGCGGAGGAGAACGTCTCCCACCTGCAGGGGCTGCTGGACCGGGAGGTCCAGCGCACGGCGGACATGCAGCAGCGGGCCGGCACCTTCGAGAAGCTGCGGCAGGAGTACCAGCAGAAGAAGGCCGTGCTCGACCGGCTGCTCGCCCGCCGCGAGGAGGTGGCCCTCTCGGCCGACCTGCAGGACGTGCTGCAGCGGCAGGTCAAGATCGTCGACCATGCCCGGCCGCCGGCGCAGCCGGCGGTGCCGCGGGTCAAGCTGAACCTCGCCCTCGGCCTCGCCTTCGGCCTCTTCCTCGGCGTGGCGGCGGCGTTCCTCGCCGAGGCGCTCGACAACAAGATCCGGGGTCCGCAGCAGCTCGCCGACCTGTCGGGCCTGCCCCTCCTCGGGAGCATCCCCCGGGTCGAGGTGGCCCGCCCGCGGCTCGTCTTCTCCTCCCGCAGGAAGTCGACGACGACGCCGGTGATGGCGGCGCGCAACCACGACGCCGAGGAGGCGTTCCGGGCGATCCGGTCCGCCCTGCTCCTCAGCCAGCCGGGCGATCCGCCCCGGGTGCTCCTCGTCGGGTCGGCCCTGCCCGGGGAGGGGAAGTCGACGATCTCCGCGAACCTGGCCCGGACCCTCGCCGCCTTCGGGCAGCGGGTGGTCCTGATCGACTGCGACCTGCGGCATCCCCGCCTGCACCGGGTCTTCAAGGCCCCGAAGGACCGGGGCATCACCAACGTGATCGCCGGGACCCTGGACCTGGGAGACGTGGTCTTCCCCACCCCGTACCCCCATCTCTCCCTGGTGCCCGGCGGGCCGTGCCCGCCGGACCCGGCGACGCTCCTGCACCCGGACCGGATCCGGGAGATCTTCGGCCGCCTGCGGGGAGAGCACGGGTTCGACTTCGTCGTCGTCGACACGCCCCCGATCCTGGTTTTCGCGGACGCGTTCAACCTCGTCCCGGCGGTGGACGGGGTGATCCTCGTCGCCCGCGCCCTCCAGACCCCGAAGGACGCGGTCCGCCAGGCCCGGGAGCTGCTGGCGAAGGTCCAGGCGCGGATGCTGGGCTGCATCCTCAACGGCGAGGTCGCCGAGGAGCGTTCCGGCAGCTACTACCGGTACTACCACTACCGGAAGGGCTACTACCGCAAGGCCGAGGAACGCCGCCGCCAGGCCGTGCGGGACCGCGCGGCCGCTCCCGGGGCGGGACGGGACGCGGAGCGCCGGGCCGGCGGAGCCTGACCGGCCGGACCCGGTCCCGCGGCCCCGGCGGGACCCGCGGGGGTGGCGGGCCTTCCCGGGATGGGAGGGGTCGCACCGGGCCCCGGGCCGCTGCCGGACGCGAGCGGACCGTTCGGCGCCCGGGCGGCGGCCCGTCGGTCAGGGGGTCTCGTCCCCCCCGCGGTTCCGGGCGCGCACCAGGTAGAACCAGTTGCCGGCCAGCCGACCCTGGTCCCGGTCGATCCACTCGAGGCGGGTGACTTCCGCGGCCTGGTCGAAGCCGCCGTCCGGCCGGCCGGAGTGATCGACCACGTAGAAGAGCGCCGGGTCGTGGCCGGCATCCGCTCCCGGGTCTTCCCAGGTGAGCCGGACGTCCGGGTCCGGGCGGGTGACCCGCAGGGTGTCGCCCACGGGAAGCGGGGGCCGTTCCTCCCCGGGGGTGTATTCCCCGCACTCCGCCCGGGTGCCCTCGAGCCGCACGTCGTCGACCCCCGCCTCCACCACCGGGTCCCCGACGGCCCCGGGGATCTCCTCGGCGATGAACCTCACCCGCAGGCCGGGCCCGAGGGAGAGCATGTCCTCGAGGGGGGCCGACCGGCGCACCCAGGGGGTTTCCCTCGCGGTGACCTTCTCGACCTCCCGCCAGGTGGCCCCGTCGTCGTCGCTGACCTCCACCGCCAGGTAGTTCGAGGGGGGTGTCGTCTCGGGGTAGAGGTACAGCCAGCGGGCCCAGGACAGGCGCAGGTCCAGGTAGCCGGAGGCGTCGAGGGAGGGGCTGGTCAGGATCGTCGTGCCGTTATCCAGGTCGTCGTCCCGGGCCGAGACGCCCCGGTTGCCCGTCACGTAGCAGGACGTTCCCTCGTCGTCGCTGTCCTCGTCCGGGTTCGCCGTTTCACCGTCGTTCGTCGTTCCCCGGGGTTCCCCCCGCTCCCAGGCGCCGTCGGAGCAGGTCCCGGTCACCGTCCACCCGAGGTCGTCGTCGAAGGTGTCGGCGAACAGGACGTCGTGGGTCCGGGTCCCGACCAGCAGGGAGAAGGACGACCGGTCGATCCTGCCGTCGTCGTGCCGGACCTCCAGGGTGAACCTGGCGTACGTGCCGCACGGGACGTCGAGGGTCACCGTGAAGTGGGGGGGCCGGTTCTCCCGCTGCCCGTGGCCCGGGATGTCGTCCCAGTTCGCGTGGTCGTCGTGGACCGTGACCCCGGGAGTGCTGGAGGAAAGCCAGGCCTCGACGTCCGTCGCGGTCGTGTCCCGCCGGTTCTCCAGGGTTACCGCGAGGCGGATCGTCTCGCCGGGATCCGGGTTCCCGTCCGCGTTGCCGTAGCGCGGGTCGTCCTCGATCACCCGGTGGTCGACGTGCCGGAGCTGGGCCCCCACCTGGACCGGCGTGGCCGGGTCCCCGTGCAGGTTCGTCTCGAGGAAGCACCAGCGGCGGTACTCGTCGGTCTGGGCGACGGGCGCGTTGTCGTACCGGGAATCGTCGTTCGCCTCGCCGAGGGTCTCCAGGTTCTCGGTGAACAGGGCATCGTAGAACTCGTAGTCCAGGTACTGGCTGGGCCCGTGGGTCGAGCCACTCTCGTACCAGCCGTAGCGGACATTCATCACGACACCGAAGGCGGCGTGCTCGGCGAAGATGTAGTGCTCGGACACCGCCTCGGCGCTCCCGGAGAACTTCTCGTCGAAGGCCCCGGCGTCGCACCCCTGGCTGTACGAGAAGAAGGGCGTCTCGTTGTGCAGGTTGTCCACGTCGGACCGGTAGAGGCCCTGGACGTAGCCGTCGTTCGAGTGCCCCAGGTGGTTGGTCAGGTGGGGACCCCGGTTCAGGGCATCCTTCACCGCCTGGGAGGAGAACGTTCCGTCCCGGTCGTAGAGCTTCTGGATCTCGTACTCGTCCTGCGGGATCAGGGCGGCGATCTCGTCCTTGGAGTCGCCCCCCCAGGTGGAGCTGTCCAGGCTCTCTCCCATGAAGACCAGGTCCCGGCGCCGCTCGTCCGGCAGCCCCTTCTCGTAGAGGATCACCTTGTCGATGAAGCGGTTCACCTCGTCGACGGTATCGACCGTCGCCCGGCCCACGTGGACCTCGGAGTAGTAGTCGATCTCGTCCGGTTCGCACCAGACGTCGTCCCCGTCGTCGTTCCAGTTGCCGTCCAGGCCGCCGAAGTAGTAGTCGGAGGGGGCGTCGGTGTAGCGGTAACCTCCCGCGTCCAGGAGGCAACCCCGGTAGGGGACGAGGCGCGTGCTCCCGTCCTGGTCGTCCCCGCCCAGCAGCACGAACGTGGTTCCGCGTTCCTGGTACGCCTCCCGGATCGCTTCCCGCATCTTCTCCGGGAGGTCGGTGCCGGGATAGTTCGCTTCGATCTCCTCGACGGTCAGGATCCGGCCCGGCATGCCGTGGGCCGCGCGGTGGTCGAGCAGGCGCTGCCAGGCGTCCCGGAGGCTCTGCGGGCAGATGATCATGTAGGGCTCGGTGGCGCGTTCCGTGGACTTCGCGGGGAGGGGGTAGTCGAGGGCGGTCGCCGGGTTGACGGCGATGTGTCCCAGTTCCTCGAGGTCGCGGGGCAGCCCCCGCGGGGCCAGGTGGGCGCGCTGCTTCGCGGCGGGGCGCAGGTGCAGGAGCACGGTCATCCGTCCCCAGCTCTCCACCGCGCCGGTGGAGGGCAGGACCCGGACCGGGTGGACCAGGAGGGACACCAGGTGCCAGCCCCGGAACCAGCCGTCCCCCGCCAGGGTGACCGGCCCGGCGGGCCAGGGCGCCGGGCTGCCGTACACCGAGTCGTCCCGGGGAGTGTCGTTCCCGCCCGGCAGGCAGATCGGCCGGGGCCTGCGGCCCCACGCCAGGTCGTGGTGACCCGGGGCGGGATCCGGTTCACCCTGCACCTCGACCCGCTCCACTTCCCGGCCCGGGGGCAGGACCACGGTGAAGGTCGCCTCGGGGAGCAGCGGCGTCCCCGGACGCAGGGCGCGCAGGGGCAGGTCTCCGACCCGGACCTGCTCCCCGGTCGGTCCCGCCCGGAACGTGGGCGCCGGGAAATCGACGGTCAGCCGGACCAGGTCGGGACGGACCTCCACCTGGGCGGGGGGAGACGGGGCGGCCGTCGCGGGCAGCAGGAGGGCGGCGAGGCAGAGGACGAACGACGGAAGGCGGACGGGTCTCATGGCTCACCTCTCGGGGGACACGGAACGTGCCTCGGTTCCCCACAAGGTACGACGAGGGCCGGCTTACCGGGAGCGTTCGTTTCGTTCGGGTGCGACCCGGTGGAGCCGGCGGAAGAACGACCGGACCGCCGGGTGATCCGGGGCCAGCCGGCGCGCTTCCCGGTAGGCCTCGAGGGCTTCCCGGTTGCGTCCCTCCGCCCGGAGGGCGCTCCCCAGGACGAGGAGCATCTCGAGCCGGCGCGGGCGCGGCAGGGGCGGGCCGGGGGCGGCGAGGGTTTCCGACAGGAGCCGGATTCCCTCGGACCGGTGTCCCTGCCGGATGGCGAACCGGGCCCGGGCGAGGGAGACGATGCGGGGATCCTCCCCGGCGGCCAGCAGGCGCCGGCAGTCCTCCTCGAGGGCGCCGCCGTCCCCGGTGACCGCGTGGAGCATCGCCAGGGTGGAGAGCCAGGCCCGGCGTTCCAACGGGTCGGCCGGGAGGGGACGCCCGGCGAGCTGGCGGAGCGCGTCTCCGTACCGCTTCTGGTCGGCCAGGGTGACGGCCAGCAGGCGTCGCAGGCGCGGCTCGTCCGGGTACCGGGCGACCGCCCGCTCGAGCACGATCCGCGCGCCGCTCCGGTCCCGGCGCCGCCGCAGCCAGAGGGCGAGACGGTACGCCGCGTCCGGGGTGTTCGGGGTCGCCTCCATCAGGGTTCCCAGGTCGGACGCCGCCTCCCCGAGCAGGTCGTAGGCCTCCGCGGCCCGGGCCGGCGCCAGCCGCAGGAACTTCCGGAGGACCCGGAAGGCCTCCTTCCGGTCCCGGAGCGCCAGCCAGGTCCTGGCCAGGGCCAGGAGGTTGGCCCGGTCCACCGGGGCGAGCTGTTCCGCCCGGAGCAACCAGGCCCGGGTGATCGGGGCGAACCCCGGGGGCAGGGGCGTGCCCGGGGGCCGCAGGTGGGCCCAGGCCTGGGCCGCCGCCCACAGTTCCCGGCGGACCGCCGGGCGGAGGGGGGCGCCGACCTCGGCGACCCGGAGCAGGCGGAGGGCGAGGGCCGCCCGGGGAAGCAGCCGCCGACGCGCCGGTGCTCCTTCCCGGACACCCCGGCGGACGGCCAGGACCACCTGCCGGTGGGCATGGGCGACCAGCGCGCCGGGATCGGCGAGGGAGGGCGCACCCAGGCGGCCGACCGCCAGCCGGGGGTGGGCCCCGGCGTGGGTGGCGAGGGCGGCGAGCAGGAGGGCCGCGCCGGCGAGGCCGACGGCGCCGGTCCAGGGGGCGCGGGAACGGGAACCACCTCCGCGGCCCGGGCCCCACCCCAGGGGAGCGAGGAAGGCCCCCGCGGCGATCGCGGCCGGGACGGCGACCCCGGGAAGCTGGAGGGAGAAGTCGATGAACTCGTGGATCGCGAGGGCGACGAGCGAACAGCCCAGGCCCAGGGTCAGGGCCCGCTCCCCGTGCCGGGCGTGCCGGAGCAGGCGCACGCCCCCCGCGGCGACCGCCGCCACCCAGCAGACGAGCA